>CAZNLW010000007.1:0-30967 GCA_964574205.1 uncultured Rhizobiaceae bacterium | reverse complement strand
AGGCGCTGGCCCCTGACCAGCGCCTTTCCTGTTTTTCTGCATCATGCATCACGGAAATCCGTTCTCATGCCCTCAGGAGGGCTTGAGGAACGTCATCAGCGCGGCCGGCCCCAGAAGCACCACGAAGATCACCGGCAGAAAGAAGAGCACCATGGGCACGGTCAGTTTCGGTGGCAGGGCCTGGGCCTTCTTCTCGATTTCGGCCATGCGCTCGTCACGATTTTCCTTGGCCAGCACACGCAGCGCCTGTCCCAGCGGCGTGCCATAGCGTTCTGCCTGTATGAGGGCGCTCACCACGGACTTGACGGACTGAAGGCCGGTGCGTTCCGCCAGGTTCTCCAGCGCCTTGGTGCGATCGCCCAGATAGGACAGCTCGGCATTGGTGAGCAGCAGCTCTTCGGCCAGGGGCGGACAAACGCTGCCGATCTCCTTGGCCACACGCTGCATGGCCGGCTCAATGGCCATACCCGATTCCACGCAAATCAGCATCAGGTCCAATGCATCGGACCAGTGATTGCGGATCTGCTCGCGGCGTTTCTGGATCAGGTTGGAAATGTAGATGTTGGGCAGATAGAAGCCTGCCACGATCATGGCCATGGCCGCCGCAAGCCGGAAACGCTGTTCGAGATCCGGGTAGTAGAGCAACGAATAGAGATAGCCACCCAGGCCCAGCACCACGGGCAGAATGGCCCGCGCGGCCAGAAACATCATCAGATGACGCTCATGGCGCAGGCCTGCCTGGCGCAGCGTGGCACGATAGCTTTCCGCATCGAACAGCTTGTCCAGATTCAGTGCCCGCACAAGCTCGGAGACGAGCCCCTGGTTCTTTTCACGCAGGCTGATGTTGCCGCGTCGATTGAGCTCTTCGCGCTGGCGCTCGCGCAGCTTGTCTCTCTCCAGCGCGACCTTGCGCATGCGTTCGCGCATGTCGTCGCGCTCGAGAAAGGGCTTCACGAGCGTCATGATGGTCAGGAACGTGAGCAGTGCAGTGGCAACGATCACGAGATTCCTGATCTCGGTGAGGGCATAGAGCATTTCCATGGGTGGGCCCCCTCAGAACTTGAAATTGATCATCTTGCGCATGATGAGCACGCCCATCGACATCCAGATCACGGAGCCGAGGATCATCAGGTTGCCCAGCTTCGTCTCCAGCAGGGGCCTGATGAATTCCGGATTGAGAATGCTGATGGCCGCGAACAGGATGATGGGCAGCGAGCCAATGATCATGGCACTGACCTTGGCTTCCTGCGACAGGGTCTTCACCTTGAGCTTCATCTTGCGCCGGTCACGGAGAACGCTCGACAGATTGGCCAGGGCTTCGGACAGGTTGCCGCCCGTCTTGGACTGGATGGCAATCACTATGGCCAGGAAATTGACCTCAGGCAGCGGCATGCGCTCGTGCATGCGCTGAAACCCCTGATCCAGCGGAATGCCCACCCGCTGCCCTTCCACGACCTCGGCAAACTCCGGCCCCACAGGCTCCGGGATCTCGTTGGCGATGATCTTCAGCGCCTCGTTGATGGGAAGACCGGCGCGCAGGCTGCGGACCAGCACATCGATGGCGTCCGGGAACGACTGAAGAAACTTCTCCTCCCGGCGGCGGCGGAGAAAGTTCAGCAGCCACAGGGGAATGCCAACACCGCCCACGAACAGGCCGGCAACGGCGGCCCACGGCATTCCCGTGAACACGAGAACCAGCAGGCCTGTCAACAGGCTCGAGGCCGCAGCAAAGATATAGAACTGGCCGACCGTGATATTGAGCCCGGTGCGCCGGATCCGTGTCGCCAGCGATTCCCTGCGCTTCTCGTCCTTGCCCTTGGCCTCGATCTCGGCCAGCATCTCCTGCAGCTGCCGGCGGCGCTTGTCCTTCTGAAGATTCTGAAGCTGCGCCTGCGAGGCCGTGGCTCCCACAACCTCCTGGAGTCGGCGCTTCTGCAGACCATTGCCCATGATCACCGGCCTGAGCAGCACAAGCGCCAGTCCGCCGCTGGCAATGGCCAGCCCCAGAATCATTATCATTGCGAGGAACTGCTGCGACATGGGCTCAACCCCCGCTGTTCAACCGTTTGCTCAGATCCGCGATTCGGCTGCGCCCTCATCGCGCATGGCCGCTTTCTCCAGCGCCTCAAGCAGACGCTTCTCCTCACCGTAGTAGCGCGCACGGTCCCAGAAAGCCGGGCGAGCAATGCCCGTGGAACGATGGCGGCCCAGGACCTTGCCGTTCTCGTCCTCGCCCATGATCTCATAGACAAAGAGGTCCTGCGTGATGATCACGTCGCCCTCCATGCCCGTCACTTCCGTGATCTGCGTGATCTTGCGGGAGCCATCACGAAGGCGTGCCGCCTGGATGATCACATCCACGGAGCCCACAATCATTTCGCGAATCGTTTTCGACGGCAGCTGGAAACCGCCCATGGTGATCATGGACTCAAGACGCGAGAGCGCCTCGCGCGGGCTGTTGGCATGGAGCGTGCCCATGGAGCCATCATGGCCCGTGTTCATGGCCTGCAGCAGGTCGAAGGCCTCGGGACCACGCACCTCACCCACGATGATGCGATCGGGACGCATACGCAGGCAGTTGCGCACGAGGTCGCGCATGGTGATCTCGCCCTCGCCCTCGAGGTTGGGGGGACGGGTCTCCAGGCGCACGACATGCGACTGCTGCAGCTGCAATTCCGCCGCGTCCTCGCACGTGATGATGCGCTCGTCCTCGTCAATGTAGGCCGTCAGGCAGTTCAGAAGGGTGGTCTTACCAGATCCCGTACCACCCGAGATGAGCACATTGCAGCGCACACGGCCGATGATCTTGAGGATTTCCGCGCCCTCCGGCGTGATGGAGCCAAGACGCACAAGATCATCCAGTTTCAGGCGATCCTTCTTGAATTTTCGGATCGTCAACGCCGGTCCATCGATGGCCAATGGCGGCACGATCACGTTCACACGCGATCCATCCGGCAGGCGCGCGTCGCAGATGGGGCTCGATTCGTCCACCCGGCGACCGACCTGCGAGACGATGCGCTGACAAATGTTCAGAAGCTGGGTGTTGTCTCGAAAGCGAATGCCGGCCTCGACAACCTTGCCGTTGACCTCGATGAACACCCTGTCGGCCCCGTTCACCATGATGTCGGCAATGTCGTCGCGGGCCAGCAGCGGCTCGAGCGGCCCGTAGCCAAGAACATCGTTGCAGATGTCCTCGAGCAGCTCCTCCTGCTCGGCGATGGACAGGGCGACGTCCTTGATGGCGATGATCTCGTTGACGATATCGCGGATCTCGTCGCGCGCGCTCTCCGGATCCAGCTGGCTCAGCTGGGTGAGATCGATGGCATCGATGAGCGCATTGAAGATCATCGACTTGATGTTGTAGTATTCCTCGGAGCGCTCCTTGGCGATGCCCAGAGGATCCTTCTTCGGCGCATTGCTGGCAAACGACGCGGCGGAAGCGATCTCGGCCGGCTGGACCGCAGGCGGGGGCATGGTTGCACCTGTCCCGGCCGCCAGGCCGCTGTTTGCCATGCCTGCCGGTGCCTGCGTCTGCTGAGCCATGCTGCCCGCAGGCATCACGCCGGAATTGGGCATGACCGGCTGCGCGCCAGCATGCGGCATGCCAGCAGCCTGGGGCGCCTGCATGGAAACCGCCCCCATCGGCGAGGGCTGCTGTTGCTGATACTGCTGCATCGATGCCTGCGCACCCGGCTGCACCGGGGCCGCCTGAGGCGTTGCGGCCTGGGGCGGCATCTGCTGCGGAGCGCCCGGCTGCCCCATTCCCGGCTGGGCCGTCCCCGTGGCCGCACCGGGATTGCTACCTTCCTGTCGCTTGCCAAACATGGACGATTACCCCTTCCTGTTTCCAAACGGGAGCATCTGCGTGATGTTCCCGAGAATTCGGCTGAGGGCCGAACCCTTGTCCTCCTTCTCCGGGCTCTCCTGCCCGAGAATGCGGCCCGCCAGGGACCGCACGGCCTGCGCCGCCCGGGATGAAGGCGCGATCTCGGCCAGCATTTTCGATTCGTTCAGGGCCGCGCCGAAATGCTCCGGGTCGTAGTCGATGACGGCGGCCGGCTTGATCGACAGGGCCTCGCAGAAGTCCTCGACGGGTATTTCCGGACGCTTGTGCTGACCCACCTGGTTCATGACCACAAGCGGTGGTTCGTCATTGGGGCGCAGGCCCTTCGCCACATCGAGCATGCTCTTGACGTTGCGCAGCGAAACGAGATCAGGCGTGGCCGTGATGACTATCGAATCCGCCTGGATGAAAGCCGTGCGTGTCCATGTCTCCCAGTCCGAAGGCAGGTCCAGGACCGTCCACGGTGTGCTGCCTCGCAAGGTGTCCAGGAGAATCTCCAGTGTCTCGTTGCGCACGTCGATAACCCTCTCGATGCTGGCCGGCGATGCCAGCAGCATCAGATGTTCGGCACACTTGGTGAGCAAGCGGTCGATGAAGACCGGATCGATGCGGTCCTGAGAGCTCAGGGCATCCAGTATGCCCTGCGTGGCATGGACATTGTAATCCAGGGCTGCCGTGCCAAAGGCCAGGTCCATGTCCACGACCACCGTGTTCTTCTCGAAATCCTGGGAAAGATGCCAGGCCACATTGTGGGCAATCGTGGACGAGCCACTGCCGCCTCTGGCGCCGATGAACGTGACCACCTTGCCCAGGGCCTTGTGCTCGCTGGCCATGAAGATATTGGCAAACGAGTTGATGACCTGGACCGGCGCGAGGGGCATGACGAGGTAGTCGCTTACCCCTTCCGCTATGAGGCGGCGATAGAGCTGGATGTCATTGTGATGGCCAATGACAACCACGCGCGTCTGGGGCGAGCAGACCGCGGCCAGGGCCATGAGATCGGCAAACAGGCCATTCGCCTCCTTCTGCGACTCCACGACAAGGAGCTCCGGCGTCATCGCCTGTGCATAGGCCTGCACCGCCCCCGGAATGCCTCCACCAAAAATGTGGACATCCGTGCGCGCCATGCGCCTGTCGTTGGCCACCGTCTGCATCAGCTGCGCCGCCTCGGGCGTCTCACAGAAGGCATGGACCGTTATCCGCGGCAGCGGTGCCAGGTTCTCCTGGTTCTGTGCCTGTGCCGTCATGTTCTGCATGTTCATCATGGCCGTGTCCTCGGTTGCCACCTGCAAACTCAACTCACTGCCCCCTGTGCGCCGGGAGGTTTCGGGCCCTGTGGGCCCTGCCCCTTGCCCCTTCTTCACCGGCCACTGTCATACGCACTGCGGAAATTCACCTGCCGTTCGGCCGGTGCCGGTGCCAGTGCCGGCGGGTTCTCGAAATCCTCGGGATTGGCGACCATCGCCGCGAGATTGTGCTGCTGGGCGCAGCCGAAGTTGCGATAGGGGCGGTTGTCACCGGTGACGGTCACGGACTTCGACCAGTCTCCGCACTCCCTGGTCACGGCAAACTTGCGCTTGTAGCTGATGACCACCCCGCCCTTGCGGCTCTTGCGGGTCACGTGGCGGATGCGCTGCGGCGCCACGCCGAACTGCTTGAGCAGCACCGTGGCCCGGGCGGCCACCAGCTCCGCGTTGACGGAGCCACGCGGGCGGCTCACGATCACCGGAGAGGGAATCCCCGCGGCCTCGGCCGCGAAACGCTTCAGGGTCTCCTCATCCCTGGCCGAGAGGCGACCGCTCTTCACCGGCAGCGTGAGGCGCGCCGCTCCATCCACCACCTCGATGGGGAAGGTCTCCTCCGGGGTCTCCGGAATGTATCCCCTCTTCGCATCATACATCTGCTCGCGCATGTTGCAGCCAGCCAAGGTCACGGCGGCGCCAATCGCGAGAATCATGCCAAGCCTGCGCGTGTTCATGTCTTCAACTCCCCGTCTTGATCCCATTCATGCACCCGCAGTCGTTACTCGACGATGAAGCCGACATCGCCGTGGTAGACGCGGGTACCGCCCTTCGGGCCAGTCGGCGCGCCATAGACCCGGTGCATGCGACCCAGAAGAATGGCCTGGGCATCGTTGGCCACGTTCAGGCCGTCAATGGGCGTGCGCAGCTTGCGCTCGGCCACCGGTCGGACCAGATATGGCGTCACGAAAACCACAAGCTCGGTCTGGTCACGCAGGAAATCCCGCGAACGGAACAGCGCGCCCAGAATCGGCAGGTTCTTCAGGCCGGGAACGCCGTCCACGGTCTGACGGGTGTGATCCTTGATCAGACCGCCGATGGCCAGCGTGCCACCGGATGGCATCTCCACCGTGGTCTCCGCCTTGCGCTTGTCCAGACCGGGGATGGAAATGTTGCCGATGGACTGGGTATAGCGGCTGCTGATCTCGCTGACCTCGGTCTTGACCTTCAGTGTGATGCGGTTGCGCGAATGCACGAGCGGCTTGAAGTCCAGCAGGATGCCGAAGGGCTTCATGGCATAGGTGACCGTGCCCGTCTGGACATCATAGCCCGTGGGCAGGGGGATTTCGCCACCCACCAGGAAACTGGCCTCCTCGCCGGACATGGCCGTGAGCGTGGGCTCGGCCAGCACGCGCATCAGGCCATCCCGCTCCAGCACCCGAAGCACCGCAGCCGTGGAGCCCGAGGCATTGGTGATGCCAAAACCGGGGCTGCTCAGGCCGAGGGCACGCAACGTGGGATTGGAGCTCACGAGATTGCTGCCCAGGCTCTGGCCCACAGAGAAGGGATTGGCCATGAGGACCTCGGCCGTGAATTCGCTCGTCTCGAGAATCTTGCGCCAGTTGATGCCGAACTGCTTGGCCAGAGACCGCTGCACTTCCGCAATGCGCACCTTCAGCGTGACCTGCTGCTTGCCGCCAATGGTGATGGCATTGACCACCTGCCCCTGGCCACCCGCAAAGCTCTCGGCCAGCTTGAGGGCGCGCACCGCTTCGTCCGTGCTGCGGGCCGTGCCGCGCAGCACGATCTTGTCTCCGATCATGTCCACCTGAATGCGGGCATCCGGCAGCGAGCGACGCAGAAGCTCCTGCAGCGCCTTGACATCACGGGAGACCTCCACGTCCAGGGCCAGCACCTGCCGCCCAGCCGCATCCAGGAAGAAGATGTTCGTCTGCCCCATCTTGCGGGCAAACAGGTAGACCACGCGCCGCGAGCGGAGCACCGCCTTCACGATGCGGTCATCACCCACCAGAACGTCCTGCGCATCCTGCGGCAGACGAATGACCACCGACTTGTTGAGGCCAATGCGCAGATACTTCTGCATCGCTGCCGCCTCCGCGCGCTCGGCCATGCCCCCGAACACGCCCCACACGGCAACCGGGGCTGCCAGGGCCAGGGCCATGCCCATCACGGCGGTGCGCAGACGATGCCGGATGCGCGACTCGATCCTGTCGAACTTCTTGCTCATCTCTCTCGTCCCCGAAACAGTCTCAAACCTCATTTACCCTGCCCCTGGGCGACCCCACGGGAAATGACACGCACGCCACCCGAGAAATAGTCGCTGTCCGTGTCGCCCTTGGCGAGTTCGGCAAAGTAGCCGACGAGCTTCGGCTCCCCGCTTGCCGACTTGTCAGCCAGCGAACGCAGCGCCATGAAGATGCGTCCCTTGCGGGACAGCTTCGTCAGAACCCTGGCCTGTGGCAGCGTCAACTCGAGCACAGCCCGCGTCGCGGCGGTCAGCGGCTTCGGCCCATCCTTGCCGCCCTTGGCCTGCTGCCCCACGGCAACCTTGTTGATGGCGAGAACCTTGACGTTCTCCATCACGAGCTCGGCCGTGCTCAGGTCACCCCCTTTCTCGACAAACAGGAGATCGACACGGTCATAGGGACGGACATATCCGCCTGCCGTGCGCACCATGGTGACCGGAATGGCCAGCGCACGCATGCCGGGCGCCAGCATCGAGGAAAGATAGCTGCCATCCTCCGGAAACAGCAGCTTGCTCTCCAGGATCGGTTCACCCTTTTCCAGCGGCACGATGGTGCGCGCCGAGGAAATGCGTTGCATGACATTCCCGTTGCGATCCCGGCGGATCATGCCCGGCAGAAGCGCCTGCCTGGGCCACTGCCGCCATTTGAGATTCTTGCCGGTGAGCATGCTGCCGGCCTGGACCCTGTTGGCCGCGACCAGGATCTCCACGGAGCCCTGGGGCACCACGACCTTCTTGGCCGGCTTGGGCTCATGGCCGCCAAGAATGTTGCTGGCCGCATAGGCCGCGACCAGGGCCACTGCTCCAGCCACCGAATAGAGGATGATCTGTCTCTTCTTCTGCATCGGGCGCATTCCCCAGATTTGCGAGGCATGGGGGGCAACCATGCCCCCCGACTGATGCGATGCCTCTCCACCTCGATCGTCGGCGAAAGTATTTCCGAAAATGGTCAAAGCCCGGTTAACGCACGCACCATGTGCAGAACACCGCCACCTCCATCAACCATGGGGTGCGCCACCCTTTCTTTCATCCCCTTGAAAAGAAAGGATTTTCATAATCCACCACAGTATCTCCCATGATGTGGGGAGCGGCCGAACCCTCACGCCCTCTGCACAGAAAAAGGCGGCACGCCGAGACGACCGTGCCGCCCGAGAGCCTTTTCGATGCTGTCTACTGTCATCCCGACGACATGAGCTGCATCGCCCGTTGCGCATTGCCATCGAGAAGGAGGGCCCTGGCCCACATGCTGAGAGGCAGAATGGCGAGTATGCCGGCCGCCAGCGGCACCCCATAGGGCAGCGAGTTTTCACGGCCGAACAGGATGCGGCCGAGACGGCCCTCCGTCAGGCGCGGAAACCATATGCCGCCCTCGAAGAGCACTCTGTCTGCCACAATCTTGACAACCGCATAAGCTCCGCCGAGCAGAATGGTCATGATCACGAATTCGAGGGCCTGCGGCCAGCCCAGCCAGAGACCGCACACGGCCAGCAGCTTGCCGTCACCACTTCCGAACCATCCCGGGAGGAAGAGCAGAAAGCCCACAAGGAGAAAGACGGCAAACACGGCAAGGTGAGTCAGAAACTGTTCCCACCCCATGCCGATCATCCATGCGGTGGGGAAAAAGAGCACGAAAAGCGCCAAGACCACCTTGTTCGGGATGCGGCGATACATGATGTCCATGACCGCGGCAAAGGCCAGGAGAAAGGGAACGGCATACATCACGATCACGTTCATGATCTCGACAAGCATGGAGATGTCTCCCGCATTCCTTCCGCAGGTTCCGGTGTGCCATCGTCTCTGGCAGCGAAGGCCCGCCTTCCGGTCAGAGCATGGATCATGATCCTTGCGAATTGATTATCCGATGATGCCTTCATCCCTGTCTGTCGTCACCGTGGCCATCTGCCCGCCCTCGAGGCCCATCAGCTGCAGCTGGTGCAGGAAAGCGCGCTCACGTATCTCAACCTGAAGAAGGAATCGCGGATATAAATTGGCGAATCCTCGAGTTTCATGCCGAGAAAATCGGAAATCAGCGTCTTCTGCTGGCGGCACACGCGGCTGACAATGATGGGGGTTCCATTGGTAATGACTTCCCGCATCTCGTCGGGCAGGTCTTCCACTCCCACCTCCGGACACTTCTGCTCGTCCAGGCTGCCCTTGTTGATGAGCCAGTCCCTGCGGATTTCGTCACTATCGCCAAGCGAAAAGCTCGCCACCCGGACCAGCACGCGCGAGTCATCAAAGGGCAACAGCACGTAGCGCGCGGCCGCATAATAGTCTTCCACTTCCTCATCCGAGATCTGGCCGGTCTCGTTCTGCGAAACCAGGTCGCCGATCATGCCGGAAAAAAGGGTTGTCTTGCGACTCTCGCTCAGGCGAAGCGTCAGCTCGATCATGCCCACGAACAGGATCAGCATGATCGGCAAAATGAGCGCAAACTCGATGGCGGCCACGCCTTTCTCCTCGCGGGAAAAGGCCTGACTCCTGTTCCGCAGCCTGATCAGCCCCCTGGAGATTCCCCTGCATGACCTGTCCTTCATACGCATGGCTCTCTCCCCCCACGGTCAGTTGTACGGCTCGCTGCGGAAGACGGTTCCGCCGGTCAGCACACGGGTCACATTGTCTCCGACATTCGAGAAGAACCGACCGATGAACGGCGTGTGAAACTTCCACCGATAGAAGACCCGAATCGTGGTGATCGTGGACGCACCGCCAATGTTGAATTCCAGCGGCGGATCCCTGTCGGGATCCGAAAAATCCGGTTCATCCAGGCTGATGGTGCTGAACGAGTCGAACGTCCTGACTTCCACCAGCACCTTGTTGCAGTCCAGCATCACCAGGCGGGGGCAAAGATACTGCGTCTTGAACTGGGCCAGATCCGTGCCGCTGGTTGCCTGCCCCGTGCGAATGGCGCGCCCGGCCCCGGTGACCGCCTCCTGCAGGAAGCGCTCGCCAAGCAGCATCAGGCTCACCTCGAACAGGGCGATGAAGATCAGGAAGAAGGGGATGGCCAGCATGCCGAACTCGACAGCCACGGCGCCCCTTTCCTGTCTTCCGAAACGCTTCAGTCGTTTCAACCAGCCACACATGGCAGAAGTCTCCGTTTCCTGCTCAAGACCGGCCGCGCCCGCCGGGAGCGCGCCCGTCGCCACGGTGCAGCATAAGGACCATTTCTTATTTTTCCCTGAAAACGGATCTTTCAATTTTCACGCGAAACACGTAGCAAGGTGGCATCAGTGATGCATTGCCCTTGCTGACTGATGGTTAAAAAGGCTTGCTTTCCGCCCCTCCTGTCGTCTGCCGTTCTCTCCTCCAGAAAGGTTCACCGGCGGCAGAAACGGCGGGCGCCGGGAGTCCAGCGGCCGAAACCGGTGGCCACGAGGTTGCGAATGACAGTGCAGACATAGCGCTTCTGAGCCGGATCATTGTCGGGGCCAGCGTGATAGCGGGCGGCCGCCATGGTCCAGGATCCCTCGCGCTCATAGAGCCGGCGCAGGAAGCGGGCCGCATAGTCCACATTGCGCGCGGGATCCAGCATCGCCCACGCGGAGGGGAAGTGGTGACGGTGATAGTGCCAGTTGATCTGCATGCAGCCCATGTCGATGAGACGCCGGCCATGGGCGCGGGCGGCGCGGAAGATGGCATAGGCCTCCCTGCGCGAGCGGGCGAAAACGGCCCTGCCATGGATGTTCAGGGCCCATGGGCTCAAGGAGTTGCGGCGGCCCGTCTCGGTGAGGCCAATGGCATAAAGAAAACCGAGGGGGACTCCATGGCGGGCCGCGGCGGCGGCCATGTGGCGCTCGCAGACACCGGCGCGGGCCGCTGCGGGGAGCATGACGATGGCGGCGAACAAGACGATCACGCCACACACGGCGAGACGGGCGCGGATGGCCCGGCACCGGATCGACGTCTTGCCGCGTCCCTCGGGTTCAGAGATAGAGGCGGCGATGGCCGGCGGGCGTCTTTCTGTCAGGCACCGGGTCATGGTCATGGCGGGTCTCGCTGCCGCTGACTTCGGCATTCTCCTCGATGGACACGGGAGATCGTCGGGGAGATGTCTCCTGTTGCATGGGCCCGCCCTGCCCCGGGCCTGTGCCGGTGTGCCCACCCATGCCCTGCCCGGCCATGTGGCCCGTGGCCTGCCCCTGCTGTCCCTGGCCCTGCGGGACGGGGGACTGATGGGCGAAGGGCTGCAGGACGCCATGGGCAGCCTCGCTGCGGCCTGCGGGCGTGACGGCGTTCGGATCCACAACCACATTCACCAGCACACGGGTGGCGCCATGGATATCTGCCTGGCCGAGACGGCGGGCGAGATGATCGGCATCGCGCTGAAGGCGCTCGGCCATGGCGGCCTCAGGCACACGCAAGGTTACCTGCAGCGCGTCACCGCGCAGGGCGAGGCGCACGGCAAGCGTACCGCCCAGCGGCGGGGCAATGGCGATATCGAGCTGGCGAGTGGTGACTGCCGGTGGTGAAAGCTCGCGAGCCAGGCTCAGGACACGACGGGTCAGGGCTGCCGAATCGCCGGCATGCAACGGTGTCTCCTCATTGGGGGAAGCGAAGGCCATCTGCGGCCACGTGGAGATCATGCCGGCTCCCGGCTTGTGATGGCCACCTTCGAATGCGGCGGGCGGCGGCTTGTCCTCCGTCTTCGGGAATGGCACAGGCGCGGAAAAATGGCGGCTCTGGCGATAGTCCTGCAGGTGAATGCGGAAGGTCGCCCGGCCATGCAGGGGCGCCGCCGCGGGCAGCTGGCGGGTGGCGTTGTCGCCTTCCGGCATGCCGGCGAGGCTTGCCTGCGGGGCTTCATCTGTCAGGGCGGGCAAAAACGGGCCTTTCGGTCCGTTCGTGGTCCTTTGCGCGATCCTGTCTTCCGTCCGAGCGGAAAGGGTCGGCTGAAGGCCGGACTGTCCCGGTGCCAGCAACATCGGAGGAACGGCCTGTCTGTCCATGCGCGTGCCGGTCGCATCATCCGGGGATGGGTGGCGCGCCTCCATCACTGTTGCAGGTGGCGCCTTCTCACCCGTCCCAGGCGTGGCATCGGTCCCGACATCTCCTGGCGCTTCCCTTGCCGGTTCGGCATGGTCACGCAAGGCAGCATCGAAGTCGGCAGCAGCCGGAGGCCGCTCGCCACCGCGATCGGCCAGCCGGGCGCGCCTGTCCCCGGCCATCGGGCGGGGTGCGGCGGCAGGGGCCGCGGGCAAACCGGGTGTCATGGTCATGGCGCCGCTCCTCTTTCTGCCTTTTTCTGCCTTCGCCAGTGGGCCATGCCGTTCAATCGGTCTTCAGGATGCGCTCGATCTCCTGCGCCAGGGCTTCGGCGCGAGCGAGTATGGCAGCACCCGCCGCAAATGCCTTTTCATCGTCGTCCGGCGGACTTGCCTGCGGCTTGCGTTCGCTTTCTGCTGTCTTCTCCCGTTTCGGCAGCAGCGGATCGGGCTCCTTCATGATGGCCTGGCCCACGGCCATGGCGGCCGCCTTGAGATAGCGGTCGCGAGGCCTGAGCAGACGATCCTCGAGAACCATGAGATCCGCAAGCAGGGCCTCGGGATCAGGGCGGGCAATGCCGGCGGCATCACGGTAGAGACGCACACGGGCGGCGAAGCGCTTCACATCCGGGTAGAGCGGCAGGGCACGGCTTGCGGCCATGGCGCCAAGGCGATGCTTGCCGTCGAGAACAGCCTGGCGGGCGACAGCGGCATGGAGCAGGGCCCGTTGGCGCTGGCTCAGGCGGGGCAGCACGGGCGCGAGGCGCTCCAGCGGCGAGGGAGAAACACCGATGTCCAGACGCACGAGGATGAAGGAGAGGCGGCGCAGAAAATCCTCTCCATAGAGCGAGCGACTGAAGCGGCGGATGTAACGCCCGGCAATGGCGATGACGGCCTCGATATCCGCCTCCATGCCGGCGAGCCAGAGGCCACGGCGCAATGCTGCCTCCTCCAGGAGAGTACCGGGCGCAAGAAGGCGCACGCGGGCAAGCATGGCGAGCGCCTCGCGCGGGTGGCCGGCGCCGCGCAGGCCGGCCCTGGCCAGCAGCAGATGGGCGCGGGCAATGCGGCTCAGGGCCTCTTCCGGCACCCTTGCGAGCCGGCGCCAGGCACGCACGTTGTCCCCCCGGGCGTGGGCCACCGCACCTTCAAGCGCGCCTTCAGGGAGGTTGATCCCGATGCGCTCGCGCATCATCCATTCGCCCAGGCGTGGCGGCCCGCCGGAGAGCAGCCAGATGAACATGGCCTCGGCATTGCGGCGTTTCTTCCACACCGCCGGCGGATAGCGGCGAAAGCGTCTGTAGAGAAAGCGCTGGAATGCCGGCAGGCTCTTCAGGGCCTTGCGATCGCCACGGGCAATGCGTTCCTGCAGGTTCTCGTAGGCACGGATGTAGGCCCAGGGCTCGGCGGCACGGGCCTGTCCGGCCAGGGACAGGACGGCCAGCCCGCTCAGCGCAAGAAGGATGACGAGCCCCCCTGCCCGGCTCCACGCCCATGAGCTGTGACGCCATTGTCCTGCCCTGTCCGAAACCGGCATCATTCTCTCCCTCCGGTCATGCCCTTCACGGGCCTGATCAGAATCTCGATGCGGCGGTTGCGGGCATCGTAGGGATCATCGGGCACGGCGGGCGCGCGATCGGCCATGCCCTCGATGCGCTCGATGCGCGATTCCGGCAGGCCGCCACGCAGGAGCATGTAGCGGGCCATGTGGGCGCGGGCAGTGGAAAGCTGCCAGTTGTCGTAGTGGTGGGTGCGGTAGGGGCGGGCGTCCGTATGGCCACGGACAATCACCGTGCCGGGCAGGTCCTTCAGGAGCTGCCCCACCTTTTCCATGAACCGCACGGTCTCCGGCAGGGGGCGGGCGGACCCCACACGGAACATGCCGAAGCCGGCCTGATCGGAAAGGCTGATGAGCACGCCCTCGTCCACGCGTCTGACCTGAACGACAGGGCGGCGGCCGGCTCGCAGCTTCTTCAAGGCCTTTTTCAGTTCCTCCTCGATGCGGCGGGCGATTTCCTCCTCGACCCGCCGATCGGACAGCTGCATGCCGGCGGGTGCGGCCTTGCCAGCCCTGGTGGCAACGGCCATGTCGCGGGGCCGGGCCGTGCTGTCCTCTCGTTTCCCCGCATCCTGTGCCGGGTGGCGGTGATCGATGTTCTCGCCGCCCTGACTGGCGACTTCCTCGGGTGGCAGATCATCGGCCAGCATGTCCCAGGCTCTGGGGGCAAAGGGATCGCGGAAGGCCTCGCCGCCCCTCATGCCCACAGTCTCGCGGCGACGTTCGGCCTCGCTGCCCAGCATGATGTCCGGAGCCCCGCCAACAATGCGCTCGAGCGTGCGGACGGGATTACGGAACATCTCGCTTTCCGGAATGTCGCCGCCGCTGTAGTAGGCGACGGGTGCCTTCTTCCCGGTCTGGTGCACCTGTTCACGATCGGTCTGGCCGGTCTGCCCGACCCTGGGACGGGCCTCCTGATCGAGTTTCCTGCTCTCCACATCACCGCTGGAGCGAGCGGGATCCTCCTTCAGCCCGCGCGGGTTGGTGGTGGAATCCACCAGCTTGACCGGGTTGAAGTAGCTGGCCACCTGCACCTTGGTTTCCTCGTTGGCGGCATTGACCAGCCACATGACGAGGAAGAAGGCCATCATGGCGGTCATGAAATCGGCAAAGGCCACCTTCCACACGCCACCGTGGTGACAATCATCGCCACGATGGCCACGGCGCACGATGACGATCTCGCCATGATCGCCCAGTTTCTGCATCTCGGGCTCGGTCATGACGCCTTCTCCCCGTTCGTCACCACCTGTCCTGCCGCTTTCCCTGCCCCGGCCGGAGCCGGCGACGTTCCCTCGGCGATCACGGCCTCGGCCAGACGCGCCCGCCATTCACCCAGGCGTGTTTCGATGAGGGTATCGGCCAGGTGAACACGAATGTCCGCCAGCGTTTCGTCCTCCGCCACCTCGATCTCCATGGCACGGGCGGGCAGGCGCTCCCGAAGGGCCTCGACGAGGGTAGATGGACCCGTCACCTTTATCTTCATGTCTCCGTCTGCAAGCGTGGCGAGGGTGGCCGCGAGCTCTGAGAGGGCCTGCTCGCGCATGGCTTTCTCCATCAGGGGGGCGAGGATGTCAGCCACGGCCTCCTCGAGCTGGCGTGCCAGCTGCCGGAAGCCTTCCTGCAGGCGCCCCGCGAGCTTGGCGGCCAGGCGATCGGCCCAGAGGCGCTCGCGCGTGGCCAGTTCCTCGGCATGGGCCTGTTCGAGAGCGGCAATGCGGGCCTCCGCCTCGGCGCGCGCGCGGGCCTGGCCCTCCTCCAGACCGGCTGCGAAGCCATCCGCACGGGCTGCGGCCAGGCGAGCTGCCAGGTCTTCCCCTTCCGACGCTGCTGTTCCGCGAACGACGTCTGCATAAGGATTCCCTGCCGGCCGTGATGCTGATGGTGGCATACTTGGAAGGTCTGCCCCGGTCTCCTGCAGAGGGTGCAAGGCATGCGCCAAGGGAGAGTGCGCCTGTTCGGCCCCGTCCTTCACCCCCCCGCGCAGCAACCGGCCCATGGCGCGCACCGTGCCGCCCTTGCGGACGGGGCCGCTGCCGAAATCCGTCAGGCGCGTGGCCAAGGGCACATATGTGCGTGGTGCAGTCATGCTGCCTCATGCTCCCGCAGCCATTCCTTCAGCACGGCCGCCGCCTGGCGATCATCGTATTCGATGAGCTTCTGCAGCTGTTCCAGCGGGCGACGGGCACTCTCCCCTTCCAGGATCTCCGCCAGCGGATCGGCGGTTGCCTTCCCGTCGGCAGCGGCTGCTGCCTCAGCAGCCACCGGGGTGGCGCCGGGTTGTGCGTCCGGCGGCTGCAAGGCCGGCGTTTCGGGCACGGGCGGCAGTTCCTCCCGGGCCGGCGGTGCAGGCAGCTCGCCCTCGCCCGGCGGCGGCCGCGTGCCATCTTCCAGAAGACCGTCACGATCATGCACCTGCGCCTCGGCCTCCGCCATGGCGGCCTGCGCCTGTGACTCGGCAAGCAGGCGCAAGGCCGGACGCACGCCGAAGACGATCAACAGGATCACCACGCCCAGAACGGCACCCGCATTGAGCAGCACCGGCACGAAACGCAGCAGATAATCCCCCATGCCCGGCCCGGCCACCGGCTCCAGCGGGCGGGTGGACTGGATGAAGTCCACGATGGTGACCTTCACGTTGTCGCCACGCTTCAGGTCCAGGCCGGCAGCAGACGCGACCAGAGTGCGGATCTCCTTCTCCTGGGCGGCGATATCTTCCGGGCTGAGCGCCTTGCCCAGCACCGTCTCCAGGGCCTTGCGATTGACGATGACGGCAATGGAGATTCTCTCCACGTCATAACCATCGGTCTCGGTCAGCACGCGACGGGAGCTGATCTCGTAGTTGGTGAGGCGCTCCTTGCGCTCGCGTTTCTCGCTGTTCTTCTGGCCCGGGCCGCCGCCGGTCTGCTCCTCCGGGATCTCCTGCTGCACGGAGGTGGCCGCGGCCGAAGAGGCGTTGACGGCAGAGGTCTTCTCCTTGATATCACGCACGGAACGGACAACCTGAGAGTTGGGATCATAGGTTGTCTCGTCGATGCGGCGGCGGTCGGTGTTCAGGCGTGCGGCCACGGAGACCTGGAAGTTGCCGGCGCCGAGATAGGGCATGAGGGTGCTCTGCACATTCTGGCGGACCAGTGCCCCCAGCTGGTTCTCCAGATCCAGCAGACGGCGAGGCGCGGCGCCAAGGGCATCCTCGCCACTGGCCAGCAGGGTGCCGTCGGTATCCAGCACGGAGACCCGCTCCACTGCCAGGCCCGGCACGGCGCCGGCGACAAGATGGCGTATGGCGCTGGCCGAGCGCGGGTCGAAGCTGCCGTCGGTACGAATGAGCACGGACGCCGTGGCCTGGCCGGCATCGCGGCGGAAACTGTTGCGCCGGGGCAGAACGATGTGCACGCGCGCGGCCCTGACGCCGTTGATGGACTGGATGGTGCGGGCCAGCTCTCCCTCCAGGGCGCGGATGAGGGTGACATCCTGCATGAAGGAGGTCAGCCCCAGGGCCCCGATGTTGTCGAAGAGTTCATAGCCGGCGCGGGCGCTTCTGGGCAGTCCCCTTTCCGCCAGAAGCATGCGGGCTCGCGCCGCCTGGCCATAGGCGACCTTCACGGTCTGGCCGTCGGCGCTGACATCGAAATCGATGCGGGCCTCGCCAAGCACGGCGCCGATGGCAGAGACATCGCGGGCGGACAGGCCCGTGTAGAGCACCTCGTATTGCGGGCGGGTGAGCCTGTAGCCAGCCACAAAGACGGCGATCACCAGCAGCAGTCCCGCCAGGCCGAGAATGGCCAGCCGGCGGGCGCCAAGCGCCTGCAGGCTGGCGGCCAGCCGGCTCATCTGGCTGCGCATGTCCATGGCTGTTTCCGCCGCGCTCACTCCTGCCGATCCCTGTTCCTGCGCGCTTCCCGCGCCTGCACCTGCCCGTGTTTTCCTGCCCGTGCGAGAAACTGCTCCGGCCCCATGATCGGGCGACGAGCTTGTGCGAGGGTTGCCCGGCCACAAAAAAGGCCGCGGCACGAAGGCCGCGGCAAGTCGACGGAGTCAGGACGGAGCAAGAAGCAAGCCGGTCCGGTCGCTTCCTGTCGGCGGGGAGAGCCCCCAGAAGCCCACCCCGCCAGCCGAGTGACGCTTCCCGCCGTGATCAGCGGAAGAGCGAGAGAATGGTCTGGCTGGAAGAATTGGCGATGCTGAGCGCCTGCACGCCGAGCTGCTGCTGCACCTGCAGCGCCTGCAGCCGTGTGGATTCCGCGTTCATGTCCGCATCCACCAGCTGGCCGATGCCGCGGGAAATGGAATCCATGAGCGAGGAGATGAAATCGTTCTGCAGGTCGATGCGCTGCTTGGCGGCACCGAGATTGCTGGCCGCGGTCGTCATCTTCTGCAGGGCGGAATCCACCCAGCCGATGATCTGTTCAAGATCCTCCAGGTCGGCCGTGGTGTCGGTCAGGCCCGAGATGTCCAGCGTGGCCACGGAATAGGTGACGCCACCGTTGGCCGTGGTGTCCTCCTTGTCGAGGATGCCATCGGCGCCCGCCGTGGTGCTGGCGTCATAGAGCTTGATGCTGTCGATGTTGATGCTGATGGTCTGCACCTTCACGCCGGAGGACGTGCGGGTGAAGGAGGCGACCACCGTCTTGGTGGCATTGTAGCCGGCCGCCGAAGAGTCCACGCTCAGCCAGTTCTCCTCGGAGAAGGTGGCCGAATCGGCAATGCTCTTCAGCTGGTTCTGCAGCTCGTCGATCTCCGCCTGGATGGCCTTGCGGTCCACGCCGGGCTCGCGCGCGGCGACCAGTTTGGCCTTGATCTCCGAGACCACCTGGATGGACTTGTCCATGGCCGTGTAGGCCACATCCACGGTAGCGGCGCCCAGGCCCAGGGCATCCTTCACGGTGGAGAGCGCCTTGTGGTCCGAGCGCATGGTGGTGGCGATGGACCAGTAGGCCGCGTTGTCGGCGGCCGTGGCCACGCGATAGCCGGTGGAGATGCGGTTCTGGGTCTGCTCCAGCTGCCTGTTCGTGGCGGTCAGCGTCTGGAGCGCCGTCATGGCGGCGGCATTGGTCCTGAGGCTGGACATGTTGCTTGCCCCTCAAACTTGCACAAACTGACCTGTGTTCGGGGAGAACATGTCGGACTTGCACCGACATGACGGGGCGGCATCATGCCTTTGGACGCCTGCCGCGGCACGCATTGCCAGGAAGAAGATCAGGAGAGAGACGGGCGGCGTCCAATCCGTCATCTTCGGAAAGGATGCCTGTATTGTCTCGTCCCTCTCCTAATGAAGCGTTAATGGACGAAATGCCGGACCTGTCCGTTTCGACCATTGACCTTGATTTCCGGCGCCCCTGTCGCCGCCAATGCCGGGCCTTGCGGCGCCGGCGGCGCGGCGGAAGGGAGGCTGCCTGCCAGAAAGTGACAAGCGGCACGATCCCGACAACCGGCCGGTAACCGGATTGCAAGACTTGTGGTGCATCATGCGGGGCGGCGGAGAGCGACAGATCCACGATCATCCGCCCATGACCATAATGATCATAAGGACGACGTGACCGACGCGAAGGTCGCGGCAAGTCGACGGAGAACAGGGCGAGGGCGGCATTCCATGCGCCCGTGCCCGAGAGATCCCGCAAAGGCGGACCGTCAGGGAAACGGTCCGCCTTTCGCTTGCGGGCGAAGGGAATCACGTCACCCCCGAAAAAGCGAGAGGATGCTCTGGCTGGAGGCGTTGGCGATGCTGAGCGACTGCACGCCGAGCTGCTGCTGCACCTGCAGCGCCTGCAGCCGTGTCGATTCCGCGTTCATGTCCGCATCCACCAGCTGGCCGATGCCGCGCTTGATGGAATCCATGAGGGCGGAGATGAAATCCGTCTGCATGTCGATGCGCTGCTTGGCGGCACCGAGGTTGCTGGCGGCGGTGGTCATCTTCTGAAGCGCGGAGTCCACCCAGCCGATGATCTGCTCCAGATCCTGCAGATCCGCAGTGGAATCGGTGAGGCCCGAGATGTCCAGCGTGGCCACGGAATAGGTGACGCCGCCGTTGGTGGTGGTGTCCGTGGCATCGAGAATGCCGTTGGCCGAGCCCGAAGCGTCATAGAGCTTGATGTTGTCGATGTTGATGCTGATGGTCTGGATCTTCACACCGGCCGTCGTGCGCGTGAAGGAGGCGACCACCGTCTTGGTGGCATTGTAACCGGCTGCCGACGAATCCACGCTCAGCCAGTTCTCCTCGGAGAAGGTGGCGGATTCGGCAATGTTCTGCAGCTGGTTCTGCAGCTCGTCGATTTCCGCCTGGATGGCGCCACGATCCACGCCCGGCTCACGGGCGGCCACCAGTTTGGCCTTGATCTCGGAGACAACGGCAATGGACCTGTCGAGCGCCGTATAGGCCACGTCCACGGTGGCGGCGCCCAGGCCCAGCGCGTCCTTCACGGTGGAAAGCGCCTTGTGGTCCGAGCGCATGGTGGTGGCGATGGACCAGTAGGCGGCGTTGTCCGTGGCGGTGGCCACACGGTAGCCTGTGGAGATGCGGTTCTGGGTCTTCTCCAGGTCCTTGTTGGTCTGGGTCAGCGTCTGCAGCGCCGTCATGGCGGCGGCATTGGTGCGAATGCTGGACATGCTCCCTGCCCCTCTCGTGGCTGGATGATTCCGTCGATTTTCTTCTTGTCAGGAAGACATGTCGGGGTCGCACCGACGGTGGCGGAACGGCTTTCATGCCCTTGGAGACACCGGCTGCAGGATCACGGTTGCGGGGGCCCCTGCAGGTCTTCCATCTCGACGGCACCTCCAATCCGCCACCCCCTGGTTGACAGCAAGCATGGGCCCATCATGGCTAACAAATGGTTAACGGGCGGACCCATTTCCGGATCCGCCCGTCATCAAGCGTTCGTGCAGAAGACTGCCTGACCGGCCGTCAGCGGAACAGGGCCAGGATGGTCTGGCTCGTGGCGTTGGCAATGCTGAGCGCCTGCACCCCAAGCTGCTGCTGCACCTGCAGCGCCTGCAGCCGGGTCGATTCCGCGTTCATGTCGGCGTCCACCAGCTGGCCGATGCCACGGGAAATGGAGTCCATGAGCGAGGAGACGAAATCCTGCTGCATCTCGATGCGGTTCTTGGCCGCACCCAGATTGCTGGCGGCGGTGGTCATCTTGGAGATGACCGTGTCCACCGCCGAAATCATGTCCTCCAGATCCTGAAGATCGGCCGCGGAATCGGTGAGCGCGGAAATGTCCAGGTTGGCCACGGAAAACTTGGCACCGGAGGTTGCCGTGTATTCCGTGTCCAGAATGCCGCTGGCCGTGCCGGAAGCATCATAGAGCTTGACGCTGTTCACATCGATGCTGATGGTGCCGATCTTGACACCGCCGCTGGCCGTGCGCGTGAAAGAGGCCACCACCGTCTTGGTGGCGTTGTAGCCTGCAGACGACGAATCCACGCTCAGCCAGTTGTCGCCCGAGAAGCCCGCCGAATCGGCAATGCTCTTGAGCTGGTTCTGCAGCTCGTCGATCTCCGCCTGGATGGCCTTGCGGTCCACGCCCGGCTCGCGCGCGGCCACCAGCTTGGCCTTGATCTCCGAGACCACCTGGATGGACTTGTCCATGGCCGTATAGGCCACATCCACGGTGGCCGCCCCCAGCCCCAGGGCGTCCTTCACGGTGCTGAGCGCCTTGTGGTCCGAGCGCATGGTGGTGGCGATGGACCAGTAGGCCGCGTTGTCGGCGGCCGTGGCCACGCGATAACCGGTGGCGATGCGGTTCTGCGTCTGGCTCAGCATCCTGTTGGTCTGGGAGAGGGTCTGCAGCGCCGTCATGGCGGCGGTGTTGGTGCGAATGCTGGACATGTTGCTACCCCTTCTACCGATTACGCATTACTCACATTTTCGGGGAGAACATGTCGGACTTGCACCGACATGACGGAAGCGGCTTCATGCCTTTGGGCGCCGGAAACAGGCAGAAAGAGCGTGTGCAGCAGATGCCTGCCAGGGAAAAGGATGGAGGAAGAGTCTTTCCTTTTTCAATGGCTTCTTCCGAGTGACGCCCAATCCGTCATTTTTCTTCTTGCTGCGGGGAGCAGGATGACTCGCAGAGTCTAACGCCCGGTAAACGCAAAAGGTCAAATTGCCCGGCCGCGCTCTTTCTGCGTGCAAGGTGAACGGAGGGTCACGCCCCTGTGCCAGATCGGGACAGGATCGGGCCGGGCGTCAGTAGAAGGAACGGACAAGGCCACCGGCCAGCAGGTTCCACCCGTCGATCAGCACGAAAAAGAGGATCTTGAATGGCAGGGAAATGACCGTGGGCGGCAGCATCATCATGCCCATGGACATGACGATGGTGGCCACGATGAGATCGATGACCAGAAAGGGCAGCATGAGGAGAAAGCCGATCTCGAAGCCGCGGCGCAGCTCGGAGACCATGAAGGCCGGAACGAGCACGCGCAAGGGCACGGCCTCGGGATCGTCCGGCAGCGGCGCAGCCTGCGCCCGTGGCGCCTGCGGCCGGCCCGGCGGCATGGCGGCACGCTCGGCAAGATCGTGGAACAGCGCCAGATCCTTCTCGCGCACATGCTGAAGCATGAAGGTGCGGAAAGGCGCCACCACGCGGCGGAAGGCCTCCTCCTCGCCGATGCGGTTGTCCATGAGCGGGCGCACGCCTTCCGTCCAGGCCTTCTCCAGCGTGGGTTGCATGACGAAGAATGTCATGAACAGGGCCAGCGAGATGATGATGAGATTGGCCGGCGTGGTCTGCAGGCCGAGACCAGCGCGGAGAAAGGCGAGCGCGACGATGATGCGGGTGAAGCTGGTGACCATGATCAGCAGGCCCGGGGCCAGGGAAAGCACCGTGAGCAGGGCGACAAGCTGGATGATGCGTCCCGTGACCAGGCCGCCCGGGTTCTGCAGCAGATCGTTGATGGTGGGCGTGGCGGCGGGCGCCTGCTGGGCAAGGGCAGGCGCCGCCATGATCATGGCAGTCGTGACGATACCGATCAGGAACCACAGGTGAGACGGACGGATAACGGGGCAGCGTGTTGCCCGCACTGCCCTGTCCTGCAGGATCCGTTTCGGGCCTCCTGCCCGTCTTTCGCCTCCCATGGCCGTCATTCCTCCACCACCAGCGAGAGAATGACAAATTCCCTGGCGAGGCCACCGGTGCGGGTGGCGGCGCGCTCGGTGAGATCATCGCGCAGGAACGCGAGGTTGGCGGCGCCTTCCAGATCCTTCAACGAGAGCGTGCGCAGGTAGGCATGCACCTCTTCCTCCACGAGCGCGATGAGCGGAGCAAGTCCGCCCTCCGGCACGGCCGTCTCGCTCTCGCCTTCCTTGCCCTTGTCCTTCTTTTCTTCCCTCTTGGCCTCTTTCCCGGCTGTTGCCGTTCCACTGCCGGACTTGCGGACAATGATCAGGGCCCCTTCCAGCCGCACCCAGGCACGGAAGGGCTGACGCAGGTTGGTGGTGACAGGCCTCAGGCGCACCAGCTCGCCGTTGCCATGATAGAGAGCGGCGAGGGGGTTGGGCTGGGGCATGGCCCCGTGTTCCTCCACAGGCGCACCGGCCTTGCCGTCTCTTCCGGCTTCGCCGTGGCCACCGTTCCGGGCTGCGCCTTCGCCTTTCCGTGCGGCCTTGCCGGCCCTTGCCTCCCTGTCCGCGCCTTCGACCCTGGTGGCCGTGGTCTCGCCATTGCCAAACCGGGGCGCAAGCATGAAGCCGAGGGCGGCGCCGGCACCGGCTGCCATGATCATGACAAGCACGAGCGGCACGACGAAACCCATGAGGCTGCCACCTTTTTTCTGGCCGTTTTCGTCGCCGGCCGCTTCCGGAACCTTCTTCTCATCCCTGGCCATGGGGTTCTCCGCCTGTCTTCCTTGCTCCTGCCGTGCCTGCGGGATCAGAAGGGATTGAACAGATCGATGAGCTGCTGGCCGATGCCGGGCTGCTGCACCTCCGTGATACGGCCGCGACCGCCATAGGCGATGCGGGCTTCGGCGATCTTCTCGTAGGTCACGGTGTTGTCCTGGCCGATGTCCTCGGGACGCACGATGCCGGAGACGCGCAATACCCTGAGTTCATGGTTCACCCGCACTTCCTGCGAGCCGGAGATGACGAAGTTGCCATTGGGCAGCACGCGCACGATGGTGGCGGCGATGGCCAGCTTGATCTTTTCCGAACGGGCGATGCCACCCTTGCCCTTGTAGGTGGATTCGGTGCCGAGACGGCCGGTGCCGGAAAGCTTGGTGGAGGTGGAGAACTTCGGTGAATCCGTGGCCTCGGTCTCAAAGGAGAAATCGGAACCCAGCCTGCCGCTCATTCCGGAAGCGCGGCTGCGGTTGGACATGTTGTCGAGCTTGGCCCAGTCGTCGATCTGGATGAGCACGGTGACGACATCACCGGCATTGCGGGCGCGCTGGTCATGGAACATGCTCTCCTTGCCCTCCGGCCAGAGCGAATAACGGGCCGGCTGAGGCTGCGGGCGCGGCGGGGCCACCACCGGGCCGATGGAGGCGGTCATGCCGGTGCCAATGGGAGAGAGCGCCGGCTCGCGGCCCAATTCCTCCAGATCGGCAGCGCAGGCGGACAGCAGTGTCATGCACACGAGCATCGCCGCAAGGGAAGCGAGGGCGGCCCTACGCTCTCCGGAATCACCGGGATGATGTGATACGGCAGCCATCAGTTCGTCTCCTCTGTGGCCCTGCGCCTGGCCCGCAGCAGGCGCTGGCCAGGCTGGTCCTCGCCGGCCTGGGCGACGCGGCCGACGATCACGTTCACCAGCCGGCCTGCCACCCTGGGATCCATCTCGGCAAGAATGGCCGCGGCCTTCTCCGGCTTCATGCCAGCCAGCAGGGCCACGGCCACGGCATATTCCATGTGGGTGATCTGCTGGGCGGCCACGTCCGGCTCCATCTTCTCGTAAACCTTCATCATGGAGGTGCTCATGCGGCGGGTGATGTCCTCGCGGCGTTTCACCCAGGTCTCGAATTCCGCCCGCTTGCGCTCGAGCCGGTCGATAAGCGCTTCCAACCGCCTGCTCATATGCTCCAGCTTGCGCTTCTGGCGCAGGTAGCGGGCATCGCGGGCGGCATCGGCGATGTTCCAGCAGTAACGGGCGACTTCCGTCTTCACCTCGGGCGGCAAGTCCGGGCCAGCCAGGGCAGAGGGCTTGCTGCGTTTCCCAATCATGCCGGGCGGGGCTTTGGCATCCTCCGTCTTCGTACCGGCAACCTTCGCCCGGGTCGGGGAGGCGCCATTATCGCCGCCACCGGCGGCAAGGGCCGGTAGCGACGCCAGGGCCAGCATCAGCACACACGCGAGGAGAGGAAGCGCCCTGCCGTCCTCAAATCCGCCGGGCTGCCGCCGGTGGATGGTGCTGTGCCTGATGTGCATGGTGCCCTCCCCCTCACTGCACCACCAGTTCGGCCTGGAGCGCCCCGGCGGACTTGATGGCCTGGAGAATGGCGATGATGCCCTTGGGCTTCACGCCCATGCGATTGAGCCCGGCCACCAGCTGCTCGAGGCTGGCCCCCCTGAGAATGGCGACATTGGCCTTCTTTTCCTCGGTGTTGATGTAGGTGCGCGGGAGCACGGTGGTGACACCGCCGGAGAGGGGCTCCGGCTGGGAGGCCTCGGGCATCTCGGTGACGCGCACGGTGAGATTGCCATGGGTCACGGCAACGGTGGAAATGCGCACGGCATGGCCAATGACGACGGTGCCCGTGCGCTCGTCGATCACCACACGGGCGGGGGTGTCGGGGCTCACCTCGAGACGGCCGATCTCTGCCAGCAGACGGGAGACGCGCATGCCACCCGGGCGGCGCACGAAGACGGTGCGCAGGTCGCGGGCGGCGGCAATGGCTTTCCGGAAGCGTTTCCGCGACCACCTGTTGATGGCGTCGGCAATGCGCTCGGCAGTCTCGAAATCCGGGTTCTTCAGCGCGAGAATCAGGATCTTCCTGTTGTGAAAGTCACCATTCAATTCGCGCTCCACGATGGCACCGCCGGGGATACGGGCGGCAGTGGGCACACCTTCGGTGACGGTGGCCGCCTGTCCCTGGGCCGTGAAACCGGTGAGCACGAGCGCGCCCTGGGCCACGGCATAGACCTTGCCATCCGCACCCTTCAGCGGCGTGAGCACCAGCGTGCCGCCGGCCAGCGAGGTGGCATCGCCGAGGGAGGAGACCTGGACGTCGATACGGGTGCCGCGCTGGGCGAAAGGCGGCAGGATGGCGGTGACCAGCACGGAGGCGACGTTGCGGCTGCGCGAGGCACCGCGGGCGTATTTCGCCCCCAGCCGCTCCAGCATGGCGCGCAGGGACTGCTCGGTGAAGGGCGAGGCGCGCATGGAATCGCCGGTGCCGTTGAGGCCGACCACGAGGCCGTAGCCGACGAGCTGGTTGTCGCGCACGCCAAGGACAGTGGTGATGTCCTTGATGCGAACGGCAGCGGTCGCCTCATGGGGAACGGCCAGCAGCACCAGCGCGAGGCCGACAACGCCCCGCCACAACGTGCACAGCAGACGGGCCTGCCGCCGGAAGAGCCATTGGCAGGCACCCGAAGCCCTTTTCCATGCGTGTGTGTTCGGCCTGGTCATGCTGTGCCGCATCGGTTCCCCTGCCCAGTTCTCTCCTACTGCGCGGCGATGCGCACGGTGCCGTCGGCCTGGGCGATGCCATAGACCACGCGGCCGGAATCGACATTGCGCACGGCCACGGTCTCGCCGGCAGCGGCATTGTCCAGTGCCGTGCCGAGCGCGGTGATCTCCAGCCCGCCGGCGCGGAAGATCAGGCGTACGGCCTTGCCGCGACGCACCACCCAAGGCGCGGTGACGGCCGAAGGCGGCACCGGCCGATTGCGCACCAGCGTGCGCGCGGCCATGCGGCCGATCAGGGCCCGTGAGTCGGTCACGTAACGGCCGTCCACATCATCGGGGTGGTAGCGTCGCATGCGCAGCATGTCGGCAGTGATCACCTGGCCAGGATAGATGGTGAGGGCCGGCACCGGCACCTCGACGGCGCGCGCGCGACGGACAGCCCTTGGGCGCGTGCGTTCCATCTCGCGCACGAGATCCAGCACCGTGAGACCGGCAAACCGGTCCGCACCAGCGGCGGGCATGGAGTGAAAGAGGATGACCAGCCCGGCAGCCACCAGGGCTGTGGCCAGTGGGGCGATCCACGCCCGGCGACCCGGCACTGCTTCGTGTGTTCCGGCACCACCCCGCACGTTCATGATCCTTCCGTCAGCCCATGGCATCACCGACGCTAAATGGTGGCGAGCATCTCGTCCACGGCGGTGATGACCTTGGAATTCATCTCGTAGGCCCGCTGGGCGGTGATGAGCTCGGTGATCTCCTTCACCGCATCCACGTTGGACGATTCGAGAAAGCCCTGCCGCACCTGGCCGAAGCCGGGATCGCCCGGCGCCCCCACCACGGCGTTGCCGGCGGCCTCGGTCTCGCGGAACAGGTTGTCGCCCAGGGGTTCCAGTCCCACGTCGTTGGCAAAGAGGGCCATGGAGAGCCGGCCCAGGTTCTGCAGCTCGCGCTGGCCCGGCATGCGGGCGAAGACCTGGCCATCCGGATTGACAATCACGTCCAGTGCATCCTGGGGAATGGTGATGGGCGGCAGCACCTGATGGCCATCGATGGTGACGAGGCGGCCCTGGGCGTCCTTGTTGAAGGCACCGGCGCGCGTGTAGAGCGTCTCGCCATCGGGCCCCTGCACCATGAACCAGCCACGCCCGACGATGGCGAGATCCAGCCGGTTGCCGGTGTTGGCCAGCGCGCCCTGCTCATGCAGCTTGCGGATGGCGGCGGTGCGCACACCAAGGCCCACCTGCACACCTTCAGGCACCACGCCTTCGCCGCCGCGTGCCGCCGTGCCGGGCATGCGGTCGATCTGGTAGAGCAGATCGGTGAATTCCGCGCGGGCACGCTTGAAGCCCGTGGTGTTGATGTTGGCGATGTTGTTGGCGATCACCTCGACATGCAGCTGCTGGGCGCTCATGCCGGTGGCGGCTATGGCCAGTGCGCGCATTCCCTCTCTCTCCCTTCTGCGGTTTCTGCCCCCTCCCGCCTGCACGGGTTCAGATCTGCATGCGACTGATCTCCATCCAGGCAGCCACCAGCTTGTTGCGGATGGCTAGCGCGGCAGACAACGTGCGTTCGGCCGCCATGACCCGATCCACCACCTCCTGGATGTCGGCCTTGCCCTCGATGCCACGAATGGCAATCTGCTCCGCGGCCTTCAGCTCCCGCGCGGTCTCGCGGGCGGCCTGGGCGAGATAGGTGGCGAAGTCGTTCTGTGGCGCGCGCGTTCCCTGCTGCGGGCGCAGGGGCGGCATCGGATCCAGATCGCCAACGCCCCCGATCGCGCCGATACCGCCCGGACTGCCGATGGTGCCGATACGTTCGATCATGCGGACTCTCCGTTCTCCTGCGCCCCTTTCCCGTCCGTATCATCGGACGCCGCCTGTTACCGTCAGCCACGCAGCAGGCCGATGGTCATGGTGACGATCTGGCGGGCCTGGCGCACCACTTGCAGGTTGGCCTGGTAGAGGCGGTTGGCATCACGCAGGTCGGCCATCTCGACGAGGGTGTTCACGTTGGGCATCTTCACGAAGCCCTTCTCGTCCGCGGCCGGGTGGGAAGGATCGTATTCCACCCTGAAGGGTGAGGGATCGGTGCCATAGCGAGCGATCTTCACCAAGTCCACGCCGGCCTGGCGGTCGAGTTCGGCGACGAAGCTGATGGTCTTGCGCCGGTAGGGATCGGCACCCGGCGTGCGCCCGGTAGTGCGGGCGTTGGCGATGTTCTGGGCGGCGATCAGCATGCGCTCCGACTGGGCATGCAGGCCGGAAGCCGCCACCTTCAACGGCGCCAGTAACGGATCGCTGCTCATGCCGATCTCTCCCTTCCCTTCCGAAACATGGAGCCTGCTTCTCCATCCGGGCCGCGGCTGGCGACCTCAGGCCCCGCCATCGCGCGTGGACATGAGGAACAGGCGGTGGAAGCTCTTCACGATGCTGGTATTCAGCCGCCAGCTGCGGACGATTTCCGCCCCCTTCATCAGCTCGTCCTCCAGCGACACGGTATTGCCGGAATGGCTGACGCGACCGGTGGCCATCTCGTGCGTCTCCGGACGGGCAGCCCGGGCTGCACCCAGGGCATTGAGATGTGCCGGATGGGTGCGGGCCATGTCCACGTGACGGCGCTCCACCACTGCCGCGAAGGGCTCCACGTCACGGGCGCGATAGCCGGGAGTGGTGGCATTGGCCACATTCCCGGCGACCACACCGAGGCGCGCGGAGAGCCACTGGTTCTTCTGGCTGGCAATGGAAAACAGCGTCATCATGCCGCCAATCCCGCGTCCCTTTGGGCCTTCTCTCCCGATCCCCTGCGAGAATAGGAAGAGGGGCTTGCGCGAAACTTGTCCGCTTCAGGGAAGAGGAGACAGTTCAGGGGAGAGGCGACAGCCAGGCCGCCTTGCGAAACTGCGGCACGATGCGGGGACAAGGCGGACAGATGCTCTTGTGCGGCCCTTGCGCGCAGCCCCGGGCTGCGCGTATTGAAAGCCCCGGCGGTCTTGTTCGAATGGCGGGGGCAGCTTTTGGCTTCTTGCATGAATTCATCTGTTTCTTCCATGTTGAGACTTCCGGGGGCAAGGGATGAATCTGTTCGAGATTGCCGCGCTGCTGCTGTTTCTCTCGGCGCTGTTCGGCTACGTGAACCATGTATGGCTGAAGCTGCCGCACACCATCGGGCTGGTGATCATGGCGCTGGCGGCTTCGCTGATGGTCGTCCTGGCCGATCTGATGGTGCCGTCGCTGCACATCGCGGAACAGACGGCCGCGGCATTGCGGCAGGTGAACTTCGCCGACACGCTGATGAAAGGCATGCTGGCGCTGTTGCTGTTCGCCGGTGCGGTGCATGTGGACTTCGGCGAGCTGGCCGCGCGCAAGTGGGCCATCGGGCTGATGGCCACACTGGGGGTGCTTGTCTCCACCTTCATCACCGGCGCGGTGATCTACTGGTTCGGCCATTTCTTCTGCCCACGCATGCCGTTCGTGTGGGCGCTGGTGTTCGGGGCGCTCATCGCGCCCACGGATCCGGTGGCCGTGCTGGGCATCCTGCGCAGCGTGCGCATTCCCCGCCTTCTGCGGGTCAAGATCACCGGCGAGTCCCTGTTCAACGACGGGGTGGGCGTGGTGGTCTTCACCGTAATTCTGGCGATTGCCATGTCAGTGGATCCAGGCTTTCTGGAGCCGGTGTCCCAGACGGCGCAGGGAGCCGGCGGCGCCACCGGACATGGGGCGGATACCAGCATTGCCGGCATTCTCAAACTGTTTGTCCTGGAAGCCGTGGGCGGTGCGGCCCTGGGCGCGGTGACGGGCTGGGTCGCCTATCTCGCCATGCGCCACATAGACGAATATGTCCTGGAAGTGCTGATCACCCTGGCGCTGGTGTTCGCCACCTATGCGGTGGCCATGCGGCTGCATCTTTCCGGGCCCATTGCCGTGGTCGTGGCCGGGCTGCTGATCGGCAACCATGGCGCCCGTTTCGCCATGAGCGAGACAACGCGGCAGCATGTCTTCCAGTTCTGGACGTTGCTGGACGAGATTCTCAACTCGGTGCTTTTCCTGCTCATCGGGCTGGAGGTGCTGGTGATCTCCTGGAATCCGGTGAATCTGCCGCTGGCGCTGTTCGCCATTCCGGCGGTGCTGTTCGCGCGGCTGGTTTCGGTGGCCATTCCCATCCGTCTGCTGAGCCTCAAGCAGAAGTTCGAGGAAGGCACCATTGCCGTGCTCACCTGGGGCGGGTTGCGCGGTGGCATTTCGGTGGCCCTGGCGTTGTCACTGCCGGATAATGCCTACAAGCCGGCCATCCTTGCGGCCACCTATGCCGTTGTGGTGTTCTCCATCATCGTGCAGGGACTGACGATCAGGCGGCTGATCGCGCACTATGACTTCCGCGGCGCGGCCGCAGAAACCGATGGCGGCCACTGAAACGGCGAGGCGAGGGGGCGGCCCGGCCCGCCAGAGCCCCCTGACTTCGTCGAACGTGAAGAAAGGTTTTCCAGCCTGCCGAGCAGGCTGGAGAACCTTTT
>CAZNLW010000006.1:0-32581 GCA_964574205.1 uncultured Rhizobiaceae bacterium | reverse complement strand
CGTGTAGCGGATGCAGATCTGCCTGAAGTTGCGCGGAATGCCGAAGAAGCGGGTGTCCACCGTCCAGTGGCAGCGCTCGATGTATGGCGTCTTCCTGCCGCCACGCACGTTCACCGTGCCGAAGGGATAGGCACGATCATCCGGATAGCGCACATGCGGATGGCTGCTTTCCAGAGCCCGGTCGATGGCATTGCCGCCGGGCGACCGGTCCCATCCGGCCCGAACCGGGGCCAGTGCCAGCGGCAGGACGACGGCGACAAGAGCCGCTCTCAGGATCATGCGCATCATGGCAGATACTCCGTTCTTTCCGCCCCCACGGGCCGCCCCCGACAGGCGCCAGGGCCTTCCCGTTTCTCCACAGGGCCGGATGCATGCATCCGACAACCCGATTATAGCCTTTTTGCAGCATCTGGCATACTGCAAGACGTGATTCGTTCACCATTGGCGAGAATCTCAAGCGGGGCAGGGCGGCCGCCCGGGCGGCCGGTCGGAACATGGCACGGGATCTCTTCGACAGTCTCGATCCTCCGGACAGGCCCGGAAAGGCCACACAGGAGCGGACGAAAGGACACCCCCCCTCACCGGCGACGGGGGGTCATCGCGGCCGGTCGGCTGCCTCTCCCGAGGGCGGCAAGGGCGGCGAGGACTACACGGCGGCCGACATCGAGGTGCTGGAGGGCCTGGAGCCCGTGCGCCGGCGTCCGGGCATGTATGTTGGCGGCACCGATTCCCGCGCCCTGCATCATCTCTTCGCCGAGGTGCTGGACAATGCCATGGACGAGGCCCTGGCCGGCCACGCCAGCCTCATCGAGGTGACACTGGAGGAGAACGGTTTTCTGTCCGTCACCGACAACGGCCGCGGCATTCCCGTGGATCCGCATCCCAGGTATCCGGACAAGTCGGCGCTTGAGGTGATCCTCACCACGTTGCATGCAGGTGGCAAGTTCGATTCCTCGGCCTATGACGCTTCCGGCGGTCTGCATGGTGTCGGCATTTCCGTGGTCAACGCCCTGTCCGAGCGCCTGGAGGTGGAGGTGGCCCGCAACCGCCGCCTGTATCGCCAGATCTACGAGCGCGGCCGTCCCCTCGCCCCCCTGGAGGAAGTGGGTGCTGCTCCCAATCGCCGCGGCACACGTGTGCGCTTCCGTCCCGATCCGGAAATCTTCGGCGAAAAGGCCCGCTTCGACCCGGCGCGCATCTACGAGATGGCCCGCGCCAAGGCCTATCTCTTTTCCGGCGTGAAGATCCGCTGGAAGTGTGCTCCCGCCCTGCAGGCAGAAGGCGCGGAGGTGCCGCCCGTTGCAGAGATCCATTATCCTGGCGGCTTGGCCGACTTTCTGAAGGAACGCCTTGCCGGTCGCGAGCCTGTGGTGGAAGAGATCTTCGCCGGCCGCATCGGCGAGCCGGGCCGCCATGGCGCCGTGGAATGGGCCATCGGCTGGGCGGTGGAGGACGGCTTCGTGCAGTCCTTCTGCAACACCATCCCCACGCCGGAGGGTGGCACGCACCTGAGCGGCCTGCGCATGGGCCTGCTGAAATCGCTCAGGTCCTTTGCCGAGATGACCGGCAAGGGCAAGGCCATGGCGCCCGTCACTGCCGATGACGTGCTCGCCACTGCTGGTGTGCTGCTTTCCGTCTACGTGCGCGAGCCGGAATTCGTGGGCCAGACCAAGGAGCGCCTGAGCACGCCGGAGGCCGCACGCATCGTGGAATCGGCCATCCGTGATCATTTCGACCACTGGCTCGCCACCCACAGGACGGAAGCCGAGAAGCTGCTGGAATGGGTGGTGGACCGCGCCAGCGAGCGCCTTGCCCGCCGCCGCCAGAAGGAAGTGGCGCGCAAGGCGGCCACCCGCAAGCTGCGTCTGCCGGGCAAGCTGGCCGACTGCACCGCGCGCGACCGCGCCGGCACGGAGCTGTTCATCGTCGAGGGCGATTCCGCCGGCGGCTCGGCCAAGCAGGCGCGCAACCGCGAGACCCAGGCCGTGCTCCCCTTGCGCGGCAAGATCCTCAACGTGGCGTCGGCCAGCCGCGACAGGATCATGAACAACCAGGAAATCTCCAACATCGTGCAGGCCCTGGGCTGCGGCACCGGCCGCAAGTATCGCGAGGAGGAGCTGCGTTACGAGCGCATCATCATCATGACCGATGCCGATGTGGACGGTGCCCACATTGCCTCGCTGCTCATCACCTTCTTCTATACCCAGATGCCGGGGCTCATCGAGAACGGCCACCTCTACCTCGCCGTGCCCCCGCTCTACCGTCTCTCCCAGGGCGGCAAGACGCTCTACGCCCGTGATGATGCCCACAAGGACGAGCTGCTGAAGACCGAGTTCACCGGTCGCGGCAAGGTCGAGATCTCGCGTTTCAAGGGCCTCGGCGAGATGCTGCCGAAGCAGCTGAAGGAAACGACCATGGACCCGGCCACCCGCACCCTGCTGCAGGTGGTCGTGCGCGAAGAGGAACGCCCCGAGACGGACGAGACCATCCGCCGCCTCATGGGCAACAGGCCCGAGGCCCGCTTTGCCTTCATCGCCGAACGCGCCGAATTCGTGGACGACGAGCTGCTGGACGTGTAATGCCGGCCTGCCTGCCGGACAAGGGGAATCAGGATCCGCTTCGCCCGCCTGCTGCCGGAGAGATGCGCGCCGCTCCCGGCTGGCCATGCCAGTAGCCGTTGGCAAAGGGAAACGGCAGCCCCAGCGCCTCCAGCCGCGCATGGGCCTCTTCCGGTGCGATGTGCGCATCGGCCAGGGCCCGGAAGATGGCCGCCACCTGAACCATGTCGCAGGCTGCTTGTGGCGAGAGACGGATCATGCCGATGCCAGCCGCCTTCAGCGCCGGCACCTCCGCTGCCAGGTTCAGGCAGGCATGGGACAGGGTCTGAATGCCGTTCACGGCGAGAAAGGGTTCCCCGTCCATGGTGAACAGGTCCAGGCCATCGGCATCCTGACCACAGACGAACTGGCAGCCGTCCTTTGGCAGATCGTGGGCCCGCGCATGATAACAGCGGGCAGAGAGCGCCAGCGGCATGCGCCCGAAGACCAGCACCTCCGGCACCACGCCCGCATCCCGCATGGCCGCGGCCAGCAGCGTGATGCGCGGCCCGTCCAGTTCCGGCGGCAGGCAGATGCGCCCTGCCCCCTTCCCGGCCAGCCAGTCCACCGTCAGTTCGTTGTAGACGTTCACGAAGGGCCCCACGGCAAAGCCCTTTCCCTTCAGATGCACCATCGCGGAAAGATCATTGACCTCCACCTCCGCTCCTTCTTCCGCCATGGCGCAGACGGCCGCCACAAGCTGCCGATCCTGCCGGTTCATCACCAGTGCGAGTGTGGAGAAGACCACACGTTTGCCTGCTGCCACCAGCCGCTCGGCCACCCCGGGGAGATAGGGGGCAAAGAAGGGCGCCCGCTTGGCGCAAACCACCTCGCCCAGGTGCACCACATCCACATCCGCCTCGTCCGCCATGCGGAAGTGGAAGTCCCGCCATGTCTCGGCCGGCCAGTTGAACAGCACAGGCCCCAGGGAAATCTCCATATCGCCCTCTCCTGCCTGCACCCCGCAGGCCGCTCCCCTTTCAGCGCCAGGTCTTGCGATAGACGCCCTGGGTCTGCCGCGCGCCCTCGCTCATGCTGGCCAGATCGGCATCCAGGGCCGGATCCTGCCCCTTGCGCAGGGCCTCCACCGCGGCCCGGAATGTGGAAACCACCTGACGCACATAGGCGCGCGAGCGCTGCCGTCCCTCGATCTTCAACGCCGTGACGCCAGCCTTCATCAGCGCCTTCAGCAGCGAGACGGCATTCAGGCTCGTGGGTTCCTCGAACACGTAGAGCGGTCGCCCGGCCACCTCGAACCGCCCCTTGCACAGGGTCGGATAGCCGGCCTTTTCCTCCGGCCCGAAACGGTTGATGGTGAAGGCGCCCAGCCGCGACACCAGCGAGCCGTCCGCCTCCTCGCGATAGGCCACATGCGAGGGCGGCGAGCACACACCGTTCATGTTGGGCGACTTGCCCGTGGCATAGGAGGAAAGCAGGCAGCGCCCTTCCGCCATGACGCACAGGCCGCCATAGACGAAGACCTCCGTCTCGCAGTCGATCTCGGCATTGAGCGCCGCGATCTCCGGCAGGGTGAGCACCCTGGGCAGCACCACGCGCTTCACGCCGAATTCCTCCACATGCAGGCGGATGGCCTCCGGCGAGGAGGCCGAGGCCTGCACCGACAGATGCAGCCGCATTTCCGGATAGGTGCGTGCGGCATGGGCCAGCACGCCCGGATCGGCGAGGATCAGGGCATCGGCACCGGCCGCCACCGCCTCGTCCACGGCCCGCTTCCACAGATCCGTGCAACCCGCCTGGGCGAAGGTATTGATGGCCACCAGCACCCGCGCCCCGCGTTCATGGGCATAGGCCACTGCCGCCTTCAGCTCCGCCGGCGAGAAGTTGAGACCGGGAAAGTTGCGGGCGTTCGTCTCGTCACGAAAGCCGCAGTAGACCGAGTGCGCACCGGCCTCCACCGCCTCGCGCAAGGCGCTGGGCGTGCCTGCCGGGCACACGAGCTCCAGCCCCTCCACCGCCTGCCATGTGCCAGTCGCCATGGACCAAGCCCCTCGCTCCAGGTGTTCGAGACTGTCAGGGCGACCCCGCACCCGCGCCCTTCCCCCGGGCAGTCGCCGCCGCGTCCCCCTGCCCGACGCCAGCATCCGTACCGCCGCCAAAGAGCGCGCGCACCCGCCCCAGCGTCTTCACAACCGAGACCGCCTCGCGTCGGATGCGCGCAAGCACGGGTGCCAGGGGGCCGAAGACGGCCTCCACCTCCGCCAGCAGGTCGATGTGCGCATCATCCAGCGCATTGCGCAGTGCCAGCACGGCGGAAGTATCCCCTTCGATGACGACTTGGCGGGAGAAGAACAGGGCATCGCCATCCTGCCGTCCTTGGGCCATCTCCAGAAGCGCCAGGATGGGACCACGCACCGCTGCCTTCCAGGCCGGCATGCGCGTCCGCGGGTGGATCTCCAGCCGCGGAGCCCGGGCAGAAGGCACCACCAGCATCACGAAGGAAAGATCCACCGGATCGATGAGAAAACGCGTCTCGCCATAAGGCCCCAGGCGCTCGAACATCTGCGGATGCCGGCGCAACAGCCCCGCCATGAACGACTGCAGCATCGGGCGCATGAGCACGGCCGGCGGCGGCGGCAGCCAGCCGAAGATCCCCGGCAGCCGCCCCGCACCCGCAGCCGCCCGGCCGTGCGCCGGCGCCTCGCCCGTTTCTGCCCCGTTGCGCGCCGTGTCTCTCTGCCCCCGCCGCGGCGGAGGCCCCACACCTGGCATGTCGTCAAGCATCTCGACAGGTCCCTGCCCCATTTGGACCATCAGGGCCGGCCGGGAACCATCCCGCCGGGCCGACGGCCAGCTCTCCCCGTTTTCGGCCGGACGGAAAAAGTCGTCAAGAACCAATGTCTTGACCCACGTCAATGAATCGAAATCGCAACCTCCCCACCCTCCCGTTCAGCCATGTTTGTCAATGCGAGCAGGGCATGCCCCATGGCCGAGATCCCGCCGCCGTTCGAGGACATGCGCGCCTTTCTTGCCTGGCTGGAGCACAAGGGCGAGCTCAGGCACCTGGCCCATCCCGTTTCCATGGCGCTGGAGGTGACGGAGATACACCGCCGCCTCGTCCGTGCCGGGGGGCCGGCCCTGGTGCTGGACAATGCGAAACAGGCGGATGGCACGCCCGCCGGCATGCCGGTGGTCATCAACCTTTTTGGCACGAGGCGTCGCACTGCCTGGGCCATGGGCTGCGCCGACGAGAAGGCACTCATGGCCCTGGGCGAGGATCTGGCGGCCCTGCGCCAGCCCCGCCTGCCGCAAGGCCTCGGTGACGTGCGCGACCAGGCGCCATTGCTGAAGCGCATTCTCGCCGCCCGGCCGAGGATCGTGCGCCATGCGCCCTGCCAGCAGGTGATACGCGAGGGAAAAAGAGCCAGCCTCGACGACCTGCCCATCCAGACCTGCTGGCCCGGCGAGCCGGCGCCCCTGATCACCTGGCCACTGGTCATCACCCGCCCGCCGGAGACGGCGCCGGACGATGCCACAGCCTGCAACATCGGCGTCTATCGCATGCAGAAGCTGGGTCCGCACACGGCCATCATGCGCTGGCTGGCCCATCGCGGTGGCGCGGCCCACCATCGGGCCTGGCGGGCCCGTGGCGAGGACATGCCCGCCGCCATCGCCATCGGTGCCGATCCTGCCACCATCATGGCCGCCGTGACCCCGGTGCCGGAGACCCTGGGCGAGTATGTCTATGCCGGTCTGCTGCGCCGACGCCGCAGCGATCTGGTGCCCGCCGTCAGCCAGCCGATCCTGGTGCCGGCCAGTGCCGAGATCGTGCTGGAAGGCATCGTCTCCGTCCGGGAAACCGCCCTGGAAGGCCCCTATGGCGACCACACCGGTTACTACAATGCGGCGGAGCCCTTCCCGGTCTTTCATCTGACCGCCATCACCATGCGTCGCGATGCTGTCTATCACACCACCTACACGGGCCGTCCGCCGGACGAACCCTCGGTGATGGCAGAGGCCATGAACGAGGTGCTCCTGCCCCTGCTGCGGCAACAGTTTCCGGAGATCCTGGATTTCTGGCTGCCACCGGCCGCCTGCTCCTATCGCCTCGGCATCGCCCGCATCCGCAAGCACGTGCCCGGCCAGGCCCGCCGCCTGATGATGGGCCTGTGGAGCTTCCTGCCGCAATTCACCTATGTCAAGCTGCTCATCGTCGTGGATGCGGACATCGATGCCCGGAACTGGGACGATGTGATCTGGGCGCTCGCCACCCGCTTCGATCCTGCCCGCGACGCGCTCGTCGTGCCGGATACCCCCATCGACTACCTGGATTTCGCCTCGCCGCGCGAGGGACTGGGAGGCAAGCTGGGCCTCGACGCCACCACCAAGATCGGCAGCGAGACGGATCGCGAATGGGGCCGCCCCCTGAAGATGGACGGGAAGGTGGCGGAGAGAATTGAATCGATCTGGCAGGATCTCGGCCTGACCCCTTGACGGAAAAGGACATTCCCGAAACGGAGAACAACCGCATGACCAGCCCCCCGCCCTCCCTGTCGGCAACCTCGGAATCGCCGGTCTGCCATCGCGTGCTTGTCGGCATCACCGGTGCGTCCGGCGCCATCTATGGCCAGGCCGTGCTGGAGATTCTCGCCGACCTGCAGTCCGTGGAAACCCATCTCGTCATCACCGCGGCCGGTCGCCGCACCATTGCCCACGAGCTGGACATGCCCCTGCGCCGGCTCGAGACACTGGCCGATGCCGTGCATGACGTACGCGATATCGGCGCCCCACCCGCTTCCGGCAGCTTTCCCCTGCATGGCATGATCGTGGCCCCCTGCTCCGTGCACACGCTGGCCGCCATTGCCTGTTGCCAGGCCGACAACCTGCTGCTGCGCGCCGCCGATGTCTGCCTGAAGGAACGCCGCCCCCTTGTCCTGATGCTCCGTGAAACGCCCCTGCACCTGGGGCACATCCGCGCCATGGCCGCCGTGACGGAGATGGGCGGTATTGTCTTTCCGCCCGTGCCGGCCTTCTATGACCGCCCCCGGACCCTGGCCGACATCGTCCGCGCCAGTGCCCTGCGTGCCCTGCGGCTGCTCGGACTGACCGACGTCGCTGCCGGCATCCGTCCGTGGTGCGGCAGGCCCTGACGACGGCCCTTCACCCCTGCAGCGGCCAGAACAGGAGAATGGCCGGCACGCTCACCAGCAGCACGATCAGTTCCAGCGGCAGGCCCATGCGCCAGTAGTCGCCGAAGGCATAGCCGCCCGGTCCCATGATGATGGTGTTGTTCTTGTGACCGATGGGCGTGAGAAAGGCGCAGGAGGCGGCCACCGCCACGCCCATGAGCATCGTGTCCGGGTTCACCGCCAGCGCCTGGGCCACCTGCACCGCCACCGGTCCGGCCACCAGCACCGTGGCCACGTTGTTCAGCACGTCGGAGAGCGTCATGGTGACCACCATGATCACCAGCAGGACCATGACGGGTGACAGCCCCGCCGTGACCTTCAGGATACCCTGCGCGATCAGGGCAGTGCCGCCCGAGGATTCCAGGGCGGCCCCGATGGGAATGAGGGCGGCCAGCAGCACGATCACCGGCCATTCCACGGCATCGTAGACCTGCGACAGGGACACGATGCGCAGCAGCACATAGGCCACCACCACGGCCGCCAGCGCCACCGGCAGATAGACAAGCCCCAGGGAGGCAGCCAGAATGGCCGCGGCAAACAGGCCCACGGCCAGGGCCGCCTTCTGCCGCTGCGGCACGGTGATGCTCTCGCCCCTCCGCTCCAGGGGCAGCGCCCCCATCCAGCGGATGGTTTCCTCCAGCACGTTTTCCGGCCCCAGCAACAGCAACAGGTCACCGGCGCGGATCCGCGTCTTTCGCACCCGGCCCTTCACCTTCCGCCCGTGACGCGAGATGCCCACCAGGATCACGCCATGCCGGGCCAGCAGGCGCATGTCCTCCGCCGACCGGTTGACGATACGCGCCTCGCGCGGCACCACCGCCTCCATCATCGTCACCGTGTCGGCCAGCAGCGCGCCATGCTTGCGCGAGCGCGAGAGGTCCAGCTTCAGCGTGGCCGCCAGCTGCTCCAGCCCCTCGGGCGCCCCCTCGATCACCAGCACGTCCCCCTTGCGGATTTCGGCGTTCGCCGGACGCCTTTCCCGTCGCCCCCGCCGCACCAGGGCCACCAGCCACACGTCGCTCTCCTCGGCAACGGCCTTCAGCGCGCGAAAGGTCTGGCCAATGGCCGGCGATCCTTCCGGCACCAGCACTTCCATCACGTAGTCGTGCCCCTCCCCCGACCGGATCGCCCCCGCTCCATCCCGCGGCTTCAGCAGCCGCCAGCCGACAAGGGCCACGAAGGCGATGCCCGCCACGGCCACGGGCACCCCCACCCAGGAGAAGTCGAACATGCCATAGGGCGCCCCCAGCGAATCCTCGCGGAACTGGGCCACCACGATGTTGGGCGGCGTGCCGATCATGGTGGTCATGCCACCGAGGATCGTGGCGAAGGAGAGCGGCATGAGGGTGAGCGCCGGCGAGCGTTTCGCCCGCCGCGCCGCCTGGATGTCCACCGGCATCAGCAGGGCGAGGGCCGCCACGTTGTTCATGAAGGCGGAGAGAAAGGCGCCAATCCCGCCCATCACCGTTATGTGCCAGGCAAGCGGCCGCTCCGGCTTCACCAGGCGCCGGGTGAGCATCTCGATGGCGCCCGACTGCGCCAGTCCCCGCGAGACGACGAGCACCAGCGCGATCACGATCACGGCCGGATGGCCGAAACCGGAAAAGGCCGCACCCGTGTCCACCACCCCCAGCAGAACGGAGACCACCAGGGCCCCGAAGGCCACGAGGTCATAGCGCCAGCGCCCCCACAGCAGCAGCGCCAGCACGCCGCCCATGACGAGAAACAGAGCCCCCTGCTCGTAGGTCATTGCCCTTGCGAATGTCCCCTGTGCCATGCTGTCAGCGGGTCGAGCCCCCGTCGGCCATCATCCTGCCACGGCAGGCGGCGACGGTCCATGCCGCAGGCCCGGCCCTGGTCCGGCAGAAAGAGAGGCCGCCCCAGGGGCGGCCTTCGTGAAGTTCTGGCAGGCATTGCAAACAGACCATGCTGACGGTTGCAGCGTCGTCGCAATCGGTCACGAGAGTGCTGTCTCGCAAGACATTCGCAAGGACGTATCCCTTCTCCCGCGTCTTGCCGGCTTGCCTGGCCGGCGTCTCCCTCTCCCCGCTTGGCCTGGGTAAACGAAATCATAATCGGCCGTTTTCCTCAACCCGTTTCTTAACGAATGGTTAACGGCACGGCCGGCGACCATGCCCAGCGTGTCGCCACGCTGCCGGCCCCGTGTCTCCTGCCCGTTCCATCCTGCCGAAGGGATCGCCCCTGCCGCTTGACAGCCCGCCAGACGACTGCCACACACCGGCCGGATCTTCGATCCATCGCCTCATCGGCCAGACAGGCAGGAACACGTCCATGAGCAAGCGTCGCCCGCCACTGCCCTTCAGGGAGATCACCGGCCGCAGCGGCCGTCGCGGTTTCGAGCTGGACCCTGCCGTGCTCAACGATCGCACGGACATCATCAGCTTCCTGCGCACCCGCCGCTCCACCGAGCCCGGCGCCATGACCGGCCCCGGCCCCGACGCGGCAGACATCGAGACCATGCTGGAGATCGCCACCCGCGTGCCGGACCACGGCAAGATGGAACCCTGGCGTTTCATCGTGCTGCAGGGCGAGGGCAAGGCGCGCTTTGCCGACATCGTCGCCCGCCGCTGGCAGGCGATCGAGCCGGCAACACCGCTCACCGACAAGCGCGCCCAGGTAGACCTGTTCCGCCGCATCCCCCTGGTCATCGTGGTGGTGGGCCGCACGCAGCCCCATCCGAAGATCCCGGAGTGGGAACAGCGCCTGTCCGTCGGTGCCGCCTGCATGAACCTGCTGCTCGCCGCCCAGGCCCTGGGTCATGCCGCCCAGTGGCGCTCCGGCTGGACCGCGGAGGACGAGGAGATCATGAAGGCCCTTGGCGTCAGGCCGGATCAGGGCGAGTTCATCGCCGGCTTTTTCTTCATCGGCAGCCGTGATCCCGCAGCCCCGCCGGCGGAGGACCGACGCCGCCCGTTCTGGCAGGATCTCGTCACCTGGTGGTCCGGCCCGCCCGCCGAGAACGGAAAAAGGGACAAGGACTGAGGAGAAAGGGAGGAAAGAGGACAGGCGCGCATGGGAAAGGAAACGGGGGCAGAAGGAACGACGACGCAGGACAGGGAGCAGGCGGCAATCCGTGCCGTCGTCTTCGACAAGGACGGCGTGATCGTGGATTTCGACCGCACCTGGACACCGGTCATCAGGGAGGCCGCTCGCCGCCTCGCGCGCGGAGACGAGAACCGCGCCACCGAGCTTCTGATGCAGGTGGGCTATGACCCGGGCACCGGCACCTTTGCCCCCGGCTCCGTGTGGGCGGCCGGCACCAACGAGGAACTGCTCGCCGTCTGGCTGCCGCAGGCGGATGCGCAGGTTCGCCGCGCCTTTCTCGACATGATGGCCGCGCTCTGCGAGGAAAGGACGCCTGTCCCCGTCGTCGATCCGGCCCTGATGCGCCATGCGCTGACCGCCCTGCGCGCCCGCGGCCTTGCCCTCGCCCTGGTCACCAATGACACCACCGCATCCGCCCGTGGTGCCCTTGAACATTTCGGTCTGCTCGACCTGTTCGATTTCGTTTGTGGCTTTGACGCCGTCCCGCGCCCCAAGCCGGCACCGGATCCCGTGCTGGCCTTCGCGGAGGCCGCCGGCATCGAGCCGGCCGCCATGGCCGTGGTCGGCGACAACCGCCACGATGCCGAAATGGCCCGGGCCGCCGGCTGTGGCCTGATCATCGGCGTGCTCTCCGGCACCTCCGATGCCGCCACCCTTGCCTCCCTGTGCGACATCGTTCTGCCGGACATGCAGGCCGCCGCTCATCACATCGCCACCCTGTGCGACGGAAAGGCCAAGGATACGCAATTGACCCCGCGCCCTCTCCGGCGCTATGGCTGATGCTGCCCGAGCAGCGTTCCGTTTGAAGGGACTGAAAGCGACTCCGGATGCGGTCGACCCAAACCGGGGACCAAGGCCGGAAGCTGCTTGCAGGCCGTTTGAACGGTTCCTGCCTCGCCGGCAGGGAGCGGGCCGTTTGGCCACGGAAAGGCCGCGCCGCTCCCGGCACTGGAAACGGAAAGGATCATCCGCGCTTCCGTGACAACGAGGAGGAATCGGATCATGCAGAAGATCGTTCTGGCCATCGTCACGCTGGGACTGTCGGCCCTGCCGGCCCTTGCGCACACGGGCCACCTCATGGATGACGGCAGCGGCCACGAGCACATCACCGGGCTTCTCGCGATCGGCGCCGCGCTGGGCATCGCCGCCGGGGCGGCAGGTCTTGCGCTTTTCCGCCGGGTCCGGGCCCGTCGTCGCGCCTGAACGGCCACACTGACCATCACAAGAACAGCCAGCCCGGCCCGGAAACCGGGGCCGGTTACGGAGTTTTCCGACAATGATCGCCATGGCGGCCCGGCTCGCCGCCATGGCCGGATGCATTCTTCATCCGCGCACCGGCTCCTGCCCCATCGGCCGGTGCCATCATTGGCTTGCAAGCGGGAATGTCAGCCATGACGGAAAGGATTGGCCTCATGATCTGCGGCCATGGCAGCCGCGACGAACAGGCGGTGGCCGAATTCGCCAGCCTGGCGCATAAGGTGCGCGAGATGGTGGGCCACGAGTGGCCGGTGGCACACGGCTATCTGGAATTTGCCCGTCCCGTCATCCGCGAGGGCCTGGACGCCCTCCGCGCAAAGGGCTGCACCCGCATCCTGGCCGTGCCCGGCATGCTGTTTGCCGCCGGCCATGCCAAGAACGACATCCCCAGCGTGCTCAACCGCTATGCCGCCGAACACGGCCTTCGCATCGACTATGCCCGCGAGCTGGGCCTTGATCCGGCCATGCTGCAGGCGGCGGCCGACCGCATCCGCCAGGCCATGGCCACGGCCGGCGATCATGTGCATGTGCACGAGACCCTGCTCATGGTGGTGGGGCGCGGCTCCTCCGATCCCGATGCCAATTCCAACGTCAGCAAGCTGACCCGCATGCTGCAGGAGGGCTTCGGCTTCGGCTGGGCGGAGACAGCCTATTCCGGTGTCACCTTTCCGCTCGTGGGGGCGGCACTGGACCATGCCGTGCGTCTGGGTTTCCGGCGCATCATCGTCTTTCCCTGGTTCCTGTTCACCGGCATCCTCGTGCAGCGCATCTATGACGCCGCCGATGCGGCCGCTCGCCGCCATCCCGAGGTGGAGATCGTCAAGGCCTCCTATCTGAACGATCATCCGAAGGTCGTGGAAACCTTCATTCGCCGCGCCCGCGGAATTCTCGAAGGTGACACGGCCATGAACTGCGCCCTGTGCAAGTATCGCACGCAGATCCTCGGCTTCGAACACCAGGTGGGCGAGCCCCAGATGAGCCATCACCACCACGTGGAGGGAATCGGCACGGGACACCCCCATCATGATCATGCCCACTACCTGGAAGACTCATCAACAGAAGACGGCAATCATGAGTTGACATCCCTTGATGAAAGTCATACTCGCCCAAATGGTGATGGACTAGCGTTTTCGAAAGACGATAGACTGACGTCAGGTCACCTGAAGGGAGCTCGGATCGGCAAGGCGGGGGGCACGGAAGGCGGCAGGCATGATCATGGCCATGCGCATCACCATGATGCACATGATCACCATGCGCACCATGCCCATCATCACCACCATCATGCCCCCTATCCGCATGCCGACCACCCGCTGGGGCCGCGTTCGTTGCGACGGGAGAAATGATGGCGTTCCTGAACGATCCGGAAGAGATCTATCGACGATCCTTCGAGATCATCGAACAGGAAACCGATCTGTCGGCATTGCCTGAGGAGGTGCGCTGGATCGTTCTGAGAGTGATTCATGCCTGCGGCATGCCGGAGATTGCGGAGGACCTCCGCATCGATCCCGAATTGCCCGCGGCCGTTCACGGAGCCCTGGCGGCAAAACGCCCCGTCTTCGTGGACGTGCGCATGGTCGAATGCGGCATCATCCGCCGCTTTCTGCCGGAAGGCACCGAGATCCGCTGTTACATCGACGATCCCGAGACCATCGCGCGCGCCCGCAGACTGAAGGTCACCCGTGCCGCCGCGGCCACTGCATTGTGGCGCACGGATCTGCAGGATGCCGTCTGCATCATCGGTAACGCGCCCACGGCCCTGTTCACCCTCCTGGAAATGCTGGACAACGGCGCCCCCACACCGGCCGCCATCATCGCCTTTCCCGTGGGGTTCGTGGGCGCGGCCGAATCCAAGGAGGAGCTGAACCGCAACCCGCGTGGGGCCCGCATCGCCACCCTGCTCGGCCGTCGCGGCGGTGCGGGCATGGCGGCTGCCGCCTTCAATGCCATTCTCGCCGGGCAACGGAAAGCGGGAGAGACGGCATGAAGACGGAAACCGACACCGCTCCCCTGCAACGGCCGCCCCTCGTGGTCATCGGCATGCAGGCTGACGGCATGAACAGCCTGCCGCTGCCGGCGGCCCGCGAGCTGTTCCGGGCCGATGTGATCTACACCTCGCATCGCCTGGCCGCGCTGCTGCCGGCCGATCTCTCTGGCCGTGTGCAGACCTGGCCCCGGCCCTTTTCCGTGCTCGGCGAGGAAATCGTCGCCCACCGCGATGCGGGTCGCCGGGTGGTGGTCGTGCTTACCGGCTCGCCCTTCTGGTTCGGGGCCGGTCCCCTGCTTGCCCGCCATGTGCCACCGGAGGAGATGCGCGTCTATCCCGCTCCCTCCGCCTTCTCCCTGGCCGCTGCCCGGATGGGCTGGGCGCTGCAGGATGTCTGCACCCTTTCGCTGCATGGCCGGCGCAGCCTCTGCATCGAGCGGCACATGCTGCCCGGGGTGCGCATGCTCGTCATCGGCGAGGACGGATCCACGCCGCTCAAGGTGGCGCAGCGCCTTGTGCGCCGTGGCTTTGGCAACAGCCGCATCACCGTGCTGGCCCACATGGGCACGGAACGCGAAAGCCGCGAGAATGTCGAGGCCCGTGAACTGGTGGCCTCGGCCCGGGAGGATTTCCCGGCCTTCCACATGCTGGCCGTGGAGGTGATCGCCGGGCCCGAGGCCCGGATCTGGCCCCTGGCCCCGGGCCTGCCGGACGAGGCCTTCATCCACGACGGCCAGCTCACCAAGCGGGATGTGCGTGCCGTCACCGTGTCCAGCCTGCAGCCGCGTCCTCATGCCGTATTGTGGGATGTCGGTGCCGGCTGTGGGTCCGTGGCCATCGAGTGGCAGCGCATCGCCGGCCCGCTTGCCCGCAGCTTCGCCATCGAGGCCAGCGAGACCCGCTGCCGCTTCATTGCCGAGAATGCCGACCGGCTGGGCGCCATCGGGCTGAAGGTGGTGTGTGGCAAGGCGCTGGATGTCCTTGACGAACTGCCGCCGCCCGATGCCGTCTTCATCGGCGGGGATGCACGCAGCGAAGCCCTGTTCGATGCGTGCTTGGCGGCCCTGCGCCCTGGCGGCGTGCTGGTGGCCAATGCCGTATCCATCGAGGGCGAAACGGCCCTCATGCGCCGGCACGAGACCCTGGGCGGCGAGCTTGTGCGCATTGCCGTCGAGCATGCGGCGCCCCTGGGCGGCCTCCGGGCCTTCCGCCCGGCCATGCCCGTCACCCAGCTGCGCATCGTCAAGGGCCGCGCGGCCTGATAGGCCGGATGCATCTGAAACACGCAGACAACGCCACGGATCACCAACGTGGGGATGCGTGACCATGCGCCCCGTGACGTGGCCACATTCAACCGTTATCCTTCTGCGCATGGGACAGGATGAACGCCGTGCGCGTCTGCGAGGGGGAAGCGCTCATGAAGGGCACCTTCCATGGTCTGGGGCTTGGCCCCGGCGATCCGGAACTCGTCACGCTCAAGAGCTGGCGGCTCATCTCCTCCGTGGAGGTGATCGCCTGGCCCGTGGGGCCGTCGGGGCGCGCCCGGGCCCGCGAGGTGGTCGATCCCCTGCTGCCCGATGATGTGATCACCCTGCCCCTTTCCATCCCCTTCGGCGAGAAAGGGGCAGCGCTCGAGGCCGCCTACGATGCCGCCGCCCGCCGCATTGCGGACCATCTGGACGAGGGACGCGATGTCGCCTGGCTGTGCCTGGGCGACCCGCTGTTTCATGGCACCTACGTGCCGCTGGCCGCGCGCCTGGCGGAGAGCTACCCCGTGCGCGCCGTGCCGGGCGTCATCGCCCCGGTGGCCGCGGCAGCCGTTCTGGGCCGGCCGCTCGCCATGGGCAGCGGCATCTTCAAGGTCCTGCCTGCCACCACCGATGCCGAGCGCCTGAAGGCGGAACTCGCGACCGGCCCGGCCACCATCGCCTTCATCAAGACCGGCAGACACGGCCCGGCCCTGCGCACCATGATCGACGAAGCCGGGCTGGCCGACCACGCCTGGGCCGTGGCCGACATTGGCCGTCCGGAACAGCGCGTGCTGCCCATGGCCCAGCTGGACGAGAGCGATCTGCCCTACTTCTCCACCATTCTCGTCTTTCCGCCGCAAGCCTGAGCGGCTGCACCTGCGGCTGATTTGAGAACGGAGACGCCGGCAAGGCCCCACCATGACCGACCGTTTGGAGCAGCACGCCCCCCCGGCCCGAAGGCCAGTTGCCGTCATCGCGCCAGCGCACGCACGCGCAACGGCCGAACGCCTGGCAGAAGCACTCGCGGCCCGCCTGGTGGTGCCGAAGGAAGGCGCTTTGGCCTCGGCCTTGCGGGAAAGCTTCGTGCAGGGAGAAACCATCGTGGCCCTCTGTGCCACCGGCCTGGTGGTGCGCACGCTCGCCCCCCTGCTGGCGGACAAGTGGCAGGACCCGCCCGTCCTCTGCCTGTCACCGGACGGGCGTCACATCGTCCCCCTCCTTGGCGGCCACCATGGCGCCAACGGTCTGGCCCGACGCATCGCCGCCCTGACAGGGGGGCAGGCCGCCATCACCACGGCTTCCGATTCCCGTCTGGGCACGGCCCTGGACGATCCGCCCGCGGGCTGGCGCCTGGCTACCGATGCCCGCACCCATCTGCCGGCCTTCATCCGCGGCCTGCTGGAGGGAAAGGGCGTGCGGATCACCGGCGAGCCCCTGCCCTGGCTGAACGCGACAGACCTGCCCCTGGCCAGGACCGGCCCACTGGAGATTCATGCCACCATTGGCGCAAGTCCCTCCCGACCGGATCGACTGGTGTACCATCCGCGTCGTCTTGCCGTGGGCCTCGGCATGGCGCGCAATGCCGCCGTGAAGGACGTGCGCGCCCTTCTGGACGCGACACTTGAAGAGGCCGGCCTGGCACCCGAAGCCATCGCCGCCATCGGCACCCTGGAGCTGAAGGCCGACGAGCCGGCACTCGCGGCCCTGTGTGCGGCGCTCGCCGTTCCCCTGCGCCTGTTCTCGGCCGAGGAACTCGCGGCCATCCCCGTGCCTCACCCCTCCCGCATCGTGGCCGCGGAAGTGGGCACGCCTTCCGTGGCCGAAGCCGCCGCCCTCGCCCTGGCCGGCAAGGATGGCACGCTGCTCGTGACCAAGCGGAAGAATGCCGTGGCCACCTGTGCCATCGCCGCCGCTCCGGCGCCTCTGGCCGATCTGCAGGCCCTGCCCGGGAGACCGCGGGGCACGCTCTTCGTCGTCGGCCTCGGCCCCGGCGATGCCGCCCATCGCACGCCCGCCGCCACCCGCGCCCTGCAGGCCGCCGGTCACTGGGTGGGATACGACCTCTATCTGGATCTGGCGGCCGATCTGGCCCGGGGCCGGACCCTGCACCCCTTTCCCCTGGGTGCGGAGAAGGAACGCGTGCGCCATGCCCTCGCCCTGGCCGGCGAGGGACACACGGTCGCCCTGCTCTGCTCCGGCGATCCCGGCATCTATGCCATGGCCAGCCTGGTGATGGAGATGCTGGAAGACCCCGCGCTCCCCGAGGCCTGCCGCCGCATCCGCCTGGAGGTGATCCCCGGCATCTCCGCCTTTCAGCTGGCGGCGGCCCGCACCGGCGCGCTCATCGGCCATGATTTCTGCGCCATTTCGCTGTCCGACCTGCTCACCCCCTGGGACGTGATCGAACGCCGCATCCGTGCCGCAGCGCAAGGCGATTTCGTCATTGCCTTCTACAACCCGAGAAGCCGCCGCCGCACCTGGCAGCTCGAGAAGGCGCTTCACATCCTGCGCACCCACCGCCCGCCGCACACGCCGGCCATCATCGCCACCAGCCTTGCCCGCCCCGCAGAGCGCATCGTCCACACCACGCTGGAGGGCCTGGACCCACAAGCCGTGGACATGCTCTCGCTGGTCCTCGTCGGCAATGCGGAGAGTCGCCGTTTCACCCTTCCCGGTGGTCGCCCGCTGGCCTATACCCCTCGCGGTTATGCCACCCGAGCCCGCTGCGAAGACCGCCGCGAACAGCCCGAAAGCATGGGCGAGAGCAGCGACAGGAGCAGTCCGCCATGACCGTTCATTTCATTGGCGCCGGCCCGGGGGCGCCGGATCTCATCACCGTGCGCGGCCAGCGCCTGATTGCCCGCTGCCCCGTCTGCCTCTACGCGGGTTCCCTGGTGCCAGCGGAGATCATCGCCAGCGCACCGCCCGACGCCCGGGTGCTGGACACCTCCGGCATGACCCTGCCCGAGATCGTGGCCGAGATGGAACGCGCCCACGCGGAAGGCAAGGATGTGGCCCGTGTGCACTCCGGCGATCCGTCTCTCTATGGCGCCATTGCCGAGCAGATCCACGCCCTGGACGAACGCGGCATTCCCTGGGAGATCGTGCCCGGTGTGCCGGCCTTTGCCGCTGCCGCCGCCGTGCTGGGACAGGAACTCACCTTGCCCGGCATCGCCCAGAGCGTGGTGCTCACCCGCATGCCGGGCAAGGCCTCGCCCATGCCGCCAGGCGAGAGGCTGGCCGCCTTTGCCGAAACCGGCGCCACGCTCGCCATTCATCTCGCCGTGCGCCGCCTGCGCGACATTGCCCGCGAACTCGTCCCCCTTCTTGGAGCCGATGCGCCCGTGATCGTGGTCCACCGGGCCACCTGGCCGGATCAGAAGATCGTGACCGGCACGCTGGCCGACATCGCCGAGAAGGTGCGCAAGGAACGAATCACCCGCACCGCCCTCGTGCTTGTCGGCGGAGCCATCGGAGCCCGTCTGCGCAACCCGTCTTCACTGTACGAAACGTCATTTCGCCATCTGATGCGTCCTGAACGCCCGCAGGAACGGTGAAAAACGTCGCATCCCGCCATCCTGGCCGTCTGACCATTGGCCTCGGACAAGCTTCGGCTGATAAGGAGTTCTGCCGTCCGGGGGAGAGACATGTTTTGCGGGGACACGATTGCCAAGGACGGAAAGGGCGCCATGACCATTGCCGTGGACCGACCCGCCGATGATCACCGCAAGGGCCTGCTGATCGCCACCATCGGCGGCGTTCTCTTCACCCTGGACATTCCGTTGCTGCGTCTGGCCAATCCGGACGGCCAGGTAGACCAGTGGACGCTGGTCTTTGCGCGTGGCATCTTTCTCTTTGCCGCCATCACCGTGTGGTGGTACGTCTTTCGCTGGCGGAAGGGGCACAGGGAGTTCTTTCTCAACGGCTGGCCCGGCGTGGCCGTGGCGATGACCAACACCCTGGCCAACATCCTCTTCATCCTTGCCATCGGCAAGACGACAGCCGCCTCCCTTGTCTTCATCCTGGCGCTCAACCCCATCTTTGCCGCCGTGCTGGCCTGGCTGGTGCTGCAGGAACGGATCCCGGTATGGACATGGCTTGCCGTCTGCCTTTCCTTCATCGGAGTGGGCATCATCGTCTGGGACGGGCTGCATACCGGCACCTGGGTAGGCGATCTCATGGCCCTGGTGGTGGCCCTGTGCACGGCCGTGGCCCTCACCATCATCCGCAAGACGGGCCGCAACGTGGTCACGTCCCTGGCCACGGGATCCCTGGTCTCCGCCCTCATCGCCTGGCAGTGGGCCCAGCCGGCGCTGCTGCCTGTCGAGGGCTGGAGCTGGGTGGCGCTCAACGGTCTCGTGGTCATGCCGCTGGCTTCGGCGCTGATCGCCATAAGCCCGCGCTACATCCCTTCTGCCGAAGTGGCCATGTTCTTTCTTCTGGACACCATTCTCACACCCATCTGGATCTGGCTGCTCTTCGGCGAGGTGCCCACCACCCGCACCCTGATCGGCGGTACCATCGTTATCGTCACTCTCTTCGCCCATTCCCTGTGGCGGCTGTATGATCAGCATCAGCGCGACCTGCTGCGCTGAACAGGTCCGTCGTGCGGCAGCCGGGCGCCCTGGTGGAGGCCGATGATCGCATGGCCGGATGTCCGCCCGCGGTTCACCTGGGGAGAAAGGACCATGTCGCAGATCCGTCACATCGCCGATCCGCTGGTGGTGGCCCGCGCCTGCGCCCGGCTGGAGGCAGAGATGAGCGCGGCCGGCTATTCGGTGGACATCGACGGCGACTTCGAGGCCTTCAGGGAGAAGCGCCGACAGATACGCGGCGGACGTGAGGCGCCGCTCTTCGATCCGGCCGTGACGGCCCTGTCACCGGAGCGGGCCTTCTGGATGGCAGTCAACGATGCGCAGGGTCGTCTTTGCGGCCTTCAGGCCTTTCGCCTGGATCACGCCGACCCCACGCTTGGCGACTGGGCCCTGGGCTGGGTGCTGGGCATCTATCTCAAGCGCAACGAACTCGTCATTCCCGAGGCCGTGCGCCCGCCCGAAACCTCTGTCAGCCACCGCATCACCGGCCCCGTGGTCTATCACGGAGAGCTGTGGATCGACCGGCGGGTGCGCAACCGCCGCCTGGTGGAGTGGTTCTCGCGTCTGGGCCTGCTGCTGTCGCTGATCAAGTGGCAGCCGGTGGCCCTCTGGGCCCTCATCGGTAACGCCATGGCCACCCGCGGGCACATGATCCGCATGGGCTATGCCCATGTGGAGCCCGGCTTCATGCGCTGGCAGTTCCTGCCCGAGGGCGCCGATGCCAACGAATGGCTGGGCCTGGCCGACTCCTTCTCCCTCCAGCACCTGGCCGAGGAAATCGTGCAGGAAGCCTGCTCCACGCCGACATCCATGATCGCCTCCCCTCGCCCCGGTGCTTTCGACGCACCTGGCCGGAGAAAGGAGACAGGCTGAAGACGGGGAGCCGGGCAAAGGCTGCCGCATCTCGGCAAAGGCCATGCCCGATGCCCCGCCCTCGTGCGCCCGGGCATTCCCCGCCCCCGGCCCTCCGCGCCATGATCGCCCTGTCATCCGTCCCTCTGGAGGCAGCGTCCGCCCCATTCCGTGTTGTCGACCCCCCTGACGGAAACGGCACCGATTCCGGATACCGGCGGCATGCCCATGCCGGGGGCATTCCCTGCATGGTGCAGATTTGATTTTGATGCGGCCGTTCTGCAGGCGAGAGCGTTCACGTGTTTGTGAGAAATTGCGAAAATTTCCCAGGTTCGGCATGACAAGCCGGCCCTCGGTTGGTATTTTGTATGCTGAGATGGTGAGCGAGCCCGTGCACGGAGGACTGGCGGCCGCGCGCGATGGCACCGACCAGGACAGGCCTGTTCCAGGCGGGGAAGAGCAGGGATGGTGTGTTCGTGTGGCGTTTGGAGTGTGATGTGGTCGGTCCGCCCCCGGCCTCTGGCACGTTCGGCCATGCAGAAAGATTCCTGTGAGACCGCGCCCACAGGCCGGAGGATTTTCGGCGGCACCGTGGGAAAGGGGTGCTTGTCTCTGTTTCGCCATCATCGCATTTCCCGGCAGATCATCGACACCCTCCAAGGTTTGCCAGGCGGATGACCAGGCCTTGGGTCCGGTTTTCCGTTCTGGCACGCGCGCCCGGTAACTGCCCCCGCCGGGCGCGCACTCTTGTCTGTGGGGGATCGCCCCCCAACAGGGGCAGAGCCTCTCAGGCCTCCGCCATGTCGGCTGCCGCACCTCTCGTGGCGACTGGCAGCTCCACCGTGAATCGGCTGCCCTTGCCCGGGCGGCTCTTGATCTTCAGCCGCCCGGCATTGCGCGCCAGCAGGTGGGCCACGATGGCCAGCCCCAGGCCGCTGCCCGGCACCCTGCCCCGGCCCGGCACGCGATAGAAGGGTTCGGTGATATGCGGCAGATGCCGCTTCGGAATGCCGGGCCCGCGATCGCGAAAGACAACGGCGATGCGGGAGGGACGGCCCGGTTTCTCCTTGCGGCGCAGGCGGATCTCGAGCAGCCCGCCGCTCGCCGCGTGGGCAATGGCATTGTCGATCAGGTTCTGGAACACCCGCTCCAGATCCTCCTCGCGGGCGCCGGCCACATGGGGCCCCGCGTCTTTCACTTCAAGCCTGATGTCCATGCCTGCATCTTTTGCCCGCCCGGCATTGAGGCGAACCAGATCCGCCAGCAGCCGGGCGACGTCCACGGGTTCGGACCGGGGGGTGTCCTCATCCATGGCCATCTGCAGACGGGAGAAATCGAGCAGGCTGTCCACCAGCCGCTGCATGCGCTGGGCCTGTTCCGCCAGCAGCGCGAGAAAGCGCTCGCGCGCGGCCGCATCTTCGCGGGCGGGCCCCGAGAGGGTCTCCACGAGTCCCAGGATGGCGGCCAGCGGCGTGCGCAGCTCGTGCGAGGCGGCAGCCACGAAGTTCATGCGCGCCCGGGCCAGTCGCACCTCTCCGGAACGATCGAACAGGCGCACGAGCAGGCGCCGGTTCCGTCCCCGTCCCATCCCCACGACCTCCGCGGAGAGCACGCCCGTCTTGCCATCCGACCCTTTCCCCGGAGCGGACATTTCGAGCATGCGCACATCGGCCTCTCCGGCCAGCACCGCGTCCACGGCCGCGAGAAAGGCGCTGTCGCGCATGGCCTGGGCGATGTGCAATCCCGGGCGGAGGGCCGGAAAGAGAGCGGCTGCCGGGGCATTGGCGACCATCAGTCGTCCGGCATCATCCGCCAGCAGGGCGGGCGCAGGCAAGGTTTCGACATAGGCAACGAGCCAGTCATCCGGCGCATCGGTCATGGCGTGGCAGTCTCCCTTTCCGGCCTTTTCGGCCCCTCGCACTGTGGACAACCCGGATCCGCCATCCTGCCGCGGTATGCCAGGCGGCCCTGGCCGGCTATTGTTACATGGCTGTTACATGATAGGGATAGAAGGGCCCTGCAAGAGAGGCGAAAGGATGCCGGTCGCGATGCCGTGCCCGCAGGATTGGCAAGGCGTATCGGCATCTGCAGGCAACCGGCCCTTTCGCCACCACAGCGACAGGGGAGACGACTGGCGATGAAACGCGCATTCCTGACCGTGGCCGGCATGGCCACCGTGGCCATTGCGGCTCTGGCCGGCACTTCCGCGGCCCAGGCCCGGGATCACATCAAGATCGTGGGCTCCTCCACCGTCTATCCCTATGCCCAGGCGGTGTCGGAGGAATTCGCCCAGAAGACGGGCAAGAAGGCCCCGGTGCTGGAATCCACGGGCACGGGCGGCGGCATGAAGATCTTCTGCGCCGGTGTCGGCGAGAAGCACCCGGACATCACCAACGCCTCGCGCCGCATGAAGCGTTCGGAATGGGACACCTGCCAGAAGAACGGCGTGAAGAGCATCACCGAGGTGCACATCGGCTATGACGGTCTCTCGGTGGCCCATTCGCGCAAGGCGCCGGACATGGACTTGACCAAGGTTCAGCTATACCTGGCCCTGGCCAAGCAGGTGCCGGTGAGCGGCAAGCTCGTGGACAATCCCTACCGCAAGTGGTCGGAAATCGACCCCAAGCTGCCGGACATGCCCATCATCGTCTATGGCCCGCCGCCCACTTCCGGCACGCGCGATGCCTTCGTGGAACTCGTGTTCCATGAGGTGTGCAAGAAGGGCAAGCTGCCCTTCTGGGCCCGCAAGAAGGAGGAACTGAAGGACAAGAAGGCCTTCAAGAAGTTCTACAAGGCCAACTGTTCCGCCATGCGCACGGACGGCCCCTTCATCGAGGCCGGCGAGAACGACAACCTCATCGTGCAGAAGCTGAAGGCCGACGAGAAGGCACTGGGCATCTTCGGCTATTCCTTCCTCTACGAGAACGAGGACACGCTCAAGCCCGTCACCATCGGCGGCGTGGCGCCGTCCATCGAGACCATCGCCGATGGCAGCTACAGCATCTCCCGGCCCCTCTTCTTCTACGTGAAGAATGCCCATCGCCGTTTCGTGCCGGGGCTCGACGAATACGTGCAGGAATTCGTCTCCGAGGAGGCCTTCGGCCCGGATGGCTACCTGGTGGAGCGCGGGCTCGTGCCATTGCCGGACGATGTGCGCGAGAAGGTGCGGCAGAATGCCGTCAATGCCACGCCCATGACGGCGCCGGCGGAATGATCGACGACTGTGCGCGGTCCGGCCCATGCATCACCATGAGCCGGGCCGCTCTTGCCTTTGACCGGTTGGGCATGCCAGATCAGGACCAGCCTGTCAGTACCGCCTGACGCAATGACAAGCAGGCAGAAAGGTCATCGGAGAGGCCATTGGAGAGGCCCATGCTGATCCTGACCGTGATCGCCATCCTCCTGCTGGCACTTGCCGGCTACTGGCTGGGCTGGAGACCGGCCCGCGCGCGCGAACTGGCCCATCGCGACCATGCCGGACGGCAGCATTCGCGCCCCGTGTATCACGGTCTCTTCGTGGCCCTGTGGACAGGCCTGCCGGCACTGCTGGTGGTGATACTGTGGCTCTTGATGCAGGGGCCGGTGCTGGATGCGCTGCTGCTCAAGAGCCTGCCGCCCGAGGAAGTGGCAGCCCTCGATGCCGATCAGCAGCGCGTGCTGCTGGACGAAATCAGGACCCTGGCCCAGGGCAACCGCCTGCCGGGCGAGCCCCGGGCCTTTGTCCAGGCGGCGGCGGAACGCCTGGTGCGCTGGCGCGAGATCGCGAACATGGCCATGTTTGGGGCGGCACTGGCAGTGGCCCTGCTTGGTCTGGCGCTGGCGCGGCGGCGGCTGTCTGCCCGCTTCCGGGCCCGACAGGCCGTGGAGCGCATCATGGACGGCCTGATGATCGCCTGCGCCGCGCTCGCCATTTTCACCACCGCCGGCATCGTGCTTTCTCTGGTGTTCGAGGCCCTGCGCTTCTTCCGGCACGTGCCGGTCACGGAATTTCTCTTCGGCCTGCGCTGGGAGCCGCAGATCGCCATACGGGCCGATCAGGTGGCCTCGGCCGGCGCTTTCGGCATGATTCCGGTATTCACGGGCACGCTGCTCATCTCGGCCATTGCGCTGGCCTTTGCCGTGCCGGTGGGATTGCTTTCGGCCATCTATCTGGTGGAATACGCCTCGCCCCGCTTCCGCGCCCTTGCCAAGCCGTTTCTGGAGTTCCTGGCCGGTATTCCAACCGTGGTCTACGGCTTCTTCGCCATTCTGGTGATCGCCCCGGCGATCAAGGAGATGGGTGCACGCATCGGGCTGGATGTGGCCCCCAATTCCGCCCTCGCCGCCGGGCTGGTGATGGGCATCATGCTCATCCCCTTCATCTCCTCGCTCTCCGACGATGCCCTGGCAGCGGTGCCCGACGGTCTGCGCGAGGGCTCCATCGGCCTGGGCGCCACGCGGGCGGAAACCATCACCCGCGTGCTGCTGCCGGCCGCCCTGCCGGGCATCATGGGCGGCATCCTGCTGGCTGCAAGCCGCGCCATCGGCGAGACCATGATCGTGGTCATGGCCGCCGGCATCATCGCCACGCTCACCCTCAACCCCTTCGAGGCGGTCACCACGGTGACGGTGCAGATCGTCACCCTGCTTATCGGCGACGTGGCCTTCGACAATCCCAAGACGCTCTCGGCCTTTGCCCTGGGGCTGGTGCTGTTTCTCGTCACCCTGGGCCTGAACGTGTTGTCCATGCGCATCGTGCGCAAGTATCGTGAGCAGTACGAGTGATCCGGAGCCGGCACATGAGCAGGGAAACGGACAGATCCGGGGCGGCGACAGACGGGGCCCCGCCTGTCAGGGAATCGGCAGGCGCCACCCCGCCGGCCCATGACTGGAACAGCCCGCAACAGCGTGCCCGGCTGCGCCAGCGACACGCCCGCAACCGGCGCATGAAGTGGCTGGGACTTGGCGCCATCCTGCTGGCGGCCGGCATGCTGGCGCTGCTTGTCGTCTCGCTGCTGGCCACCGGCCTGCCGGCCTTCACGCAGACACGGGTGACGCTTGACGTGAAACTGGATGCAAGACGCGTCAACCCCCAGGACATGCGCCGCGGCAAGTGGCGACAGATCGTCCGCGATGCCCTGTTGGACACCTTGCCGCCGGAGTATCGCAAGGGCAGCATGAAGCGGAAGGTGCAGAAGATCCTCTCCCGCGCCGCCGCCTTGGAGCTGCGCGATCACGTGATGGACAACCCGCGGCTCATCGGCCAGACCATCCGTTATCCCCTGCTCGCCTCCGATCCTTTCGACCAGTATTACAAGGGCGTGATCCCGGCCTGGATCGGCGAAGGGGAGAAACGCAAGTTCAACCCCAAGCTCGTGAACGAGAAGGTGTTGGCCGCCTTCGAGCAACTGAAGGCCCAGGGGCGCGTTTCCGCGCCCTTCAACTGGGCACTCTTCTTCAATCCGGACAGCCGTTATCCCGAATACGCCGGCCTGGCGGGGGCCATCGTGGGCTCGTTCCTCACCCTGCTCGTGTGCTTCGTGATTTCATTCCCCGTGGGTATCGCAGCCGCCATCTATCTGGAGGAGTTCGCCCCCCGCAACCGGATCACCGATCTCATCGAGGTGAACATCAACAATCTGGCCGCGGTGCCTTCGGTGGTTTTCGGTCTGCTGGGCCTGGCCCTGTTCCTTGGCTGGTTCGGCCTGCCGCGCTCGGCCCCACTGGTAGGTGGCATGGTCCTGTCGCTGATGACCCTGCCCACCATCATCATTGCGGCACGGGCAGCCCTGAAGGCGGTGCCGCCGTCCATCCGCGAGGCGGCACTGGGCATTGGCGCCTCGCACCACCAGATGGTGCTGCATCACGTGCTGCCGGCGGCCATGCCGGGCATTCTCACCGGCGCCATCATCGGCATGGCCCAGGCCCTGGGAGAGACGGCGCCACTGCTGCTGGTGGGCATGAACGCCTTCATTCCCGACGTCTCCAACATGGGACTGACAGCACCGGCCACGGTGCTGCCCACGCAGATCTATTCCTGGGCCGACAGCCCGGAGCGCGGCTTCGTTTCGCGCACGGCAGCGGCCATCCTGGTGCTGCTGGGCTTTCTGCTGGTGATGAACGCGGTGGCCATCTGGCTGCGTCAGCGCTATTCAAGGAAATGGTAGGCGGCAACGGCAAAGGCGCCCGGGCCTGCGGACCGGCGCCGGATGGCAGGAGCCGAAACGAATCATGACAGACAGACGCGGAGATGCCGATCTGGGCCTGCCCTCGCCGGCAGCGCGCGAGGCGGAACGGGCCGTGGAAGGACAGCCGGGTGGCGCGTCCGTTCCCCGGCCGGAGCCGGAGGTGCTGAAGGAAAGCGAGAAGCGGGCCGACGAGCTGAAGGCGCCACCGGCCAAGGACACGCCCTGCCCGGAGGTGTGCAAGATCTCCACCCGCAACGTGAACGTCTTCTATGGCGAGAAACAGGCCATCTTCGACGTGTCGCTGGACATTCCCGACCGCTCGGTCATGGCACTGATCGGCCCCTCGGGCTGCGGCAAGTCCACCTTCCTGCGCTGCCTGAACCGGATGAACGATCTCATCGACACCTGCCGGGTGGAAGGCACCATCCTGCTGGATGGAGAGGACATCTACCATGGCGATCTGGACCCCGTGCTGCTGCGCGCCCGCGTGGGCATGGTGTTTCAGAAGCCCAATCCCTTTCCCAAGTCCATCTACGAGAACGTGGCCTACGGGCCCCGCATCCATGGCCTGGCCAGAGACAGGGCGGAGCTGGACGAGATCGTGGAGACGGCCCTGCGCAAGGCGGCATTGTGGGACGAGGTGAAGGACAGGCTGGATGCACCGGGCACGGGGCTTTCGGGCGGCCAGCAGCAGCGCCTGTGCATCGCCCGGGCCATCGCCACGCGGCCCGAGGTGCTGCTCATGGACGAGCCGGCCTCGGCCCTCGACCCCATCGCCACGGCCAAGATCGAGGAACTCATCGACGAGCTGAAGCAGAACTACTGCATCGTCATCGTCACCCATTCCATGCAGCAGGCGGCGCGGGTGTCCGACCGCACGGCCTTCTTCCACCTCGGCAAGCTGATCGAGGAAGGGCCCACGGAGCAGATCTTCACCGCGCCCCGCAAGCAGATGACGCAGGACTACATCACCGGCCGCTTCGGCTGAAGTGACGGCACACCACGGGCCTCGGGCCGTCCTCCCCGGATGGACGGCCGACCCGGCAGGCAGCCTGAAGGTCAGGGAGCCCGAAAATCATGAGCGAGAGTCATATCGTCAAGGCCTTCGACCGCGATCTGGCGCAGCTGGACGCAAGGATTGCCCAGATGGGCACGTTGGCGGAGGAGACCCTCCGCCAGTCGCTCAAGGCACTGCGCAAGCGCGATCCGGACCTGGCCGAGCAGACCATCCTGCGCGACAGGGAGATCGACCGCCTGGAACAGGAGGTGGAGGACGGCGCGGTCAAGATCATTGCCCGCCGTCAACCCTTGGCCAACGACCTGCGCATGGTCATGGCCGCCTTCAAGACCGCCGGCGAGCTGGAGCGCATTGGCGATCTGGCCAAGAACATCGCCCGCCGTGTGATCACGCTGGCCAACGAGAAGCCGCCCAAGCCCCTCCGCAAGGGTCTGAAACGCATGGGCAAGCAGGTGATTGCCCAGCTCCGAGACGTGCTGGATGCCTATGCCACGCGCGATCCCGAGAAGGCCCGGGCCGTGTGGCTGCGTGACGAGGAGATCGACGAGGCCTACAACGCCCTCTTCCGCGAGCTGCTCACCTACATGATGGAAGATCCGCGCACCATCGGCCTGTGCACGCATCTGCTCTTCGGGGGACGCAATCTGGAGCGCATCGGCGATCACGTGACCAATATCGCCGAGAACATCTATTACATGGCGACAGGCGAGAAGCTGGAGGCCACGCGCCCCAAGGGCGATGCCACCTCGGCCATGATGCCCGGCCGTGATTGGCTGGACGAGGACGACGAGAGCGACGAGGACCTCTGAGCCCGCTGAATCGACACGCTCTCCGGCTTCCGGCCTGAAAGGGATACCGGTATCCCATGGCGGTGCGCATTCTCATTGTGGAGGACGAGACGGCGCTGGCGGAGATGCTGCGCTACAACCTCGAGGCTGCCGGCCACGAGGTCGTGACGGCAACGGACGGCGAGGAAGCGGAGCTGCTGCTGGCGGAACAGCCTTTCGATCTGGTGATCCTGGACTGGATGCTGCCCGGCATGTCCGGCATCGAACTGTGCCGGCGCATGCGCGTGGATCCCCGGTTGCGGCTGGTGCCGGTGATCATGCTCACCGCCCGGGGCGAGGAGGCCGATCGCGTGCGCGGCCTTTCCACGGGAGCAGACGACTATGTGGTCAAGCCCTTTTCCGTGGCCGAGCTCGTGGCCCGCGTCACGGCCATCCTGCGTCGGGCGCGTCCGGAGAAGGTAGCCGAGGAACTGGTCGTGGGCGACATCCGGCTGGACCGGACCACCCGGCGGGCCTTCCGGGGCAGGCGCGAGATGCGGCTGGGCCCCACGGAGATGCGTCTGCTCGAATACCTGATGGAGAATGCCGGCCGGGTGCTGAGCCGCGATCAGCTGCTGGACAACGTGTGGGGACTGGACGCGGAAGTGGACCGGCGCGCCGTGGACGTGTGCGTGGGACGGGTGCGCAAGGCCCTCACGGCCGGCGGCGAGCCCGATCCCATTCGAACCGTGCGCGGCGCCGGCTACATGCTGGAGCAGCCGGCCAGGGCTGACAGCTCCGGCTCCGGAAGCCCCTGAAAATGAAGGGATGGCCCGCCTTCCGGCTTCGGCCATCCCCTGGATTTCCGCACATTCCTGTTTCCCGGGCCGCCTTTCGCCCGCTCCGGAAGATTCCCTCTTGCCGGAAAGACGGGCCAGCCTTTCATCCCGAGGCGGCCGGAAGCGCAATCACTGGCTGAACTGCTTCAGATAGGCGATGACGTTGGCAATGTCCTCGTCCTTCTTCAGCCCCGCAAAGGCCATCTTGTTGCCGGGCACGAACTTCTTGGGCGCCTTCAGATACTGGGCAAGGTTCTCCTCGGTCCACACCAGGCCCTCTTCCGCCTTCTTCTGCATGGCCTTGGAATACTTGAAGCCCTCCACGGACGCCGCCTTGCGGCCCACCACGCCCTTGAGATACGGGCCCACCTTGTTCTTCTCCTTGTCCACGAAATGGCAGGCCTTGCACTTGTTGAAGACCTTCTTGCCCTTTTCCGGATCCCCCTCGGCCATGGCCACGGCCGGAACCAGGGTCAGTGCAATGGCAGCCAGCGCGATCTTCAGCTTCATTTCCCTCGGGCCTCCTTGCTGACACTTTCCGTTTCCGGGCCGGCCCGCCAATGGCAAGGGGCCGGCCGTCTGCCTTGTCATGCGGTGGGTTGATGTCGCTTCCCTCTTCTCTCTCGCAGGCGAGACACGCCCGTTCCGGGCCCCGCCATGCGGAACAATGCCCGCAAAGGGGCATTGCAATGACGACACAATACAGCAGAATGTGACCACATTGGCAAATGCCGACTGTCCTGCTGCCTTTTGCCGCTGCGACCGGATGTCCAACAGGTGAGCAAAACTCGCGAAAGGTCCCGACCATGAGCCGCCTGCGCATGCCTGCCCCGGATGCGGACGTGATCGCCCGTCGTGAGGAGATCGCCCGGGATCTGAAGGCCCTGTGCCCGGAGGCGCCGGTGATCACCAGCCCCACCGAGCTCCGCCCCTATGAATCCGACGGTCTCACGGCCTATCGCCAGCCGCCGCTGCTCACCATCCTGCCCTCCACCACGGACGAGGTCGCGCGCATTCTCCGATACTGTCACGAACACGACATCCGTGTCGTGCCGCGTGGGGCCGGCACGTCGCTTTCCGGTGGCGCCCTGCCGCTGGCCGATGCCGTGTTGTTGGGCATGGCGCGCTTCAACCGCATTCTCGACATCGACTACGACAACCGCACCGTCACCGTGCAGCCCGGCGTGACCAACCTCGCCATCACCAGGGCTGTGGAGAAGGCGGGCTTCTACTATGCGCCGGATCCCTCCTCGCAGATTGCCTGCACGATTGGCGGCAACGTGGCGGAGAATGCCGGCGGCGTGCATTGCCTGAAATACGGACTGACGACCAACAACATCCTGGGGCTGGAAATGGTCACCATCGAGGGCCAGGTCATCCGCCTCGGCGGCAAGCACATGGAGGCGGAAGGCCTGGACATCCTCGGCCTCATGATCGGCTCCGAGGGGCTGATGGGCGTGGTCACCGAGGTGACGGTGCGCATCCTGCCCGCCCCTGCCACGGCGCGGGCGCTGCTGGCCGGCTTTCCCGCCGTGGCCGATGCCGGCCGTTGCGTGGCCGAGGTCATCTCCGCCGGGATCATTCCCGCCGGCATGGAGATGATGGACCGCCCCGCCATTCATGCCGCCGAGGATTTCGTGCATGCCGGCTATCCGCTGGACGTGGAGGCCCTGCTCATCATCGAGGTGGACGGCCCCGCCGTGGAGGTGGACGAGCTCATCACCCGCATCGAGGACATCGCCCGGCACTGCAATGCCACCACTCTCCGCACTTCGGAATCGGAAGAGGAGCGGCAGCTCTTCTGGGCCGGCCGCAAGGCGGCCTTTCCCGCCGTGGGCCGCATCTCGCCGGACTACTACTGCATGGACGGCACCATTCCCCGCAACCGCCTGCCGGAAGTGCTGGACGGCATCGCCAGGCTTTCCGGGCAATACGGACTGGCATGCGCCAACGTCTTTCACGCAGGTGATGGCAATCTCCACCCCCTCATCCTCTATGATGCCAACGATCCCGACCAGCTGGATCGCGCGGAACGCTATGGGGCCGACATCCTGCGCCTGTGCGTGAAGGTGGGCGGTGTGCTCACCGGCGAGCATGGTGTGGGCGTGGAAAAGCGCGACCTCATGCCGGAGATGTTCGGCAAGGTGGACCTCGATGTGCAGATGCGCCTGAAATGCGCCTTCGACGAGAAGCAGCTGCTCAATCCCGGCAAGGTCTTCCCGGAACTGAAGGGATGTGGCGAGATCACCCGCTTCTCCGTGCGGGACATCGAGCGCCAGTTCCCCGACATTCCCCGATTCTGAAAGACACCGCCGGCAGGAGCGGCAGCCGTGAAGGGGGACGAGAAGGAGAACGTTCCAGCATGACGGCCCATACGCCCGACACCATCGACGCCATTGCCGACATCGTGCGCCAGGCGGTCGCCGAGCGAACACCGCTGGCCATCATCGGCCACGGCACCCGCGACGCCATCGGACGCCCCGGCAACACCGGCGATGTGCTGTGCACCGCGGCGCTCGCCGGCATGACCATGCACGAGCCGGAGGAGCTTGTCTTCACGGCCGCCGCCGGCACGCCGCTCGCCGAGATCGAGGCGGCGCTGGCGGACAAGGGCCAGATGCTGGCCTTCGAACCCCCGGACCTGTCGCGCCTGCTGGGGCACCATCCGCCGGACCGCGGCACCCTGGGCGGCATGACGGCCGCCGGCCTCGCCGGCCCCCGACGTATCCGCGCAGGGGGCGTGCGCGATCATCTGCTGGGCTTTCGCGCCGTCAACGGTCGCGGCGAGATCTTCAGATCCGGCGGCCGGGTGATGAAGAACGTCACGGGTTACGATCTGTCCAAGCTCATGTGCGGCAGCTGGGGCACGCTGGCCGTGCTCTGCGAGCTCACCTTCAAGGTGTTGCCGCGGCCGGAGACAGAGGCCACCCTGCTCTGGCAGGGCCTGGAAACGGAAGCGGCCAATGCCCTCATGACCGCGGCCATGAAGACCCCCTGGGAGGTGTCCGCGGCCGCCCACCTGCCGCGAGGCGCAGATGGCAG
>CAZNLW010000005.1:1191-35303 GCA_964574205.1 uncultured Rhizobiaceae bacterium | reverse complement strand
TGCCGAGATGTCGGCAACGACCCGCACGTGCCCCCGTGTCATGCCCGCGCTCTCCCTGCCGGCCGGAAGGGCCGGCATGTCCTAGTGGCTGGTGCCTTCCGAGAAGGTGATCTTGTTCCAGACGTTGTATTTGCCCACGGGGCGCGACATGGGGATGCGTTTGACCTCGCGGAAGGTCTTTGCGTCATAGACGATCACCGCCCCCTCCTTCTCCCAGACCGAGACCAGGGCATGCCTGCCCCAACGGTCGAACTCCACGTGGGCCACCGTCTTCCCCGGTGCAGGATCAAGGGTCTTCACGATCCTGAGCGTGCGCTTGTCGATGATGTGTATCTTGTCCCTGTGGGGGCCGAAGAACACGTCCGTCCAGGCGTAGGGTGTGTTTTCGTGCGAGCGGATGAAGAAACCGGGGCCAAGGGTGCGGATGGTCTTCACGATGGACCAGTCGTCCATGGCGATCACGCTCACGGCCCCTTCCGCCAGATGAGGCGTGGCCATGACGGGTCTGCCCTGCCAGGTCCAGGTGATGCCGGATCCCAGATGCGGCAGCCCCGGCAGCGGCGGACGGGCGATCACCTGGCCGCTGTTCATGTCGATGACCACTGCGCCCTTGATGGCCCGCGAGGCGCCCAGCAGATGCCGGTAGGACTGATCGAAAAAGAAGTCGTCTAGGGGCGCCGGACTCTTCAGCCGTCGCAACGAGAAGAGCCGGCCATTCTCCGGATCGGTGGAGATCTCCCAGATCTCCGGCGCATCCTTCAGCGCGGCCACGAAGCTCTTGCGCCCCCGCGCCTGATAGACGGCCGAGATCCGCGAGCTTGTGCCGTCCATGGAGACGGCCGGGATGATCGTCTCCACCCGGAGATCCTCCGCCGACAGCAGCACCAGGTTGTGGGGCAGATAGTTGGCCACGGCCAGCGTGGCACCGTCTTCCGAGATGGCCAGGTTGCGCGCGTTGATGCCGGCACGCACCTCCACCAGGATCTCGAAGGTGTAGAGATCGAACTTGGTGACCCAGCCATCGCGCGAGACGAAATAGACATGGCGCCCGTCCGGCGAAAATTTCGGCCCGCCATGCAGGGCATAGCGGCTCTTGAACCGGTGCAGCACGCGGAAGGTGTCGCCATCCAGGATGCTCACGTGGTGATCGCCCGATTCCACCACCACGAAGAGATTCAGCGGATCGGCGTCATGCAGCGGCTTCGTGATGTGCCGGTCCACCTCCACCGCCTCGCGCCGTGAGGCCATGATCTCCTTCTTGCCCCATGCCGGCATCACTTCTGGCGGGGTGTAGATGTAGGCCACGAGTTTCTGCACCTGCGCGGGCGAAAGGACCGTGCCGAAGGCCGGCATCTGCGTGGCCGGCCGCCCGTGTGTGATCACCTTTGCCGCCTTGGTCTTGCGCAGGCGGCGCAGGTTCTGCGGCAGCAGTGCCGGGCCGATGCCGCCCAGCCGGTCCGCCCCGTGGCATGCCGCGCAATGATCCGCATACAGGGCCTCGGCTGAAAGATCGGCCGCAGCCCTGCCTGTCTGCGCCGGGCGCATCACGGCCTGGCTTCCCGCCGACACGGTCATGCCTGCCGTTGCCGCCCCGTCGGAACAGGCCATGAACGCCAGCACCCCCGCCAACAGAAAGCCTGTCCGCCATTGCCTGCGCATGATCTCTCTCCCTGATCCCACTCCCCGATGTCGCCCCGAAATGGCCCGATTCCTCCCGCGTTCTTCTCGCACCGTTCCCGTGTTCCGTCGTTTCACGCCTTCTCCGCACCGGTAACCCTGGCCCTTGCCGGCTTCCGCCGCCCCCGGAACGGCGTGACGACAAGACGCGGCCCTGGGGCCGGCAGGCCGATCTCCGCGTCCGTGAGATAGCAGGCCGGATCCTCTGCCCAGGGATCGCCGGTGAGCTGCATGGCCCGCACCCGCGTGTTGCCATTGCAGATGGAAAGAAAGCGGCATTTCGCGCAGCGTCCCTTCACGGGCCGCGGTCGCTGCTTGAGCCCGGCCATGACGGGATCGGAGGTATCTTCCCAGATCTCCGAGAAGGGGCGCGTCTTCACGTTGCCCAGGGTATAGTGCCACCACATGGTGTCGGGATGCACGTCGCCCACGTTGTCGATGTTGGCGACGTTCACGCCGGACTGATTGCCGCCCCAGCGCTCGAGCAGGGTGCGGATGCGGCCCGCCTTCTCCGGAAAGTGCCGCTGCACCCACAGGAGCAGGAACACGCCGTCGGCATCGTTGTTGCCGGTGACATACTCGATGGACCGGCCCGCCGCGGCGTCCTCGTAGGCGAGTTCGAAGAGCCGCTCCATGGTGGCGCGTGTCTTTTCGCGCGCGGTATCGTCCATGCGGTTCTTGTTGCCCCGCCCGGCATAGACGAGGTGCGAGAAGTAGAACTTCTCGATCCCCTCGTCATGCACAAGCTTCAGCATGTCCTCGAACTGGTGCGCATTGTCCGCCGTCATGGTGAAGCGCACGCCCGCCTTCACGCCATGCGCGCGGCACAGACGCAGGGCCTTGAGCGACTTCTCGAAGGCCCCTTTCATGCCGCGGAAGGCGTCATGCACCTCGCCGATGCCGTCCAGCGAGATGCCCACATAGTCATAGCCCACCGCCACCAGATCCTCCATCACCGGTTCGGAGATGAGCACGCCATTGGTGGACAGGCCAACGTAGAACCCCATGTCCTTGGCACGGCGAGAGATGTCGAAGATGTCCGGCCGCAGCAGCGGCTCGCCACCGGAGAGGATGAGCGCCGGTACGCCATAGGCGGCAAGATCGTCCATTACCGTACACACCTGCGCGAACGAGAGTTCGCCGGGAAAGTCGACATTGCCGGACAGCGCATAGCAGTGCTTGCACAGGAGATTGCAGCGGCGAATGAGGTTCCAGATCACCACCGGTCCCTTGCGTCCGCGCCCCGGCGATACCCGGCCGGCCTCGCCCGCCATGTCATCCCTTCCGTTCGTGCCGGCCGTTGCAGACCGGGCAGGGGCAACCTCGGCCACGAGGGCCTTCATGTATTGCGAAAGGCGGAACACCGTCTTCGGACCTCCTTCCCCACGACCAGATCGGGTGAACCATGGCCACAGGGGCCATCCCCTGTCACATGTTTTCGGCGCTGGAGAAGGTCCAGAAAAGGACTTTGATCAAGTCGGCCGCTGAAGATGCCCGAAACCGGCCGCGCGAGGAGGGATCAGCGCGTCTCGCCGTGCGGAATGCGCAGGGAATCGTGTGAAATCCTGAGACCTGTCTTCTTGAGAATGCGCGTGGAATAGAGCACGTCGAACTGTCGCACATGGGGTTTCAGGATCGAGGCGATGCGTGCCACCTTGCCCTCCACTTCCGCTCGCGAGCGGCCATGCACCATGGCGAAGAGATTGTAGGGCCACTCGGGGAGCGACCGCGGGCGCAGATAGCAATGGGAAACGAAGGGCAGGGCCCCCACTTTCTGTCCCAGTGTGTCGGCCAGAGCGTCGGGAATGTCCCATACCGACATGCCATTGGCCGTCCATCCCAGCTTGTAGTGGTTGGGCACCAGGCCCACCCGCCGGATCACCCCGGCTTCGGACATGGCCTGCAACCGCTCCAGAACGTCCCGGCGTGACAGACCCGTCTGCCGCGCGATCTCGCCCCAGGGATCGGGAACGAGCGGCAGCCCGCCCTGGGTGGCGGCGATGATGGCGCGATCCTTGTCCGTCAACTGAAATGCCATGATATCCTTTTCCTCGAAAGGATGCCTTGGTCCTCGACAGCGGGTGCAGGCAAAACCGCGCCCCGCACGGAAGTGCGGATCCGGCGTCGGTTCTCAGGCCGTGATGCGAAAACCGATGTAGTATTCCTTGAGCTTCGGTACGCGCAGCACCTTCAGTCCCGTGCGCGCCTCGATCTCGCGGATGACCTCCTCGATGCGTGCACGCGATTCGGCAGCCAGCACGAACCACATGTTGAAGCGATGCGAGCGTCGGTAGTTGTGCGCCACCTCCCGATAGCCGTTGACGATCTCCGTCACTTCGTCGAAGCGTTCCTCGGGCACGGCCAGGGCCGCCAGCATCACGGCCCCGCCCATGCGCTCGGCATTGTAGAGCGGACCGAAGCGCGTGGCCGCGCCCAGCTCCAGCAGGCGCTTCAGGCGCCGGATGAGTTCCTCCTCCGTCAGCCCCAGCTCGGCCGCAGCGGCCGCATAAGGTCGCTCGCAGAGCGGAAAGCCACCCTGCAGTGCATTCACGATGCGCCGGTCGATGTCGTCCAGCTTGTCGCGCAAGGGCATGGCCGCTCTCCCCCCGTCAGGCCTCATGCGGCGCCGGCCTTCACCCCGACCGAAAAACGGGCGCCACATTGCTTGAATCGACGACGCGAGAAGAGCGCCGCATGGGCCAGGCCGTCAAGTGAAAGTTGCTTAACGAGTGCGGCATGCAGCCGTTCCACTTCGGCATTGACCTGCACGCGTGAGGTGCCGTGGATCATGCAGAAGAGGTTGTATCGCCACATCGGCAGCCGTCGCGGCCGCTGATAGCACAGGGTCACGCAGTCCGCCGCCGCCAGCAGTCGGCCGGCATCCGCCACCATTTCGTCCGGCACGTCCCACACCACCATGGCATTGGCCACAAACCCCAGCCGCCGGTGATGCACCACGTAGCCGAAACGGGTGATCGTGCCCGCCTCGATCATGCGGCACAACCGCGCGATGACAACCCTCTCCGGAAGGCCGAGGGCGCGCCCCACGGCGTCGAAAGGGCGGGAGATGATGGGGATGCCGTCCTCGATGGCCGCCAGGATGCGCCGATCGGTCTCGTCTGGCGCAGACACGCGCCCCGGCCGTGAATGCCCCAGGGGCCGCGCGGGCAGGCAGGGCGAGCGAGCCAGGCCTGTGCCATCGTCGCGTGCAAAGCCCAGGTCGATGTGAAAGGCCCGCACCATGGGCAGGTCCAGCACCTTGAGCCCGCAGTGGCGACGGATGCGTGCCAGTGCAGCCGCCACGGCCGCCCGGTCTGCCGCCGTGATCACGAACCAGAGGTTGATGGGATGGTCTCGCTCGTAGTTGTGCGTCACCTCCGGCTGGGCGGAAACGAAGGCGGCCACCGCCTCCAGTCTCTCCGGTGGCACCGCCATGGCCGCCAGCGTGCTGGCGCCTGCCGTGTTGGGGCGCACCACGGCGCCCACGCGAGAGAGAATGCCCGCCTCCTTCAGCCGCCTCGTCCAGTCGATCAGCGCCGGCTCGCTTGCGCCCTCGAGGGCCGCCAGCAAGGCAAAGGGCCGCGGCACGATGGGAACGCCCCGTTGCCAGCGTTCCAGCCTTGCCCGTTCCTGCTCCGAGAGGCCTGTCATGATCGCCTCTTTCCTGCTTCGGGCCGCTGCCCGGAGGCCCCCGCGGTTCTTCGGAATCGGCTGTCTCGGGCCAACGGGGCGGCGGAGAGTCTAGAGCCCGATGCGCCCCGCGCGCGCCGTGAAGAAGATGCCTGATGGCACCTTTGCCCGGATCTCCCCGATCTTCTCGAAGGTGTGCGTATCGTGAATGTCCACGCGATCGGCATCCCGAACCGACAGCCACACCTGCTCCCCCCGCGGTGTGAATTCCATGTGCAGCACCGCGCGCCCGGGCTTCAGGGTGTGGATCACCTTCAGCGTTTTCACGTCGATGATCTGCACGGTGTCGTTGTCCGGATGGGCGAAATTCACCCACACGTGCCGACCGTCCGGCCGCGCCATGGCGAACACCGGCTGACCGTGCACCGGAATCCTGCGCTTCAGGCGGAAGCTGCGCCCGTCTGCCACCAGCACCTCGTGCCGGCCGATGGCAGGCAGGAAGAACAGGCCGGCGGCTTCTGCCCAGCCTTCCAGGTGGGGCATCTTGTAGACGGGCAGCTTCCGCTCGCCGCGCCCGTAGTCCTGGAGAATGCGGCGCACGCGCGGCGGCGTCTCCCACAGGTCCACAAGGGCCAGCCCGTCCTCGCCGAACAGCCCGGCGATATAGATGCGCCCCCCCTGCGCGATCAGCCCGTCATAGGGCAGCCGACCGGCCCGGCCGATGCGGATCACCTCGGGTTTCCCGCCCGAGAAGTCCGCCAGCCAGATTTCACCGGCATCATGGAGAGAAAAGACGAACCTCCGCCCCGGCGCGTCCACCAGGCCCACCACCTTGGATCGCCCGCCGGCGTAGGTGGCGGGAATGTCGGCCACCTCCTCAAGGGTCTCCGAATCGAAGACCTTCACGCCACCCGGCTTGTAGTTGGACACGGCGATCAGCCGGCCGTCGTCGGAAATGGCGCCGCCAATGGAGTTGCCGCCCTGGATGATGCGTTGACGGATGCGGCCTTCCAGCAGGTCCACCATGGTCAGACCGCCGTCTCGGCCAAAGACGTAGGCGAACCGGCCACTGCGCCCGAAGACCACGGAGGCGTGCGACAGATCGCCCAGGCCGGTGACGCGGCCGAGAACCTGGTGTGCCGTGGTGTCCACGATGAGCAGCGAGCCGGAGGCCCGCTCGATGATCACGCCCATGTCGCAGGTGCCGCGCATGCGGCAGGGGCCGGCCTCTTCCGCACGCACGTCATTCACGCCGACCAGGGCGCCGGTCAGCAGCGAAGCCCCCAGGGCGGAACGCAGCACCTCACGGCGTTTCATGGGGAAAGCCCTCCTTCAGGCGACGCGCGATCCACAGCGCCTCGGCCTTGCTCAATTGTCCTCGCCAGGGCGGCATGGGCGTGTCCGGAATGCCATCCAGTATGATCTCGGCCAGCACGTCGGCATCCCGGCCTTCCAGGGTCTCCGGCAGCAGCGGCGTGCCCAGCCCCCCCTGCAGCGTGATTCCGTGGCAGGAGCCGCAGTCCTGTCGCACCAGATGCACCAGTGCCCGGACCCTCTCCGGCGAGAGGACCGGCGCGGTGCCGTTGGCTTCCGCGCCGGCCCGTGCCACTCCCGCGCCGGAACATGCGAGAGAGAGGGAGATGAAGACGGTGGCCATGCACAAGCGTGACATCATGGACATCATGGCAACGCCCGTTCTCGCGCCCCGCGCTGCCCGCGAGAGATTTCGTCTGAAATTCCGTTGCGATGACAATAGGAAAACCGGTCCGGCACAACCTTGATGAAAATCAACCGCCCGCCCCGGCGGCGCTGCGACCGGCAGGCGGCCTTCGCCTCCGCGGCCGGCATGAAAGCGAAACCGGCCCGCGTCATGCCTGCAGGGGCGGGCGGGGAAGCCTTGCCATCCCGTGTGACCGGATCACTTTCCCGGCTGCACGATGACCTTGCCCACCATGCCCTCGGTCTGCCAGTGCGGCCCGCAGAGATAGGGATATTCGCCCGGAGGCAGGTCGAATGTCATCTCCACTTTCTCTTCCGGGTCCGGAAAGATGCGCTCCGATTCTTCCTTTCCCTCGTCACGGAACCACACCGAATGCGAGGTGCGCTTGTCCACGTTCACCCAGCGCACCGTTTCGCCCTGCCGGATGGTCACGGATGGCGGGCAGAAGGTATACTTGTACATCTTGACCACATGGATGCCCTTCTTCAGCAGGTCGGCGGAAGGATGGCCGTAGATTTTCCGATAGCGCGCCTCCGCCTCCTCGCAGATCTGCTTCTTCTCGCCTTCCAGCTTCGGCACCGGCGGCATTTCTTCCGCCCGGGCCGGCAGGAACACCGGCACGATCAGCGCCAGGGCAAGGCCCAGCACGCCCATGGCCGGAAGCCTGCATCCCTGCATGCCTGCGTTGCGTGTGGTGGTCATGTCCGTTCCTCCCCTTGGGCTGCCTGTCCGGCCCTGCCAGGGCGATCGCCGTGCTGATGGACGCCTGGCAAGGGCAGGGCCATGGAGACAGGCCGGCTGCCGCCTTCCCCCCGTGTCGGAGGATAGGAAGGCCGAAGCGGCTTTGCAAATGTCCGTCTCCGCGCGAGGAACAGGAAGGCGGCCCGCCCGCCGGCGGACCGCCTCGTGACCACAGGCCTCGTGAGCGAATGGAGGATAATGGAGGATCAGGTCACGTGGTTGATGCGGTTGTGGACGTTGAACTTGCCCGTTGGCGTGTAGAGGCCCTTGATGCGCTTCAGCTCCTTGAGGGTCTTGGCATCGTAGACCACGATCTCGCCGTTGGGCTTCTTGGGATCGGCACGGTTCCACACCGACACCCAGAACTCCGTGCCATCCTTGTTGAACTCGATGTGCACGGCCGCATAGCCCGGCTTGTCGGTGACGACGATGGGCTCGAGCAGCTTGCGCGTCTTCTTCTCCAGGATCTGGATGGCCTGACGCACCTCCTCGTCGGGCGACTTGGTCTGGTCGGCGATCACGTAGGGGCTGTTCGGATGGGTGCGGATGAACACGCCCGGGCCGTCCAGCGTCACATTGTAGCACACCTTCCAGGCCTGTTCCGGATGCCCCTCGGGATCATTGCCCCAGGTCGTGATCTTGCCTTCGCCGAGATAGACCGTGCCGCCCACCGGGCCGCACTTGGGATCGACCCAGTTGGCACCCGGGCCGGGATGCGGCTTGCGGCCGACGGGGATGATGGCCTCGGTCTTCCAGTCCACGGTGTCCACCACCACCATCTTGTTGGAGGCGTTGGCCGCGATCTGGAAGTATCGGCCCGTGGGATCGAAGAAGCCGTCATGGAGGAACTTGGCCGTGTCCATTTCCACGATCTTGAGATTGCTCAGGTCGTCGTAGGACACCTGCCACATCTGCCCCAGCTCCTTGCCGGAGATGAGGAAGGAGCGCTGCAGGGGCGTGGTATAGACGGCCGCGACACGGGATTCCTCCACATAGTCGCCATCGATGTTCACGCCTCGGGTGGAGACCACCTTCAGCGGCTTCATGGTCTCCGCGTCGATGATCACGAAATGCGGCGGCCAGTAGGCCCCGCCCACCACATACTTGCCGTCGCCGGACACGGCCACGTCGCGGGCGTCGTAGCCGATCTTGGTCTCGGCCACGAGCATCTTGTCGGGTGTCTGCCACAGATCGATCTTGGTGACCTTGCCGTCACGTCCCATGGTGTACCAGAACCGGCCGGGATACTTGGTCTTGTCGATCTTGTGATGCTCGGCCGATTTCATCACGTGCACGGCATAGCCGGTGTTGATGTGGGTGACGATCTCCTTGGTGTCGCCATCCACCACCGCCACCTTGCCGACGTCGCGCTCGATGACGATGAAGAAGTTCTCCCAGTTGCGGCCGTGCAGCGGCTTGTCGGGATAGTCCTTCGGATCCACGTAGACCTTGGTGGCCTTCTGCATCATGGCCAGCGACATCTCCGGCGGCTTGGGCGGCGGCAGCTGGATGTACTTGGCCAGCAGCAGGATCTCGTCCTTGGTGAAGATGTCGTTGAACGGGTTCATGCCCCCGTCCGTGCCTTCGGAGATGATGCGCGCCAGCTTCTTGGTGCCCAGCTTGCGGGTGTTCTTGGGCTCCAGGTTCTTGCCCGTGGCGCCCTTGCGCAACACGCCGTGGCATCCGGCGCAGCGCTGGAAGTAGAGTGTCTTGGCCTTCTCGAACTCCTCCGGCGAGAGCTTGACCTCCTCTGCCGAGGCCATGCCCGCCGTTCCCGCGAGCATCGCGGCGCCCGCCGCGAGCCCGAGGAGAGACGCACTGGCTAGCAGCTTTTTCATGATGTCCCTCTGGCTTGGATTGCTCGGTTGCCCACGCCGGAAACTCTAGACAAGCCACCACAAGTGGCGTTTGACTTTCATCAAGCCTCCGTGAGAACTGTCTTAATAAAATCCTGACCTGCCTGCTCCGGGATAAGGTCTTTTTCTGATCTGAATCAAGAAAACGATTTGCTTTGTATTTCTCCGGTGACGCCCCGTGACGGTTCTGCTTGGCTGCCGCGTCACGGCACGACAGCCATGGGCCCCGACAGGCGAAGACGAATCTTGACAATGGTCAAGGCGGCGCAAGATGGCCGCTTCTTAATGTAAGACGCTAGCCCACGTTCAATGAGGGGAAGCGGTCATGCAGACGAAATCCACGGCACGCAACATCTTCTTCGGCGGCACGATTTTCTTCTTTGTCGTGTTCGTCGCCCTGGTTGCGCACAGTTACAGCTACATCGTGAACGAATCCACGCCGCCACTGACGGAATCGGTAGTGCGCGGCAAGAAGGTGTGGGAAGAGAATGCCTGCATCGACTGTCACACGCTTCTGGGCGAGGGGGCCTACTATGCGCCGGAGCTGGGCAATGTCTGGAAGCGTTATCTGGCCAACAACGACAACGATCCCCAGGCGGCGCGCGAGGCCATCATCACCTGGATCAAGTCCATGCCCACCGGTGTGGAGGGTCGGCGCCAGATGCCGCATTTCGATCTGACGGACCAGCAGCTGAACGACCTCGTCGACTTCTTCGAGTGGACGAGCAAGATCAATACCCAGAACTGGCCGCCCAATCTTGCCGGCTGACGTGAGGCGCCGTCATCCTGGCCCGCACGGCCGGCAGGTTCCGGCGGCCTTCGGGCGCAGTGCACCCCAAGAGATTCGATGAGGGGGGAGGACCCGAGATGAAGTATCAATCCCAGAAGATCGCCCTGGCCTATTTCGCCTTCGCCATGGTGCTGTTCGTGGTGCAGGTGCTCATGGGCGTGATCATCGGCTACATCTACCTGAACCCGAACTTCCTGGCGGAGGTGCTGCCGTTCAACATTCTCCGCATGCTGCACACGAATTCGCTCATCGTGTGGCTGCTCACCGGCTTCTTCGGCATGGCCTACTACATCATTCCCGAAGAGGCCGAACGCGAGATCGAGAATCCCACCCTGGCCTATGTGCAGCTGGCCATACTGGTGCTGGGCACGGCCGGAGTGGTGGTGACCTACCTCTTCGACCTGTTCCACGGCAACCCGTTTCTTGGCAAGCAGGGACGCGAGTTCATCGAGCAGCCCGTGTGGGTGCAGCTCGGCATCGTCGTGGCCGCGCTCATCTTCCTCTACAACATTACCATGACGGTGCTGAAGGGGCGCAAGACGGCCGTGGCCAACGTGCTCCTGCTCGGCCTGTGGGGCATTGCCATCTTCTTCCTGTTCGCCTTCTACAACCCGGACAACCTGTCGCTTGACAAGATGTTCTGGTGGTGGATCGTCCACCTCTGGGTGGAAGGCGTCTGGGAGCTGGTGATGGCCGCCGTGCTGGCCTTCCTGATGCTGAAGCTCGCCGGCGTCGACCGCGAGATGGTGGAGAAGTGGATCTACGGGCTGGCGGCCCTGTCCCTCTTCACCGGCATTCTCGGCACCGGCCACCACTATTACTGGATCGGCACGCCGGCCTACTGGCAGTGGATCGGCTCGGTGTTCTCCTCGCTGGAGGTGATTCCCTTCTTCGCCATGGTGCTCTTTGTCTTCACCATGGTCTGGAAGGGCCAGCGCGAACATCCCAACAAGGCCGCGCTGCTGTGGACGCTGGGCTGCGCCGTGCTTGCCTTCTTCGGGGCCGGCATCTGGGGCTTCCTGCACACGCTGGCGCCGGTGAACTACTACACCCACGGCACGCAGGTCACCATGTCCCATGGTCACCTGGCCTTCTATGGCGCCTATGTCTGCATCAACCTGGCCTTCATCACCTACGCCATGCCCAAGCTGCTGGGCCGTGAGCCCTACAACCAGGTGCTCAACATGATCTCCTTCTGGACGATGAGCGGCGCCATGGCCTTCATCACCTTCGCCCTCACCTTCGCCGGCGCGGTGCAGACGCATCTGCAGCGCGTCCGGGGCGAGAACTTCATGGACGTGCAGGACGAGCTCACGCTCTTCTACCTCTTCCGCGAGGGTGCCGGCGTGGTGGTGCTCCTTGCCGTGGGCCTCTATCTCTACTCGGTCTTCGTGCCCCGCGAGAAGGAGGTCATCTCTCCGGCCGCGCACCCGGCCGAGTGAACACGGCACGGACAGGAGCGAATGCCGTGACACCGCCAATCAGGGCCCGGCCGCACGGCCGGGCCCTCATCCTTTGCACGGTTACGGGAAACACGCGCCGACGTCCTTTCCGCAGTCCGGGATCCGTGGCGCGCCATGCTCGAACATGACATGCGTCAAGATCCGGCGCGGCTTCCCATGGTATGCCCGTGACGGAGATGCCGAAGGGGACGTCTCCCCGCCATGGAATGCGGGCAGCCGCATGGAAACGGCAATGTCATCGTCAGGGCAAAGGGGAAGGAGGATCCGGCACATGCAGCAGCTCACGGCATCTGCCCCTGCAGGGGCAATGGGGCAGGGCGGAGACATGCCCTTCTATCGCCCCGTGGGCAACGAATGCGAGATCTTCGAGAAGGCCTACCGGCTGAAGCTGCCACTGCTGCTGAAGGGACCCACCGGCTGCGGCAAGACACGTTTCGTGGCCCACATGGCCGCGCGCCTCGGTCTGCCATTGTATACCGTGGCCTGCCATGACGACCTCACCGCCGCCGATCTCACCGGCCGCTATCTGCTGAGAGGCGGCGAGACCGTCTGGGTGGACGGCCCGCTCACCCGTGCCGTTCGCGAGGGCGGCATCTGCTATCTGGACGAGGTCGTGGAGGCCCGCAAGGACGTCACCGTCGTGCTCCATCCGCTCACCGATGACCGCCGCATCCTGCCGCTGGAGCGCACCGGCGAGACGCTGGAGGCGCCAGATGATTTCATGCTCGTCATCTCCTACAACCCCGGCTACCAGAACATTCTCAAGAGCCTGAAACCCTCCACCCGTCAGCGCTTCCTGGCCCTCTCCTTCGACTATCCGCCGCAGGACGTGGAGACCGAGGTGGTCATGCGCGAGACTGGCCTGGACGAGAACCGCGCCCGCCTGCTCGTGCGCCTGGCCCGCCGCCTGCGTTCGCTCAAGGATTACGACCTGGAGGAGGGCGCCTCCACCCGCCTGGTCATCTATTGCGGCAGCCTCGTTGCCGACGGTGTGAGGATGGAGGAGGCCATCGAGGCCGCCCTCATCGAGCCGCTCTCCGATGACGAGGACGTCAAGGCCGGCCTGCGCGAGGCGGTGGCCGCCATCGTCGGCTGAAGGGGTGCGGAAAGGCGGAAGATGAAAGCGGCGGAAAGGGGACAGGAGCCATGGGCTTCAGCATCTTCGAGCCCGAGGAAACCATCGGCAGACTCTGGGACCGCCTCATCAGCCGCCCCACCGATCTGCCGCGCTGGGAGGCGGCGGCGGTGGACTTTGCCGACATGCAGGGGCGCCTCGGGGTGTTTTTCCGCACGCTTGGCGGCGATCCCGGCATCGATCTGAAGGCCACCACGCCCGTCACCACCACCACGCGTCTCGGCCTCTTCCATCGCCTGGGGCACGACACCTGGCAGGTGCCACGCGCGCGCATCGACGGCGACACCCTGCTGCTGCCTGACGTGCTGGACGTGTTGCCCGAACGCGACTTGAACCGGGATCTCTACTACTGGCTTACCGCCTGGGCCGCTGCCGTGCAGGGTGAATGGCCAAGGCCGGCGCGTGATCCCCTGCAGGCGGACATCGAGGCCCTGCGTTTTGCGCGCCGCAGCGTGCAGCGCACCCTGTCTCTGGCCCCGGGGCTGGGGGCGCGCCACGCTCGCCTCTGCCGGGCCGTGCTCGATGTCCGTCCGGCCCGTCGCCTGCCGCCGGCAGAGGCGGCAGTGGAGGCGGCCATCCGCTGGCTGCTGCAGGAAGGGGCCCAGGGCGCACGCGCCGAGGTGCCGGCGGAGAATCCCGTGCTTGCCGCCGTGCTGGACGAGGACGCACCACTTGCGGACCTCATGGCTCCCCCGAAGTATCGTCCCTTTCTGCCCGTGCCCCTGTGGGGCGATGCCTTGCCGCGTCCCGAACGCACCTGCTCGCCCGAACGCGGGGATGCGGGCGAGGGGGCCGGGCGGCAGGACGAGGAGGCCCCGGATCGCAGCTATCGCGGCCGCCGCCGCCGCGCCGACGAAACGGAGAAGAAGGACCCGCTCATTCTCAACCGTTTCGAGCACATCCTGGCCCTGGCCGAGTTCTTCAATCTCGATCGCCTCGTGGATGACGAGGACAGCGAGGAGAATGCCCGCAAGGCCCGCGACGGTCTCGACGAGATCGCGCTCGTGGATGTCAGGAAGAAGCCGAAGACGAAGCTGCGTTTCGATCTCGATCTTTCGCCCGAGGACATCGAGGCCGAGCGCCTGGCGGCGGAATACGTCTATCCGGAATGGGACTACCGCAAGCGCGACTATCTGCCCGATCACTGCCGCGTGCTGGTGCGCACTGCCGACGAGGCGAAGGTAGCGGACACGGGTGCCCGCGCGCCCTGGCGCCCGGACGCGGCCACCCGCCGCCGCATCCGCGCCGTGAAGCGCCAGTTCGAGGCCTTGAGGCCCAGGCGCGAGATCCTGCGCCGGCAGATGGACGGCACGGATTTCGACACCGATGCCCTCGTGCGCTCCATCACCGACCTTGCGGCCCACGGCGAGGGCTCGGACCGCGTCTACCTGCAGGCCCGCGAGATCTCCCGGGATCTCGCCGTCGCCGTGCTGTTCGACACTTCCCGTTCCACCGAAAGCTGGGTCGAGGGCCGCCAGGTCATCGACATCGCCCGCGAGGCGCTCACCGCACTCACCGAAGGGCTGGCGGCCTGCGGCGATGACCATGCCATCTATGCCTTTTCCTCGATCCGTCGCAAGCGCGTCCATGTGAACGTCATCAAGGACTTCGACGAGCCCCGCTCGAGTGCCGTGCACAGCCGGATCGCCGCCCTGCGCCCCGGCTTTTACACCCGCCTCGGCGCGGCCATCCGCCACGTGACGCAGGTGCTGAAGGCGCGCCCGAACGCCCGCCGCCTGCTTCTCGTGATCACCGACGGCAAGCCCAACGATCTGGACCACTACGAGGGCCGCTACGGCGTGGAGGATACCGCCCGCGCCATCATGGAAGCCCGTCGCGAGGGGTTGCGTGTCTTCGGCGTGACCATCGATTCGAAGGCACAGGCCTATTTTCCTTACATTTTCGGCCGCAACGCCTACGCCATCGTCTCCCGTCCCGCCCGCCTCACCGCGGCGTTGCCCCGTCTGTATCGCCACCTGGTCACCTGAAGCGCGAAAGAATGGCACAAGAGCGCCAATGGCAAAATCGCCGCGGGGGCATCTCCTGACCAGGGAAATATCGTGTGATCAGGCAAACCCGGGCGCGATGGCCCTGTTCATGCGGCAGAGGGGCAGCCGACACCTGACCAAGATCAAGGTGAAACCCCACACCCGTGCCATAAATGACAGGCAATCGATTACTCGCAATCGTTCTGCCGACCTGTCCAGCCGGTTCCCGGAAAAACCGGGCCGGAGAAAGGGCGCATCGACGGAAGCAAGCACGAGCGGGGGAGCCTGGGCATGAGTGAGCAGGAACGGGCAGCCGCATCTCTGGACGAGGACTGGGGGCCGCTGTCGGAGCTGCCCGGCAACCCCATGATCTGGCTGCTCATCATTTCCGAGATTGCCGTTTTCGGGGCCGGCTTTGCCGGCTTTGCCGTGGCCTTCATTCTCGATCCGGAGACCTTTCGCACGTCCCAGGATACGCTCGATCGCCTCGCCGGCGCCATCAACACCATGGTGCTGGTCACTTCCGGCCTCTTTGCCGCACTGGCCGTGCGGGCCGAGGCCGAGGGTCGCACCCCTGCCATGCGCCGGCATGTGGCCCTGGCCGTGCTGCTGGGGCTTGTCTTCCTGGGCGTGAAGGGGGTGGAATATTCCCGGGAGCTGGCTGCCGGCCACACCATCGACACCAACACCTTCTTCACGCTCTACTACCTGCTCACCGGCTTTCATGCCCTCCATGTGGTCATGGGCATCGTCATCCTGCTCATCGTGGCCTGGCAGCATTCGCTGGACAATCTCGAAACCGGCGCCTCCTTCTGGCACATGGTGGATCTCATCTGGGTGATTCTCTTCCCCGTGGTCTATCTTCTGCGCTGATGGGCTGCAGGCGGCAATGCGGGAGAACGGACATCATGCGCGCCATGGACGGCACAACGGAGCGGAAGGACGGGACGGCGGCCAGGGGGCCGGATGCCGCTCTTCCTGCCGGGGAACGTTCCCGCCTGCCCACGGTCTCCCTGCTGATCCGGGCATGGGCCCTGCTCATGGTGCTTACCATCGGCACCATGATCGCCGGCCGCGTCACCACCGCCGCCTCTCTCGGCCTCGTCTGGACGAGCATTCTCCTGCTCATCACCTGGGCCAAGGCGCGCACGATCCTCATGGTCTATCTCAACCTGCGCGCCGCACCGGCGCACTGGCGCACGGGCTTTTCCGCCACGCTCGTCTTCCTTCTGCTGCTCATTCTCGGCATATATGCCATCGATGCCGCCGGCCTCATTCCCGGTCGCTGATGCCGCTTGTCTGAGCAGGCCGGACTTGACAGCCATGCCCCTTGCGGCAGCCTCACCGGCAAGGCCGCTTGCGAAATCCGCCCGCACAAAGGAGGCTCCCGATGACGACGGTCATCGTTACCCGCCCGCCGGAGGATGCCGCCAGTCTCATCCGCGAACTGCAGACGGCCGGCTGCCGGGTGCTGTTCGCGCCCATGCTGGAGATCCGCTTTCGTGAGGCGGAAGAAGCGGAGATACCCGAAGGGCCTGTGCAGGCCGTGGCCATCACCTCTGCCAATGGCGCCCGCGCGCTTGCCCGCCTGCCTGCCATGGCGCGGCTGAGGGCAGCCACGGCCGTGGTCGTCGGCCCCGCTTCGGAGCGCGCCGCCCGGGAAGCCGGTTTTGAACACATCCTGCGCGCGGAACGGGGCGATGTTTCCGGCGTGATCGCCACCATCCGCACCCGCATGGACCCGAGCAGTGGCGTCATTCTCTATGCATCAGGTGCCGTTACCCGCGGCGATCTGGAAGGGGAGCTTGCCCGCGCCGGCTTCAATGTTCATCGCGCCGTGCTCTACGAGGCCGTGCCGGCGCGAGCCCTGTCGCCCGAGGTGCGCGCCCATTTGCGGCAGTCCCGGCCCGGCTGGGTCACGCTCTTTTCCCCTCGCACCGCCCGCATCTGGGCCGATGCGACCCGGGCCGAAGGGCTGGCGCAAGCGGCCGCCCGCCTCGATTATGCCTGTCTGTCGGAAAACGTGCGCAACGCGCTGCTGGAGGCCATGCCGTCTGGCGTCACGGGCCGCATCGTCACGGCGGCCACGCCGGATCAGTCCGCACTCCTTGCCGCCTTGGGCCTGAAGGAGGCCTGAAACCGGGCGTTCTCCCGCAGGCATTCATCCGATCCGGCCCCGGGAAGGGGGCGAATCCGCATGGAGAAAGGGGAATCTTGCGGCGCATCGGGCAGAGGTTGCGGACGGGCAAAGCCGAAAGGCCTGGCGGCCCGTCCGCACGCTGCACGCGCATGGGGGCAAGGGTAAGCGGCAGACGGCGGACGGGCCAGTGCACGGATGTCTGCGGGAGACCTCCGTGCTGTCTCAGGTCCCTTCCGGGAGCCATCCGCGGCCCCCTGATGTCGTGTTCATTTTCCACCACTTTCCCGTGTCGGTAAATGGACAGAAACACGGGCGCTTAAGAAAAGGTTACCGTCCTGTGCCATCATGGCACGGAAAGAGCGCCCCCTTCCCTTGGCACCCTTTCACCCACCCGCTGGCGCCACTCGTTGCGAAGCGTCTTTCGAGGATCACTGCGGGGGCGCGCCGAACCACTTGATGTAGATGCGTTCGTATTCGCCGCTTTCCAGAATCTGCAGCAGTGCCCGGTTGGCCTTTTCGCGCAAGGGGCTGCCCTCGGGAAAGGCAATGCCATAGGGCTCGTGCTGAAAGACGGGGCCCACCAGGCGCACCTTGCCCTTGCCGCCGTTCACCACATGGTGCGACAGCACCGGAAAGTCATAGACCACGGCATCCACCCGCCCGGCCTCCAGCATGGCATAGGCATCTTCGATACGGTCGAACAGCTGCACCCGCACGCCGGGAATGCGCCGCAGGAAGGTCTCGGAGGTGGAATTGCGCACCGTGGCCACGCGTTTGCCCGGCAGATCCTGCGGGCCGTTGATGGCACCTGCCAGCTTGCTCACCGTGATGGCGGAGGTGATGGTGGCCGTGAACCAGGCAAAGGCGATGTAGCCGAAGACGATGAGCACGAGCGCGATGGCCTTGCCCGCGTGGGTCTTGGGCGTCTTGTCGCCGTAGCCGACGGTGGAGATGGTCACGAGGGTCCAGTAGACCGCATCCCACAGCCCCAGCGGATAGCGCCGGCAGAAATCCGGATTCCTGCGGCGCTCCACCAGCCAGATGACGTGTGCCGTGATGAGCACCAGCACACCCAGGCCCATCAGCGCCATCTGGAAGCTGCGCGAGGCGAGCATGCCTTTCAGCACGCCCAGGGCCTGTGACAGCACGCTGCCCTGATCGACCCGCACCATGATCTGCAGTCCGGAACGGAAGTAGGGATAGGAGAAATCCAGCACTTGCTCGCGCTGCGCCGTGATGGTGATGGCGGCGATCGCGGCATCGCCGGCGCCTCTCCGCACATCCTCCAGCATCACCTTGAGCGAGGGCAGCAGCACGATTTCGCTGGGCCGGCCCAGCCGCTGGCTCACGGCCTGCCAGATGTCGATGGAGAAGCCCTGCAATGCCCCGTCGTGCTGCTGGATGACGAATGGCGGAATCACCTTGGTGAGCACCTTCAGCGGTTTTTCCGGAGGCCCTTTCCGAGGTGCCTGGTCGAGGGCAGGGGAAGGGGGGCCCGGTTTGCCCCCGGCTTTCGTCGGTTCTTGCGCCCGAGGCGGCGCGATCTCTTGTGCCCGGAGAGGATTCGGCGCGGCGGTGGAAACCAGCGCCAGCACCAGAGCCATCAGCAACAGGGGGATGAACACATGCTGCCCACAGCCTGAACCCCCTGTCTTGCCCTGGAAGGAAATCCTGTGCGCCCCCATGGTCATCCCGTCAGACGATCCCACAGCAGTTTCAGGATCGTGGCCGCCACCACCATCAGGAAGACGGGGCGGATGAGCGCCACGTCCCGACGTTTCACCAGACCGGAACCGGCAAGCGCCCCCAGCATTTGTCCGGCGCCCATGGCCAGCCCCAGCGGCCAGATCACCAGTTTCGCCTGGACGAATACCACAAGCGCCACCATGTTGCTCGTGAAATTGAAGATTTTCGTGCGGGCCGTGGCTGCCTTCAGGTCCAGTCCCAGCAGCAGCACCAGCGCCATGGTCCAGAAACTGCCCGTGCCGGGCCCGAAAAAGCCATCGTAGAACCCCAGGACGAGACCGGAAAGGACATGAAACAGATGGCCGGAGAGTCGCTCCCTTCCCGGTGTCAGGCCTGTCTGCGGACGGGCCAGGGTGTAGATAAGCATGGCAATCAGCAGGCCGATGACCACATCCCTGAGCCATCCGGCCGGAAACAGCTGCACGGCCCGAGCGCCCAGGGCCGCGCCCGCCAGCGTGAAGGCGATTCCCGTGAGGACATGGCGTGCGCGCACCAGACCATGGCGGGCATAGTTGATCGCGGCGGTGAAGCTGCCGAAACTGCTCTGCAGCTTGTTGGTGGCCAGCGCCTCGTGCGGTGGCACGCCTGCAGCCAGCAGCGCCGGCAGGGCGATCAGTCCGCCGCCGCCGGCAATGGCGTCCACGAACCCGGCCAGCACGCCGACAAGGAACATCAGGCTCATGAGCAGCATGTCCACATCGCCATTCATGTGACAGGGGCATGACGGCATGCCGTGTATCCGTCAACCCCGCAGGATCCATCCTGCAATCCGGGAGCACGGGGAAAGGGGAGCCGTCTCCCTTGCCAGGATGAATCGTCGGCCGCATCCTGCAATGGCAGAGAGGGGGATCCCATGCCCGACGAACAGGCGCTCGAAAGGCACGACAGGGAAGAGGAGAAGATCGCGCCAGCCGACCGAAGGGAAGAACGCCCCCGGGTGCTCGTCTCCCGCTGCCTGCTGGGCGATCCGGTGCGCTTTGACGGCCATGCGAAGCCGTTGCCGGAAGCCGCGCTGAAACGCCTGCGTGAACGGGCCGAGCTCGTTCCTGTCTGTCCCGAGCAGGCCGGCGGCCTGCCCACGCCGCGCCCACCAGCGGAAATCACTGGCGGCAGCGGTGAGGATGTCCACGACGGCCGTGCCCGCGTCTGCACCCGGCAAGGCCGGGACGTGACCGAAGCCTTCGTGAAGGGGGCGCGGAAGGCCGTGAGGATGGCCCACACCCATGGCTGCCGTCTGGCCCTGCTGAAGGAGAACAGCCCCTCCTGTGGCTGCACGGCCATCCATGACGGCACCCACACCGGCACCCTGCGCCCGGGCTGCGGCGTGACCACCGCGGCCCTGCGCGCCGCCGGCATTCGCTGCCATGCCGAGACGGAACTGGAATCACTGCTTGAGGAATTGTCGGAATTGGCTGAAAGATCAGAGAGTTGAAGGAGGTTCCGGAATCGCTTTCCGAACCACTTGAATCCGCGTGTGAAGGTCTTGAATCAGAATTTCAGGATGCCCATTCGCCCTTTCGGACAAGGGGCGGCAGAAAAGGCAGACAAGCCGCTGCAACTGCAACCCGTCAGGGGCCCGGCATGTGCGGGAAAAATCACGGATCCGGGGCAGCAGCAAGCATTTGTCCCATGCAGGGTTGACGGAAGGTTGATGGCCCCTGAAACCACAGATGCACAACCTGCACCAGGAGCATCCACACCCATGGAATGGACGGACGAGGCCATCATTCTGGGATTGCGTCCCCATGGCGAAACCTCGGCGGTGGTCGAGGTCCTTGCCCGCGCCCATGGCCGCTGGCGTGGGCTGGGGCGGGGGGCTCGCAGCCGCCGCAACCGGTCTTTCGTGCAGCCCGGCCGTTGTGTGCAGGCCCGCTGGCGGGCGCGCCTGGCCGATCAGCTGGGACACATGCAACTGGAGCCGCTGCCGGGCGCGCCCCTGCCGCCACTGGCCGATGCCCTGGCGCTGGAGGGACTGTCGCTGCTGCTGTTCGACCTGCACCTACTGCCCGAACGCGAGCCGGCTCCGTCCGTGTTCGAGGCCGCCATGGTCGTGCTGACCCACCTTGCCGAGGCGGACCTGTCGGCCTGGCCGGCCCTGCTGGCCCGATTGGAGCTGCATCTTCTGGCCACCATGGGCTATGGCCTTGATCTTTCGTCCTGTGCCCTGGGCGGCAGCGGTCCGCTCGCCTGGGTCTCGCCCAGGACGGGCCGCGCCGCTTCCCTGGAAGCCGGCCGTCCCTGGGCGGATCGCCTGCTCCCCCTGCCGGCCTTTCTGGCCGCGGGGCAGGGGGAGCGCCACACGTCGGACAATCCGCAGCCGGCCACCGGGCAGCCCGGTCCGGCCGATCTGGCCGATGCCCTGACGCTGACCGGTCATTTCATTGCTCGACGCATCCTTGCTCCCCGCGGTCTCGAAATGCCACCCGCACGCCGGCGGATCGTCGAGGTCTTGCGCCGACAGGCGGCCGAGGCCAGATGAGGGCGCAAGGTTGCCGGAAAAGGCGGTGGGACGGGAAGCATGCCCTGCCGGTGGGCGGAAAGCGGGCCTCTGGCCCTCTTGTGACAGCCGTGTGCCCGTGCTTGGAAGACGAGCACGCCCTTGGCCACACCGCGCGATCGGGGTCGGGACAGCAGAATGCGTATAAGCCGGTAAGCCGGAGCCCCATCCATGACGAATTTCGAGAAGACCTTCTCCGTGGCGCCCATGATGGAGTGGACGGATCGGCATTGCCGGTTCTTCCATCGCATCCTCTCGCGCCGGGCCGTGCTCTATACGGAGATGGTCACGGCCGATGCCGTGATTCATGGTGATCGGGAGCGCCTGCTCGGATTCTCCCCCCAGGAGCATCCCGTGGTGGTGCAGCTGGGCGGCGCGGAGCCGGAAAGAATGGCCGAAGCGGCCCGCATCTGCGCCGAGTGGGGGTACGATGCCATCAACATCAATGTCGGCTGTCCCTCCGATCGCGTGCAGAGGGGCCGGTTCGGCGCCGTGCTCATGAAGGAGCCGGAGACGGTGGCCGCCTGCGTCCGGGCCATGAGGAAGGCCGTGGACATTCCCGTCACCGTGAAGTGCCGCATCGGCGTGGACGAGATGGATACGGATGCCGATCTGGATCGCTTCGTCGACATGGTGGCCGATGCCGGTGTGACCACCTTCGTGGTCCATGCCCGCAAGGCCTGGCTGCAGGGGCTCTCACCGAAGGAGAACCGCGAGAAGCCGCCACTCAACCGTGCCCGTGTGCATCGCCTGAAGAGCCGTCGGCCGGATCTGGAGATCGTGATCAACGGCGAGCTGGCCACCATCGAGGACTGCCGGAACGAGCTGGCGCGCGTGGATGGTGTCATGGTCGGTCGTGCCGCCTACTACACGCCGTGGCTGCTGGCGCAGGTGGATGCGGGTCTCTTTGGCGAAACCGCTTCTGTGACTTCGCCGCTTCAGGCCATGGAGCGCTTTCTCCCCTATGTGGAGGCGCAGCTGGAAAAGGGGGTGCCCCTGCACGCCGTGGTCAGACACACGCTGGGAATCTTTCACGGCATGCCCGGAGCCCGTCTCTATCGCCGCCACATTTCCGAAAACGCCGTGAAGGACGGGGCCGGCATCGAGGTGCTGCGCGAGGCGCTGGCGATGGTGCGCGAACAGCTCGCCCGTCGCTCTGCCGCCTGAAGGGGCGCACGAGCCGATGCAGGCAACAGGAGTTGAGCGGGAAGGCCTTTTCTCCTCTTCCGCTCATGCCGCGAGCCGCATGTGAAGTATAGACAAGGCATTGAGTTGAAAGAACTATGCGGATGTTGGATGACTGTGAATCGCAAGGTTCTGACGATGTATCGTCAGAACCTTGCGATTCACTTGAGCCAGAAATGCTGTCCTGCTGGCACAGGGTCGGCCCAAGCCAGCAGGACGCATTGTTTTTTCCGAAGAAAAGGTTTTCCCGCCTGCTCGACAGGCTGGAAATACTTTTCTTCACGTTCGACGCCTCACGCCGCGAAGGCCCAGGCACCATAGCCGACCACGCGGGAGGGATCGCCGGCCGTGTCGCCGGAATTGCGCAGATCCAGCAGATGCGGCCGCCATCCCCGGCGCCGGGCCTCGTGGAGCAGGCCGGAGAGAGGACGCACGCCGCAGGCATCCTCCGGGCCCAGATGGACATGATCCAGCGCCGCGATGCGCTGCGCCGTGGCTGCATCATGCCGGCGCGCCGCGTCATAGGGCTCGTAATGCGACAGGTCCGATGAGATCACGAACAGCGTGTGCCCGTCATCCAGCATGTCCATGAGCGCGGCCACCTCTTCCGGTGCGGTCTCGCCCACCACCAGCGGCAGCACCGGCACCTCGGGGAACAGCACCTGCAGGAAGGGCAGCTCCACCTCCAGCGCATGCTCCCGCGCATGGGGCACGTTGTCGATGCGCACGAAAGGCAGGCGGGTCACGGCCTCACGGGCCTGCACATCCACCGGCACCACGCCCAGGGGCGTGGCGAATCCCTCCCATCCCGGTGCCGCGATGCCGATCAGCGGCACCGTGTGCGCCGGCCCCATGAGCACGATGCGGTGGATGTCGCGATCGCGCGCGGCCTGCGCCAGGGCCGCAAAGGCACGGGCGGCAACGGGCCCGGAATAGACATAGCCCGCATGGGGCGCCACCACGGCCTTCACGTTGGCGAGCGACGGCACATCCTGCGCGGCGTCCGCCAGCGAGGCGCGCACGTAGGATTCGAGTTCCTCCGGATCGGCGGGATAGAACAGACCCGCAACCGCGGGCGGACGAATGCCTGGCATGGCTTCCTGCTCCCTGTCCTGACACGCCCGGGGCGGCAGGGCATGCTCCCACCCGTGGGCGGAAATGCCTCGTCTGTCTCAAGGATGTGGTTGCGGGTCGGATGCATTCAAGGCCCTGCAGGACGGCCCGGAGGTGGCGGAGAGGGAATGGGGCGTCATTCGGGCTTCGATCGGGTCTGGGGTGGGGCAGGCGCTCCGGAGTCGACCCGCACGTTGCGGTAGATCCACACGGCCAGCATGGCGCCTGCTGCCGAAAAGCCGACGATGTAGGCCAGCAGCTGCATCACGGGGATCCAGCCCTTCACGAGCTGGGCGACGAGCCCCACAGGCGTGCCGATAACGGCCTCCACGCCCACGGGAATGATCACCGCACCGACGATGCCGGCCATCACGTGCCCCAGTCGCGTGCGCCCCGGCTTCGGCCGCCGCGCGGCCACGAGGCCGACTACGATGCCCGTGGCCAGCCGCAGAAAGGCCAGGATGAGGATGCCGACAATGATGACTTCTGCCAGATGCTCCATGGTGCCAGGCCTCCCTTGCACGCCTCCGGGACTTCCGGAGCAGTCTTCGGGAAACTGGCGTGGATCATGCCCCGATCACGGATGATCGGCCTTGCGCGAAGTCAAGCCGGATGGCTGGCAGGCCTCTGACCGGCCCGTGCGGGTTCATGCCGAGCGTCCCTTGAGGGCCCGCCACAGCAGGATGAGGATCACCGCGCCGGCAGTGGCCACGATCAGGTTGCCGAAGAACCAGCCGGCGAACATCAGCCGCACGCCCAGCAGGTTCAGCACGAACTTCAGGAACAGGGCACCGGCAATGCCAAGGAATATGTTGGTGAACAGGCCGTGATCCGATTTCGTGATCTTCTCGGCAATGAAACCGGCCAGGCCGCCAATGACGATGGCCATGAACAGGCCCACACCCTGAAAGCCCAGCGTGGCGTGCATGGCGCCCATTTCGCCCATGCCACCCATGGTTCACTCTCCCCCTGGTCGGTTGCTTGCACACACGCGCGCCGGCAGGCCCGCACACACCCCCCACGTGCCCCTGCACGCAGGGACCGGAGCCAACACTGCCAGAGGGTAGGGCAGGGGGATCCGCGCGTCAAACAGGGATCTCGAAGTCGCTCTTTCGCAAGATGGAATGGAGCACGATGCCGGCCTCTGCCAGCGCGGCCGTGGCGCCTTCCTCGCGGTCGACGATGGTGAGGGCATGCCGGCAGGTCACCGCGAGACCCGAATCGCGGATGGCCTCCAGGGCCTTGAGAATGGAGCCACCGGTTGTGCTCACGTCGTCCACCACCAGGATTTCGGCCCCTTCCGTCAGATGGCCGTCGATGCGCTCTTTCGCGCCATGCGCCTTGGCCTGCTTGCGGGCGAAGAAGGCGGCCACCGGATGGCCGAGATCGTGGCTGCGCACGGCTGCCGCGGTGACCACGGGCACCGCGCCCATCTCCAGCCCGCCCAGACAGGACAGGCCCCTCCGGCGCATGAAATCCACGATCAGGCCGCCGATGATGGAGGCGCCTTCCGGGTGCAGGACGGTCTGTCGGAGCTGGAAGAGATAGCGTGAGCGCCGGCCGGAGGAGAGCACGAAATCGCCGGTCATGAGCGATTCCTTCGCAATGATCTCGTGCAGCCGCCGCACCCGTGGATCTGCCATGTCTGCCGCACGGGCCGGCACCTGGCCGGGGACATCCGTCTGCCGCTCGTGCTCGCTCGTCATCCCTGCTCTCCTGGCTTGCTGCGTCCGCCGCACATACGGCCCGGGCATCGGGCCGTGCCCTGCGGATTGAGGAATGCCTGCAGGCGCCGCTGCGGTCAACCTGCCGATTGGCGGGATGGCGGCATGCACAGCGCCGTGCCGGCTGCCCACAAATGCTTGACACCGGACATTTTCCCCCTAAGTTCCCGGACAGAAAGCAGGGGAAGGCCCTGCCGACGCCGGTTGCGACATGCTGGTGACGGGGGCGCCGGCCGGCGCCCGGGGTGGCTGTCAGGTGGCCATCAGCGGATCGGCTCCGGCATCGCGTGCCGCACATGCGAAGCGAAAGGGCACAGCGCGCACGATCATCCTCGCCACCTGTCACAGGTCTCCTGATGATGCATCGGCCGGCAGCTCGGACGGGCCGGCAGCAAGAAACCGGGATTTTCCACCCAAGCCCGATGCCTGTTCGCGTCCGCTCGTGCCGGGGCTGTGGCGCGGGCAATCGGAGCGAAGCACCAGAGGGGGCAGGGGCCGGGAACGGGGCGTTCGAGCAAGAGACAGAAGGATCACATGACATTTGAAGAACTGGGACTGAGCGAGAAGGTTCTCAAGGCCGTGGCCGACGCCGGCTACACGGCGCCGACGGAGATCCAGAAACAGGCCATTCCGCCGGCGCTCGAAGGCAGGGACGTGCTGGGTCTGGCCCAGACGGGCTCGGGCAAGACGGCGGCCTTCGTGCTGCCCATGCTGGTGCGGCTGGAACGTGGACGGGCACGGGCGCGCATGCCCCGTATGCTCATTCTGGAGCCCACGCGCGAGCTTGCCGCACAGGTGCACGAGGCCCTGCAGACGCTGGGCAGGTATCATCGACTGAAGATCGCCCTGCTCATCGGCGGTGTCTCCTTCGAGGAGCAGTCGCGCATCATCGACCGCGGAGCGGATGTGATCATCGCCACGCCGGGGCGTCTGCTGGATCATTTCGAGCGCGGCAAGCTGCTGCTCACCGGCATCGAGGTCCTCGTCATCGACGAGGCCGATCGCATGCTGGACATGGGCTTCATCCCGGACATCGAGCGCATCGTGAAGCTCCTGCCGGTGACGCGGCAGACGCTCTTCTTCTCCGCCACCATGCCTGCCGAGATCGAGCAGCTCACCGCACGCTTCCTGCACATGCCGGTGACGGTGCAGGCCCAGCCGCCTTCCTCCACCGCCGAGACCATCGACCAGAAGCTGGTCCTGGCGCCGGTGGACGAGAAGGAGAAGCGGGCGAAACTGCGCGAGGTGATCGATGGCCGCAAGGACGAGACCCGGAATGCCATCATCTTCGCCAACCGCAAGAAGACGGTGGAGATTCTTGCCAAGTCGCTGGCCAGGCATGGCTACAATGCCGGCGCCCTGCATGGCGACATGGATCAGTATGAGCGCCTGGAGACGCTGCAGCGGTTCCGTGATGGCGAGATCACCTATCTCGTCGCCTCCGACGTGGCCGCACGCGGTCTGGACATTCCGGAGGTTTCCCATGTCTTCAATTACGACGTGCCCGTCTCGCCGGAGGACTACGTGCATCGCATTGGCCGCACCGGCCGCGCCGGTCGCAGGGGCACGGCCATCACCCTGGTGACGCCGGAGGACTTCAAGGCACTTCTCGCCATCGAAAAGCTGATTGGCAAGGACCTTCCCTGGGAGGGCGAGGCTCCCTCCGAGGAAGAGCTCGCCGCTGCCACGCGCAGGAAGAAGCGCCGCAGGAAGACAAGGGGCAAGGCCGGGAACAAGGCGAAGAGCCAGGCAGGGAAGACCGAAGCCACCGGCAGCACGAACACGGTCGAAGAGGAGGCGGGATCGGAGACGGACAAGGAGACGCGCCAGAGCGCTTCCGCCGAGCCACGGCCCGGCGAGCACAGGAAGAGGCGCCGTCGCCGCCGCCGCAAGCGCAAGGGGGCCCGGCAGGGCGAGGCGGCCGGGCAGGACGCATCCGGCACCACCGAAAGGAAGGCGGGGAAGGCCGATGGCAGTGCCGGGCCGGGCGAATCCGCTGCCGCAGGCCTGGCCGGTGGTGACGGCGATCCGATGCAGCCGGACGCCCGGGGCAAGGCGGGGAACGGGGACGATGCCGATGCGTCCCCTTCGGACGGCGCCGCCTTTTCCGAAGACACCATGCCTGCCTTTCTCGCCCGTCCGGTCGAGCGCGAATGATGCGCGCGCCAAGGGGGCGGGGATGCCTGCCGCAATTTGATCGAGGTTAATGTCTTTTGCCGCGAACTGCGCTTCAAGAGGGGCGGAATGGCCGACATGGACAGCCATGTCCGGTCCGGTGAACGATTGCAGGGAGAAGACCGGCCCATGAAGCGCAACGGTGCAGACCATGTGCATTCGGCCATGCTGGCCCGCCCGCGGCCCCCGTTCCTGTTGCGGCTCCCCGTGGAGGCCATGGTGATCTTGGGCCTGATGCTGCCGCTCGCGGGGCCGGCCCTGGCGGACGAGGCAGAAGTCTGCCTGCACGAGCGCGAGGTGGAGACGGCTCTGGCCGCCTGCAACACGGTGCTCGCCGATCGCGGCCTGGCCGGCGAGCGCCGCGCCCGCCTGCTGGCGGCGCGCGCGGCCAACCACATCAAGCAGAAGAAGTTCCGCGAGGCGCTGGCCGATCTGGACGCCGCACTGAAACACCTGCCGGGGGATCCGGAAATTCTGCTGGCCCGCGGCGATCTCTATCTGCTCATGGGGTTTGCCAACCGCGCGCTGACCGACTATTCCCGGGTTATCGAGAAGGATCCGCACAATGTGCGCGCGCATCTGGGGCGTGCCATCGTCTGGCAGTTCCGCGGCAAGCTGAAACACGCCCTGAAGGATCTGGAGGTGGCCATCAGGGCCGATCCGGGGAACGGGGAGCTCCATGCCCAGAAGGGCAACATCCTCATGCGCCTGAAGCGCTGGCGGGAGGCCGTTGCCGCCTTCAACGATGCCATCTTTGCCAACCCGAACGATGTGGACTCGCGCGAGAACCGCGCCGTGGCCTGGATGCGGCTGAAACAGTGGGCTCGGGCCAGGAATGCGCTGGATGTGGCCATCCGCCTCGCCCCCGGCCGCTCCACGCTCTACGAGAAGCGCGCTCGTGCCAACTGGATGATGGGGCGCAAGCGCGAGGCCCTGGCCGACCTTTCCGCCGTTGTGCAGCTCAGGCCCGACGATGCCCGGGCCCGCATCGACCGTGGCATCGTCCATCTGCGCCTGGGCAACGTGAAGGCGGCTCTTGCCGATTTCGCCAGGGCCGAGGCGATGGGCGCCCACACGCCCCAGCTCCACTACTTTCGCGGCCGGGCCTACGAGAAGCTGGGCCGCACGCGCGAGGCCCGGCAGGAATACCGCCGCGCCCTGGCTGCACCGGCAGCGTCCATGGCCGATGCCCGCGCCCGTGCCGAGGCCGACACCCGCCTGAAGACCCTGTCTGTCGGCAGCCGCTGAGGCCATGCGGAAAGCCCGGAAAGGAGGCAAGGGAACGAGGGCCTTGTGCTTGCGGGTGCAGGGCCCTTCCTGCTAAGGCGAAAGGGTGCGGGGCGATGTCCTGCGCCCGTGCGGGCGGCAGCCTTCGCCGATCAATGTCATTCCAGCCATTCTCCTGCATGGGGCCGACACATCCATGAGCGAACAGGCCGAACGCATCCTTGTCATCGACTTCGGCTCGCAGGTGACCCAGCTCATCGCGCGCCGCATCCGCGAGGCCGGGGTCTATTGCGAGATCGTGCCTTTCCACAAGGCCGAAGAGGGGCTCAAGGCCCCCGCGCTCAAGGGCATCGTGCTCTCCGGTGGTCCGGCATCCGTCACCTGGGCGGAGGCGCCACGCGCTCCCGATCGCGTCTTCCGGATGGGGCTTCCGGTGCTCGGCATCTGCTACGGCCAGCAGACCATGGTGGCCCAGCTGGGCGGCGAGGTGGAGACGGCCGAGCATCAGGAATTCGGTCGCGCCTTTCTGGAAGTCATGGCGCCCTGTCGTCTCTTCGAGGGGATCTGGGCTCCCGGCGAACGCCATCAGGTGTGGATGAGCCACGGGGATCGCGTCATTCGCCTGCCTGAGGGGTTCGAGGTGGTCGGTCGCTCCGAGGGCGCGCCCTTTGCGGCCATTGCCGACGAGGCGAGGCGGTTCTATGGCGTGCAGTTTCACCCGGAAGTGGTGCACACGCCGGACGGCCACAGGCTCCTGCAGAATTTCGCGCGCAACATCTGCGGCTGCCGGGGAGACTGGTCGATGCACTCCTTTCGCGAGGAGGCCATCGAGAGGATCCGCGCCCAGGTGGGCGATGCCAGGGTGATCTGCGGTCTTTCCGGCGGTGTCGATTCCTCGGTGACCGCCGTGCTGCTGCACGAGGCCATCGGGGAGCAGCTTCAGTGCGTTTTCGTGGACACGGGGCTCATGCGCATGGGCGAGCCGGAGGAGGTGGTGTCGCTCTTCCGTGACCACTACAACATCCCGCTCGTGCACGTGGAGGCATCGGAGGAATTTCTCTCCCGGCTGGAAGGCGTGACCGATCCCGAGCAGAAACGCAAGATCATCGGCAAGACCTTCATCGATGTCTTCGAGCGCGAGGCGCGAAAGATCGGCGGCGCGGAATTCCTCGCCCAGGGCACCCTCTATCCGGATGTCATCGAGAGCGTTTCCTTCACGGGGGGGCCCAGCGTGACCATCAAGAGCCACCACAACGTGGGCGGCCTGCCCGAGCGCATGAACCTGAAGCTGGTGGAACCCCTGCGCGAACTGTTCAAGGACGAGGTGCGGGCCCTCGGGCGGGAGCTGGGCCTGCCGGAGGCGTTCGTCGGTCGCCATCCCTTTCCCGGTCCGGGGCTGGCCATCCGCCTGCCTGGCGGTGTCACGCGGGAGAAGCTGGAGATCCTGCGCAAGGCCGATGCCATCTATCTGGAAGAGATCCGCAAGGCCGGCCTCTATGATGCCATCTGGCAGGCCTTTGCCGTGCTCCTGCCCGTGCAGAGCGTGGGCGTGATGGGGGATGCCCGGACCTATGAACATGTCTGCGCCCTGCGTGCGGTCACCTCCGTGGATGGCATGACGGCAGACTGGTTCCATTTCGATCCCGATTTTCTCGCCACGGTCTCCACCCGCATCATCAACGAGGTGCGCGGCATCAACCGCGTGGTCTATGACATCACCTCCAAGCCCCCGGGCACCATCGAGTGGGAGTGATGGAACAACGGTGAAAGGCGGCTGCCGGCCCGCATGGCAGGCAGGAAGGAGAGGAAGCGAGACGGTCACCGAGGATGAACTGGCCGAGACCGGCTGTCGTGTCGGCTCCGTGCTCACCGGCGGCAACCTGGAGACTGCCCTGGCTGCCCGCCTGCTGGCCGGCGAGACGCCCGCCCCTTTCTGATCCACGGAAACGGCGCAAAGGACGGCCGGCCGTCGCGTGACAGCACCGGCCGGCCTTCACGCCCCCACCGGTCTCTGCGGTCTTCTCCCGTGGCGTGATCCGCCACCGTTTCCGTCAGGGCGCGATCACCTGCGCATGGGCCATGCCCGCATCGTCGATTTCCACGGCCACCTCCTGGCCCTCCTGCACCCCGATCGGCTCGGGGAAAGGGTGAAAGGCCTGATGCCAGTGGCTGTGTTCGCCCACCGCATTGGTGATCACATGCCGGCCCATCTGCAGTTCGAACCAGGAGAGCACACCGTGCACGAGGCCGGTGACCGTGGCTTTCAGACGCACCGGCCGGGCGGGGATGTCCTTCAGGTAGTCGTAGGTGCGCAGCAGGGTCGGGCGTGTGATGGCCTCGAACCCGTGCCAGGCCGCCCGGACCGGAAAATAGGTTCGGGTGGAAAAGGCGTTCAGCGGGGCCATGTCCACCCCGAAGACGGAGTCCACATGGTTGAGTCCGAAAATCGCCGGCGAATGGATGAGCATGCCGAACTGCCGGATCACTTTCGGCAGCATCACGGTTTCCGGCCCTGCGATGCGCCGCACGTCTCGCGCGATGGCATGAAAGCCCTCGCCGATTACGCCGCAGTCCACCGTTTCGGTGAAGATCACGTCCGGCTTCTCGGGGAGCAGCCCCTGATCGATGGCCATGGTGGAGGACATCGGCAGGAGGGCGATGCGCTCCGCCATGCCGGCGCGATGGATGGTCTCGATGGCCACCTGCGCCATGGCCGGGTTCATCTCGCAGGCGATCACGCGTCTGGCCCCCGCACGGGCAAGGAGAATGGCGATGATGCCGGAGCCGGCGCCGATCTCCACCACCGTCTTGCCCCTCAGGTCCAGCTCCCGGATGGCCGCGGCGATGGCGGCATTTCGGGCATGATCGTTGAGCATGGCAAAGTGCCATGCGGGAAAGGGCCGCTTCGATGCCGCTGCTGGCGGTTGCCACTCGGGCTGACCGGACGCGGCCGTCCGGCCCGTGGCGCGCATGTCGTGAACGGCAGAATCCAAGGTGTCGAGGGCATTCTTGCTGGCGGTCATCATCCGTATCCGTCCCGTGTGTCAGCAATCTCGGCAATCCCTGCCCGGGCACGCCCTGCGCAGGGACCGCGACAGGTCCCCTGACATCCCCACCGGCGTGCCCCGGGCCGCATTGCCGGTCCGGAAAGCCCCCGCAAACCGGATCCGGCCGCTCGCGGCCTTTCCGGGCCGTGCGAGCAAGGAAAGTTTAACCAGACTGTCCGCCCCTGCAGCCAGAGCCTTTCAATATGGTTAAAACTTGAATCGAAACGTCACGAAACAGGCATAAGGGATTCGGAAAACCATGAAAAAGGCCGCCGTCCGAAGAAACGATGCGGGAACCGCCGCCAGTCTCTCGGGGTGCCGGCCAGTCATGCCCGGGCTTTAACGGTTTGTAGGGAATTTCGTTTATCCTGCGCGCTGGGTAGGCCAATCCACGCTGACGGGGGCAGGCGTGATGACGGGACGGGGTCAGCATGGATACGCAGCAGCTCTGGATTCGGGAGGGGCGTCTGGAGAGCGTTCAGGCCACGCATGTCCGGGATCCGGAAGTCGAGGACCGTCTTCTGGGCGAGGGCTATGTGCAGCTTGTCGTGACCAATGACCTGATCACGGTGCGCTGGCATCTCTTTGCGCCCAACTGGGCCGCACTCTTCTATGTGCTGGACTGGCTGGCACCGCAGGAGGGCGCCTGCCGGCTGGAATATTTTGCCGCCGGCTGGTTCACCGAGGATTATGCGGATGTGCAGCTGGCCATTTCGCGCATCCGCCACCTCATGGACAAGTCGGACGTCTTTCTGCGCTCACGGGTCTTCATCAAGCCCGTGGACATGGAGGCCGCCGAAGTCCCGGCCCTGCTGCAGGACGTGCTGACGAAGGGCTCGGCGCCCGCCGAATACGGCGTGGATTGCGTGGAGGATCCCGAGACCCACACCTTCAGGGTCACCCGCATTGGCGAGCGCACGCCCATTGCCGAGCGCTGGGGCATGACACCGGTATGCTTTCCCTGCCTCAACGGCAACGATTACGATCAGCTTGTCTCCAGCGTCTATCCCAGGGTGCTCAGGACCGGCGAGCCTCATTACGATCATGTCTACGCCGCCATGCAGGAGAATGACGGCCGCGTCTCGTGGGTGCCCTATCAGCGCGTGGTGCTGCCCATGAAGTTCCGTGACGGCCGCAAGGGCGTGCGCGTCGTTTCCAAGATCGCTCCCGTGGACATCCAGATCATCTGACCGCCGGGAAGGGGCAAGGGGAGATGCCGCAAGGCGAGCCGGGAAGGCCTCGCCGCCGTTCATGCCCCCAGGAGCGACACGGTCTTCAGGAAATGGATGCGGGCATCGCCGTAGTCGCGATGGTCGATGAGCCGATACCCCTCAGGCGGCACGAAGTCGGCCCGCGTGCTCTCCTCCACGACCGCCACGGCACCGTCTGCAAGCCAGCCGCCGGCGCGCAAGGCGACAAGCGCTTTCTCTGCCAGATGCCTGTTCCAGGGAGGGTCGAGAAAGACGATGTCGAACGGCGGCATGGGCGCCGCATGGCCGGGCCGCGTGGCATCGCGTCGCCACAGCCGGGTGATGCCGCCAAGGCCCAGCGCCTCGATGTTGCGGCGGATGGCGGCACGGGCTTCGGCATCTGTCTCCATGAACAGCACGAAGGCCGCTCCCCGCGAGGCCGCCTCCAGCCCCAGGGCACCGGATCCGGCGAACAGGTCCAGCACGCGTGCGCCCGCCAGGGAGGGCGCCCACTCGGCATGGGCCAGCACGTTGAAGAGCGCTTCCCGCACCCGGTCGGTGGTGGGCCGGGTCTCGCGTCCGGACGGTGCCTGGAGGCGCCGTCCGCCCAGCCTGCCGGCAATGATGCGCATGATCAGGCCCGTTCCTTCTCGATCGTGTCGAGCAGTCTGCCCAGCTGTTCCTTCAGCACCTTGCGCGGCACTTCCTCGACCTCGCCTCTCTTCAGCGCCCCCAGCTGGAAGGGGCCATGGGCCACACGCAGGAGTCGGTTCACCTTCAGTCCCAGATGCGCACAGATACGCCGGATCTCGCGGTTCTTGCCCTCCTTCAGCGAGAAGGTCATCCACACGTTGGCCTTGTCGGCCCGGTCCAGCGTCGCCTCCACGCGGCCGTAGCGCACGCCGTCGATGGTGAGGCCTTCCTTCAGGGCATCGAGCGCCTCCTGCGAGATGCGACCATAGGCGCGCACGCGATATCGCCGCGTCCAGCCCCGCGCCGGGAGTTCAAGCGCGCGCGCCAGGTGCCCGTCGTTGGTGAGCAGCAGCAGGCCTTCGGAGTTCAGATCCA
>CAZNLW010000005.1:0-1181 GCA_964574205.1 uncultured Rhizobiaceae bacterium | reverse complement strand
GGTCATCACCCGCCCCACATCCGGGGGCAGTTTCGCGCGGAGTTGATCGAATATGGTAGGCCGCCCCTTCTCGTCCCTTTCGGTGACAACCAGCCCCCGCGGCTTGTGATAGCGCCACAGCCGCACCGGATCCGGCGCCGGCAGGGGATCGCCATCCACCAGGATCTCGTCCTCGTCCGTGACATTGATGGCCGGCGTCTCCACGATCATGCCGTTGACGGCCACCCGCCCGGCCGCGATCAGCCGCTCCGCCTCGCGCCGGGAGCACAGGCCGGCCCGTGCGATGCGCCGCGCCAGTCGCTCGCCCGTTTTCGTGCCCGTTGTCATGATGGGAAATCCGTTCACAAGCAGGCCGCAGCCAGACCTGTCCGTCCTTGTTCCAGCCCTTGAAGTAGGGCACAAGCGCCCGCAAGACAAGATGGCGAGACCTTCACCACGGGAAAGGAGAGAAGCCCACATGCGCATGCGCCCGCCGGCCATGGATCTGGCGCTGAAGGAAGCCGCGGCTGCCGCCGCGCGCGGCGAGGTGCCCGTGGGCGCGGTCATCACGAACGCCGCAGGCGACGTGCTGGCTGCGGCCGGCAACCGGGTGCGGGAGCTGAAGGATCCCACGGCCCATGCCGAGCTTCTGGCCATCCGCGAGGCCTGCCGACGCCAAGGCAGCGAGCGTCTGGTCGATTGCGATCTGTATGTGACGCTGGAACCCTGTCCCATGTGTGCCCAGGCCATTGCCTTTGCGCGCATCCGTCGCCTCTATTTCGGTGCAGAGGATCCCAAGGGCGGCGGTGTGCATCACGGCCCCCGCATTTTCAGCCAGCCCACCTGTCATCACCGCCCGGAGGTCTATGATGGCCTGGGCGCCGAGATGGCGGCGCGCCTGCTGCGCGCGTTCTTCGGCGAGCGCCGGGACTGATGTGCGATTTCCGAGTCGGGGCTGTCCCGGATAACCTGACAGCTTCCACTGCAACTATTTGAATTTAATGAGTCGCATGTGAAGTATAAACAAGGTATTGAGTTGCAAGAACTTTGCTGATGATTCACTTAAGCCGGAAATGCTGTCCTGCTGGCGCCGGGCCGCGCGCTGAGCCAGCAGGACGCATTGTTTTTTCTGAAGAAAAGTTTTCCGGCCTGCTCGGCAGGCTGGAAAACGTTTCTTCACGTTCGACTAATGAATTTTGACC
>CAZNLW010000004.1:0-37328 GCA_964574205.1 uncultured Rhizobiaceae bacterium | reverse complement strand
GCGGCGGCCGGCCATGCGCGCACATTCTTCCATCATGCTCGCCGGCGTGCGTTCCTCGCGCTGGATCACCTGCCGCCAGGGCATGATCACGTTCACCTCGTCCGCTCCCTCGAAAAAGGCGATCTCGGCCTCCGCCGCCACATAGTCCACCTTGGAACGGCCGCGCGGCCAGTTGGCCACGGTGGAGACGGCAATGCGCGAGCCCTTCAGCGCCTCGCGCGCCACCGAAACGAATCTCGGCGGCACGCACACGGCCGCCACATCCCCGTGGGGCGTGCGCGCGCGCCGACACAGCTCTCGCACGTCCTCCTCCGTGCAGTGATCGGCAAGAAACGTCAGCTCGATCATCTCCAGCACCTTGCGGGCCAGTTCCTTGCGATCCTCATATGCCACGGCCGCGCTCCCTTTCCCTGGTTTTCCACCGGTCGTCGATCGGGCAACATCCGGCGATCAGAGTCTCCCCTGGATGGAAATCTAGCATTCGCGCCCCTTCTCCGCCAGCTTGCCGTCTCGTCATTCCACCTTTTGGCAGGCCGGCGATCTCCGGAAACTTGACCATGATCAATGCACGGGCAGGCCGCATTCCCGAAAGTCCATGACAGATCCGCAATCCTGGGGGGAAGGAAAGGGGACGAGAAAGACTGCCATGGACAAGCCGGCCGCCACCATTGCCGACAAGTGCCGCCACTGTGCCCTGCGCATCGATGGCGACCTCATCTGTGCCCAGATGTCGGTGGGCGAGCTCGTCGAACTTTCCGCGCGCTCCAATCCCACGTCCGTGCCGCGCAAGCAACCGGTGAGTGCGCGTCTTCTGGAACGCAATCCCGTAATCGCGGTGATCGAGGGCGTCATCGGCCTGCAGCATGTGCTCAAGGATGGCCGGCGTTCCATCGCCACTCTCTTCTGGCGGGGCGACATCATCGACCTGCGCAGCGAGGACAAGCGCCCCGCCGGCCAGCTGGTGGCACTGACGCCGGCGCGCATCTGCTGCCTGCATGCGGAGACCTTCGACCGTCTGCTGCGCGACAATCCGGACGTGCGCGCCGTGACATTCGACAACCTGCGCCAGCAGATCCGCCTGGCCGCCGAGCATTCGGTGGACCTGGGCAAGAAATCGGCTCCGGAGCGATTGGCCGCCTTCATCTTCGAATGTCGCCATCGGCAGCTGGGGTGCACGACCTGTTCCACCGTGGAGCTGGCCATCCGCCGGGCCGACATTGCGGACTACATGGGCTTGCAGCCGGAAACCGTCTCGCGCGGCCTGAAGGAGCTGGAGCGCCGCGGGCTGATCGCGCTCAAGGGACGCTCCAAGGTGATGATTCTCGACGAGCCCGCCTTGCGCGAACTGGCCAACGGCGCGCCGGAGCGTCTGGGTGCACGCGGCTTGTGAGTTCTCTGTCATTCAGGCGGGAACGGGCAGGTCCGCGAAGACCTGCCCGGTGTTCACCCTGTCGCCTCAGGCGCTTCAGAAACGCCAGCTGGCCTGCAGGAACACGCCGTAGCGTGTGGATTTCCACTTCTCCTGCTGGGTGATGCCACCGCCGGGCGTCTCCTCGAAATGCGCCCTGGTATCGAAGCGGCCGAGCTGCCAGTAGCGGCCGCCGATGCCAAGCTCCACGCCTTCTGCAACCTGATAGGCAAGCACGCCTTCCAGCTGGAAGCCGAGGCCGTCGCCATCCTCCGGCACGGGATTGATGGAAGGACGCAGCCAGTGGTGATCCTTGCCCTTCAGCCAGGAATAGGTGAATGCGCCGTCCAGCGTGAGCCGCAGGCGATCCATGGGCTGCATGTCGAGTGTCATGCCGAGGCGCAGCGAATGCCAGTCATTGTCCTGGGTGATGACCTTGAGCGAGGCGGGCAAGGCAGGGGTACAGATCGTGTCGTTCGTTGCCGTCTGCTGGCATCCATAGGCGTTCAGCTTCTGATGATAATAATGATATCCGACGAATCCGCCCAGGCGCAGAGACGGGCCATCGGTCGGGTTCGTCTCGAGCACCGTGTAGCCGAGATCGATACTGGCGTAGGCCAGCCGCCCCTTGTCCTGATCGCTGTCGGTGCTCGAATAGGGGGAGACGACAGGCTCGAAGTCCTCGTCTCTCAGAGCGCCGCCCACAATGGTTCCCAGACCGGCATAGCCCTTGATGAAAAGGCCCGTGTCTCCGTAATCCATGCGGAAGTAGCCCTCGCCGGCATGGGCGTCGAGATCGTCGTAGGTGAGGCGCGAAACGCGCACGGCGCCGTAGGGACCATAGAGGTCCTTGCGCGCCGTGCCCGTGCTGTACCAGTAGCGCGTGCCGAATTCCAGGCGCCAGTCCTCCACCGTTTGTGCGGAGGCATGGGGGGGCATCATGCTCGTCAGAAGCAGTCCGGCCAGAAGGGCCATCACCTTCCCGGGGCGGTGCCCGGCGATACCCGAAGTCGTCATGAATGACCGCGCGGCGGTCGTCGTGCCCGCTTTCATGTCTCTCTCCCCACAGGATGGATGCAAGCGCATGCGTGCTTGCGTTGTGGGGGCAGAATAGGGGCACTTGGGTTTCTGTCAGGTAAATGTTAAGGATAACAGGTGGTTAATGCACCATGTCGATTTGGCACGGCTGTGTGTACCCGTGGCGGAGCCGCCCGGGGCGGGGGGTGTCTCATCGTTCCAGCCAGCGGGCCAGCAGCGCGGCATGGCTTGCACTTTCGGCCGGTTTCAGGGAAACGTCTGTCGGTGACCGATCCAGCCGGGTCTGACAGAAGTATTCATACAGCACCAGGGAGACGGAGACGGAGAGATTGAAGCTTTCGGCCATGCCCAGCATGGGAATGTAGACGAGATGATCGGCCGCCTCCGCCATGAGCGACGAAATCCCCCGGTGCTCGTTGCCAAAGATGAAGGCCGGTCTTTCGATGGCCGCGAGGTCGAGGGAGGGCAACGGCCGGGCTTCCGGATCGACCCGGGTGGCGATGAGCGTGAATCCTGCCGCGCGAAGGGCGGCAATGGCCGCTTTCGTGCCATGGTGGATGTGGAAGTCCAGCCACTTGTTGGTGTGTCCGGACGTCTTCTTGCCCTCGCGACGGGGGTTGAAGCTCTTCTCCTGCTCGAAGACGAGATGCACGTTCTGGATGCCGAAGGCATCGCAGCTGCGGAAGCTGGCCGCGGCATTGTGCGGATCGTGAATGTCTTCCAGCACGACGGCTGCCTTCAGGTCGCGCAAGGCTGCGATCCGCTCAAGCTTGGCCCGCCGTCTTTCCGTGACCATGGACCGGTTCTCCCGCTCCCTTCTCTCCGTTCACGGGGCATCGAGACCCCCGCCATCCCGGGCCTGGCCGCGATCAGCGATTGGTGGCCCGCTGCATGTGCTGTGCGAAGCGCTTGAAGAGATAGTGCGAATCCTGCGGTCCCGGGGAGGCCTCCGGATGGTGCTGGACAGAGAAGACGGGCCTGTCCTTCAGAGCGAGGCCGCAGTTGGTTCCGTCGAAGAGGGAGACGTGCGTTTCTTCCATGCCCTCCGGCAGACTTTCCGAATCCACGGTGAAGCCGTGGTTCATGGAGGTGATCTCCACCTTGCGGGTGGTGAAGTCCTTCACCGGGTGGTTGGCGCCGTGATGGCCCTGTCTCATCTTGCGGGTGCGTGCCCCGAGCGCAGTGGCCAGCATCTGATGCCCCAGGCAGATGCCGAAGACGGGCTTGCCGCTCTCGACCAGCGCCCGGATCTGTGCATCGGCGTAGGCTGCGCCCGTGGCCGCGGGATCGCCCGGGCCGTTGGAAAGAAAGATGCCGTCCGGCTCGAGCTTCAGGATCTCCTCCGCCGGCGTGTCGGCCGGCACCACGGTCACCCGGCAGCCTACATCGGCCAGGCAGCGCAGGATGTTGCGCTTGATGCCGTAGTCCACGGCGACGACGTGAAAACGCACCTCGTCCTCGGCGAGATCCGCATAGCCCCCCGGCCAGGTCCAGGTCTTCTGCCGCCATTCGCGCTTCTTGCGCGTGCTCACCTTCGAGGCCAGGTCCGCGCCTTCAATGCCGGGCCACTCGGCGGCCATGCGCCGCAGTCGCGGGATGTCGAAGCGGCCCTCCGGATCATGGGCGATGACGGCATTGGGCATGCCCTGCTCGCGGATCAGGGTGGTGAGCGCGCGGGTATCCACCCCGCAGATGCCGATGATGCCGCGCGTCTTCAGCCAGCTGGAAAAATGCGCCTGTGCGCGCCAGTTGGAAGGCGCTGTCACCGGCGCCCTGAGCACGCAGCCGCGCACGTGGACCTCCGCATCGAGGTTGAAGGTCTCCTCGTCCTCCTCGTTCACTCCCACGTTGCCGATGTGGGGAAAGGTGAAGGTGACGATCTGGTCGGCATAGGAGGGATCGGTGAGGATTTCCTGATAGCCCGTCATGGCGGTGTTGAAGCACACTTCCGCGCAGGCCTCGCCGGTGGCGCCCAGCCCCTCTCCCTCAATCACCGTGCCGTCCGCCAGCACCAGCACTGCCGTGGCCTTGCGTGCCGTCCAGGGCTGCGGCGTCCTGTTGCCCGTCTTCACTGTCATGATCGCCTCGCCTGTGCTTGCCGACAGCGGCCTCTCCGCCGCCAGGGGGAAAGAGTGCCGCCTTCCATGTCGCGGGTGTCTTGACGAGGGGCATGCGCCCTGTCAAGGGGCAGGACATTGCAGATGACCGAATACCGTCTTGCCGCCAGGCGATGCCCTTGAGGCGCATCGGCCCTTGAAAGGGCAGGGGCCGTGGCGTATCTCATGCCCACGGATGCAACGGAGCAGGGGTGGACCCATGGCCGAGAGCCTGCGTGACCGCGTGAACGAGGAACTGAAGGCCGCCATGAAGGCGCAGGACAAGCGCCGCGTGGCCACGCTGCGGCTGATCACCGCCGCCTTTCGCGACCGCGAGATCCAGGCTCGTGGCAGTGGCGCCGGCGAGCTCACGGAGGCGGATCTGCAGGCCATCCTCGCCAAGATGATCAAGCAGCGCAAGGAATCGGCCGAGGCCTACGATGCCGGCGGCCGTCCCGATCTGGCTGCACAGGAGCGTGAGGAGATCGCCATCATCGAGGAGTTTCTCCCCCGCCAGCTGAGCGAGGCGGAAATCCGCCAGGCCGTGGAGGAGGTGATCGCCGAGACCGGGGCGGAAAGCCCGAAGGACATGGGGCGTGTCATGGGGGCGCTGAAGGCAAGGTATGCCGGCCAGATGGACATGAGCCTGGCATCGCGCCTGGTCAAGGAGCGCCTCGGCAGCCGGTGAACGATGCGGGTTTCCTTCGTCTCGATCTGCAGACGGGAGGGCGGCGGAGAGCTTCACAACCAGCCGGCCAGTTCCTGGCGGGCAATGGTTTCCAGCATCTCCAGGCCTGCAGGGGAAGCATTCAGGCAAGGGGTGACGGCAAAGTTCTCGCCTCCTTCGGTGCGGAAGGTCTCGGCGCCGGCGATGGCGATCTCCTCCAGGGTTTCCAGGCAATCGGCGGCAAAGGCGGGGGTGATGACCAGCAGATTGCGCACGCCCTCGCGGGCCAGGCGGGCGATGGTCTCGTCGGTGTAGGGCTTGAGCCACTCGGCGCGGCCGAAGCGGGACTGAAAGGTGGTGCGCAGTTTCTCCTCCGGCAGGTGCAGGGCCTCGCGCAGGCGCCGGGTGGTCTCAAGGCAGTGGCGTTCGTAGGGGTCGCCCTTTTCCACGCAGGCCCTGGGCAGTCCGTGGTACGAGGCGAGGATCACGTCCGGCTGCCAGGGCAGGCTTGCCAATTGCGTCTTCAGGCTTTCGGCCAGGGCATCGATGTATGCCGGATGATCGTGATAGGGCGGCACGATGCGGATGGCCGGCTGGTGACGCATGGCCATGAGCGTACGGGCCACCTCATCGACCACGGTGGCGGTGGTGGAGGCCGCATACTGCGGATAGAGCGGAAAGATGGCGATGCGCTCGTGGCCTTCGTCCATGAGGGCGCGGATGCGTCCGCCAATGGCGGGCGTGCGGTAGCGCATGGCCCAGTCCACCCGCACGGCCTTGCCGAGGCGGGCCTGCAGCCCTTCGGCCTGGGCGCGGGTGATGACCTTCAGAGGCGATTCGCCGCGCGCATGATCCCAGATCGCTTCGTAGGCCTTGGCCGAGCGGGGGCTGCGGAAGGGCAGGATGAGGCCGTGCAGGATGGGCCACCAGATGAAGCGCGGCGTCTCGATGACACGGCGGTCGGACAGGAACTCGCGCAGGTAGCGGCGCACATCCGGCGTCTTCGGCGAATCCGGTGTGCCGAGGTTGACAAGCAGCAGGGCAGGGGTCTTCCGGCTCTCGGACATGGGTATCTCCCGGTGGCAGACCGACCGCGACCGGACAGGTTCTTCCGCGTTGGCCCCTGTCGGCGCGGTGATGCATAGCAGAGAGGCGTGGCGATTTCACCTCTGCGATCGGGCCCGCGGAACGGCGCAGGCGTGCAGCCAGTTGCGGATCTCCAGGGTGCGCAGATGAAAGTCCAGAACCTGTTCGTCGGCGCCCAGTGTCTGGCGCAGCCAGGGGTCGGCCGGGTTCTCGTGCAGCTGGCGCAGGCGGGTGGCGTGGGTGTGCACGGTCTCTTCATCGGGTGCCAGACCGCGCTCCACGAGGTGGGCGGCGCGCAACGCGTAGAGGGCAGCGAGCTCGGCGGCATCGAACTCGGGGTGATACTGCACGGCCCAGAACTCGCCGGGGCCACAGGTCACGGCCATGGCCTGCACCGGCGTGAAGGCATTGGTCGCCAGCAGGACCGCCCCCGGCGGCAGGCGCGTCACCATGTCGTCATGCACGGCCCAGGCATCGAAGGCATCCGGCCGCCCCGCATGCAGGGCGTGGCCACGGCCTGCAGGCGTGAGCGTGATATTGCGGGCCAGGCCCATCTCGCGTCCGCGCGGGTTGGGACCACAGTCGCCACCGGCGGCCATGGCGGCTATCTGGATGGCCCAGCAGGAGCCGAACTGGGGCACGCCGGCCGCGAAGGCGGCACGCGCGAAATCGATCTGGCGGGTGACTTCCGGCCGGCCGGAATGAATGGTCAGCGAGGAACCGGTCCAGACAATGCCGTCGAAATCCGCCAGTGCCGTGCCGGCGGGCAGGGCGGCATCGGCATCAGCGGCAAACAGCACAGCCAGCCTTGGCGATTCGGGAGCCAGCAGACGCCGCAGGGTCTCGGCATAGAGCTCGCTGGCCACATGGGCGTTGCTGGCCGCCAGCTCCTCACGGCCGTCGCGGGCATAGCCGTCGACGATGAGCAGATTGAGCGTCATGGCGCAGGCATTCTCGATGCATGTCGGGCCCGGGTGATCAAGACGGCCCGGGCAGGCCGGTTGCCGCAGATTGCCGCGGGGGCGATGCATTGACAAGGGGCGGGTGCAAATTCCTAATGCCGGGGTTGCCGGTGCGGTGGCGGCCGGCGCAATGCGCAGCGTCGGCATGGGGCCTGCCAGGCGATGAGTCGAAAGAAAGGGAGCCGACCATGAGTCAGGGGGCTGTGGCGGCCGGGCATGCGCTGACAGTGCAGGCCGCGCTGCAGATTCTGCGGGACGGGGGCAATGCCGTGGATGCGGCGGTGGCCGCGGCGTGGATGGCCTGCGTGGTGGAGCCGGTCCTGGCCTCGCCGGGTGGGGGCGGTTTCGCCATGGTGCATGTGCCCGCCGGCGGAGGCGACAGGGCGGGCGATGGCGAGACCGTCGTGTGCGACTTCTTTGTCCAGACGCCGAGACGGACGCGCGCAGGTGCGGACTTTCGCGCCGTGGAGGCAGATTTCGGCACGGCCACCCAGACCTTTCACATCGGCCCGGGCAGCGTGGCGGTGCCGGGGTTCGTGCCGGGGCTGTTTGCCCTGCATGCGCGCTACGGACAGCTTGCCATGCCCGCGCTGCTGGCGCCGGCGCGGCAGGTGGCGGCGGCCGGGCACGTGGTGAATGCCTTTCAGGCCTTCCTGTTCACGGTGGTGGCGCCCATCCTGCAGGATACGCCCGAGGCGCGGGCGCTGTTTGCGCCCTCGGGCACTCTGCTGAAGGCGGGAGAGACCCTTGTCAATCCCGGGCTGGCGCATCTCTTCACGCGGCTGGCGACTGGCGGACTGGCCGCCTGGGAAGAGGAGGTGGTGCCGGCGCTGCAGTCGCTCGTGGAAGGGCGGGGCCATCTGGCCTCCGAGGATCTCGCTGCCTATGCGCCCTGTCTGCGCGAGCCGCTGGTGGTGGAGATCGGTGGCGGGCGGGCATGGCTCAATCCGCCACCGGCGGCAGGGGGCGTGATGATCGCGCTGGCCGTGCAGGCGCTGGCGAATGGCCCGGTGGAGAGTGAGGGCTGTCAACCCTGTGCCTGGGCGCAGGCTCTGGACATGGTGGACCAGGCCCGGCGGAAGGCGGGGCATGACGTGCTGGCGCTGCTGGAACAGCTGCATCCGCCTGCGCCTCGGGGCACCACGCACATCTCCGTTGTGGACGGGACGGGCATGGCCTGTGCCATGACCGTTTCCAACGGCGAGGGCAATGGCCAGATCGTGCCCGGTTTCGGTTTCATGCCCAACAACATGCTGGGTGAGGCGGACGTCAACCCGGACGGCGCCACGGGCTGGCCCGAAGGTGTGCGGCTTTCTTCCATGATGGCGCCGACGATTGCCGAACGCGCGGACGGAAGCTGCCTGGCCCTGGGCGCGGGCGGGTCGAGCCGCATCCGCGCGGTTGTCTTTCTCGTGCTGCAACGACTGCTGGCCGGTCGCGAGGCGCTGGCAGCGGCCATTGCGGCCCCGCGGTTGCATGTGGAGGCCGGTCATCTGGATGCGGAGCCCGGCTTTGCGGACAGCGAACGGCAGGCGCTGGCGGCACTGTTTCCCGATCATCGGTTCTGGCCCGAACCCAGCCTGTTCTTCGGTGGCTGCCATGCCGTGGAGCGCACTCCGGATGGCCGCCTCGCCGCCTGTGGCGATGCCCGCCGTGCCGGTCATGGAGATGTGGCTTGACGATTGTCGGCGCATCAGGATCAGTGGCGGGCGCCGAAATTGGTGATGCGGCGGTGTGTTGCGGGCGTGTCCTGCCCGGGCAAGGGGACGATGCGGATCGGGCCGGTTGCGGGCTGTTGCCGGCGGGGCCGGGCCTCTCCGTTCCCGTGGGAGGTGGCCGCCTGGCGAGGGGTGGCATCTGGCCGCGGACGGGCGCGTTGCGGTCTGGCCTGGGGCATCGGCGGTGGAGACATGCCGACCGATGGCGGCGGGACGGGGAGGCGTGGCGAGGGGCGTGAGGCTTGCAGCGCACGGAGACTGTCCCGGTTCTCTTTCTTTCGGGCTGCAGGCAGGGGTGTGTTTCCGGCCTCTGCCGGGGGTGCCGTGTGATCTGCGGGGCGAGGCGCGGGCCGTTCGCCCTGTTGCTGGGAGCGCTGCTCTCTCTTGCGTTGTGGCTCCTGGTCCCTGTGCTGTTGCGCCTGAAGCCGACGGCGCCGTTCGCGAGCGCGGCGGCGAAGTTCCTCGAGGCGACGGGCGGCCTCCTCGCGCGCAAGTTGCAGGCGCAGGCGGATGAGCTGATCACGCACCTGGCGTTCGCGGGCATGGAGCAGGCGGTCCAGGCGGGCACGGCGCTCGGCCTCGCGGCGGCGGCGTTCCGCATCCCAGGCCCGCCAGCGCTCGAACATCACCTGCTGGCGCTCGAAGGCGGATTCCTCCTCCAGGATGCGGCGCCGCTCGCGCTCGAGGCGCTCCAGCCGCGCCATGGAGCGGGCCAGGGCGGTGACCGAGACCCAATCGCGCAGCTCGGCCATGTCGGGCACCAGTGCCAGGGCGCGCGGCGGACCGACAAAGGCCAGCGTGAAAGGAGGGGGCGGCGGCACTTCATCCTTCGCCGGGATGCGGGGCGTTGCCTTCAGCGCGATATCCAGCCTGCCAGCCGCAAGGTCGACGGCGGGGGTGAGAGCGAGAGCCAGATCCCGGGTCTGCCAGGCCAGTGGTGTGGCCGTGAGCAGGCCAGCCTCGATGCGCATCTTCACCTTGCCGCCGGGGAACGGCAGGGCTGCCCGGGGCAGGGTCTTCCGCAGAAGGTCATCGAGGGCATCGGCGTCTTCCGCCGCCATGGCCGCCTTCAGGAAGCCGGCCACATTCAGGCGGGGAAAGCGGCCCCGCGCGAGATCGATCTCGCCGTTGCCCGCGAGATTGCTGATCATGGCCGTTGGACCGCGGCCGGTGGCCGTGATGGCGATCCGGCCGCTGGCGCGGCTGTCCAGCAGGGGCGTGCCGTCGGTGCGTCCGAGATATGTGGCCAGGTTCAGGTGACCCTTGATCTCGCCTCTCATGCGCAGGCCCGTGCGTGCCGGCGTGAAGGTGAGGGCAAGATGCATCTGATCGGCCGTCCTGCCTTCTGCCGAGCTCTTCCGACCGGCTTGGGCATTCAGGGACAGGCGGGGCGTCTTGCCTTCCCGGCCCGCCGTGATGGTCAGGCGGGCCGGGCGCAGTTCAAGGCCGGGCAGGAGGGTGATGGCCTCGGTGTTCATGTCCAGATCGATGGCGGGCAGCGACAGGGCAGCGGGGCGGAAGACGGTCTGGCCGGATCCGATACTGTGGGTGAGAACCACGGCCAGCAGGGCCGGAAGATGCAGACGTGTGGAGGAGAGCCGGCCCGTCAGCTGCCAGCGGGCCGTCTTGCCTTCAAGGGCGGCAATGGCGCCCGATTCCGGTGCGGTGAGCGTGAGCGTGCCGGCGAGGTCCGTCTCGCCGATGCGGCCCCTGATGTTTTCGAAGTGCCAGGCGCGGCCACCATGAGCGAGCTCGGTTTCGGTCCAGAAGGTGGCGGGCACGAGCGGATGGCGTCCGAGACCGGCCAGGCCAAGAATCGCCGGCAGGCGTGCAGTGCGCAGGGCGAGACGGCCGCGCGCGCTTGTCCCTGCGTCCTTCCGATATCGGAAAGTGCCCATGAAGGCGGTTTCCAGGCCGGCAAGTTCCACGCGCAGGTCGGTTTTCACGCCCGAGGCGGGCGTGCCCGTGGCCTTGAGCGACAGGCTGGCGGGCAGATCGTCCCTGCCGGTGGGCGTGTCACGGGCCGGCAGGGCAGTGGCGGTCACCGGCAGCAGGGCCAGCAGGGGCCGGGAGCGGGGGCTCGAAAGCCGGGCCGAAAGGTCGATGCGACCCTCGTGCCAGCGGGAGAGGCGACCGGTGAACATGCCTTTCGCCTTCATCTGCATGGGTCCGGCATGGCCTTCGACGTCCAGATTCAGACGCGCGCCCTGCGTCACGCCACGGGCCACGAGAGCGAGCCGCAGGTCGATGTTGCCCAGCGCCTGCAGGCGGGCAAGGGTGACCTCGCTGGTGTTGCGTGCGGCATCCGGTGTTCGGCGCTCGGCTTGCGGGGGCATGGGAACAGGGGCTGCCGGTTCTCCCTCCGCCCCGGCGAGCAGGCGCCAGAGAGGTGTGACGTCCGGTCCCTCGATGCGGGCTGTGAGGCGACCCTCCACCGTGTCCTCGGGGAAGGCGAGCCCGCCACTGGCCGTGATGGTCACGCCAGCAAGATCGGCCACCTTCAGGCTGGCAATGCGGGCCTGCTCGGGCGCCACCTGCATGTCCACCTGCACGCCGTGCATGGGCAGGCCCCACAGCCGCAAGTGTTCTGCGCTCAGGTCCAGGCGCACGTCGCCATGAGCCATGGCAGCGGCAACGATCTCGAGAAGCGCCTGAGCCGGAGAGAGGGAAGCATCCTCGCTCGTCGGCAGGGGGACATAGCGGTCGATGTCCAGCCTGTCGGCCCGCATGGTCAGGTCCAGCCGGGCGGGCGCCACGAGCAGGGACACTTCCCCTTCCGTCTCATCGAGCCGCCAGGTCCCCTCGAAGAGGCGGAGGCGCTCGGGCGTGGCGTCCACCTTCGCATCCAGTACCAGGCGGCCGCGGGCCCCGCGCCAGAGGCGGGCAATCGCCTCGGCCCGGGACGGCGCGGCCCAGGTGACGAGGCGGCGCAGGTCGGCTGTCTCCAGCGCCATGCGCCCCATGAGCTGGGGCAGGGCTGTATCTTGGGGTTTTGCGGAGGTCCGGGGTTGGCCCTCGGCCGGGTGGTCCGGCAGAAGGCGCCCGGAGAAGGCCAGGCGCGCCCCACCGGGCAGGGTGGTGGTGAAGGAGTCCAGGGCAAGCAGCTCGCTTGTGGCCTCAAGCACGATGCGGACCTCGTGCAGTCTCTCGCCCCCGAAGACGAGCGTGCTGGCCGTGGCGTCCAGCCTCAGCACCAGCTCCGGCGGCAGGGCCGCCACATGCGCCGCGGCATCGACGAGGCTCCGGGCGCCCAGCAGGTGGCGGGCATCCGCTCCCAGCAGCCAGTCCGCATCCAGGCGGCCGGCCCTGAGGGCAGCCTCCACCTCGATCAGGCTGCCCAACCGGATGCGGGCCTCGCCCCTGATGGTGTTGGCGCTGTGGAGAGCAGACAGGGGGGCAGCCTCGATGTTCTTCAGTTCCACCTTGTCGAAGGTGGCCGTCACATCGGCACTGAAAGCATAGAGCGAAAGCCCCTCGGCAAGGTCGGTCTTGCCTCTGGCCGGCACGGGGCGGACCTGCAGGCGGCCCTTGAGGTGACCCGGCTGCGGGTCGCGGAGGCTGCCATCGAAGACATACAGATATCCATTTCCGTTGCGGGGGGCCAAGCGGATGGCCAGGCGGATGGGCCGGCCTGCACGGATGGTGCCGGTGGTGACGGAAATCTCCACCGGTTCATCCTGCAGGCGAGCGGTGGCCTTCACTCGCCAGGGACCGATGAGGCGGGGGGCGGAGATGATGGCGTTCACGTCGGCGAGACGGGCCTCGCCACCTCGGCGGGCGTCCATGAACATGACGGTGCCGGCCTCGATGCGGATGCCGGCGATGGCGATGCGCTCCGGCGAAAACGGCAGGTGCATGCGGGCCCGGGGCGCAAGCTGCCAGGTGCCGGTGCCGTCGCCCAGGCGCTCCAGGGCAATGAGAGGGCGACGGAAGCGCACCCTTTCCACCTCCAGCCGACCGCCGAACAGGGCGGCGAGCGAGAGCCGGGCCTCGATCTCGTCGGCCTGCAGCAGGTCCGGCTGACGGCTGCCAGGGGGGTTGGCCATGCTCACGTCATGGAGAGTGATCGTGGGCCAGGGAAAGAGGCTGACACGCACATCACCGCGCACCTCCACCTTGCGCCCGGTGAGATGCTGTCCCCAGGTCTCGATCTGCGGGCGGTAGCGGTTCCAGTCGATGACATGGGGGGCAACGAGCGTTGCCGCCACCATCAGGATGATGGCGATGCCGACGTGGAGCAACGGAGAGCGCCAGGCGGACATGGGCTGCCTTCGGGTCGAGACCTGATTGCACGGCGGCTTGTCCGTCCCTTTCCGGATCCTGTGTATCCGAAACCGGCGTGCCGCCTGTCCCCTCCGTTTATAGCAGAGCCGGGCCGAAGCTGAAGGCCGGGATCCAGCGGATTACCGTCCCTGCACGCGCTTCCCGTGGTCGCGTGACACCTCCCGCAACGGGGCGTTCGGCTCCTCCTGCCGGCGTGACGCCCTTCATGCGGCGCGTCATGCGGCGCGGGGGGGCGCCTCCTCGGTGATGAGGGCGTAGAGCACGTCCACGTCCCGGGTGCCGCGCAGCTTGTCCACAAGCTCGGCATTGCGCAGCAGGCGGGAGACCCGGGCAAGGGCCTTCAGGTGATCGGCCCCGGCGCCCTCCGGCGCCAGCAGGAGAAAGACGATGTCCACCGGTTGGTGATCGGGTGCCTCGAAGTCCACGGGACGGGCAAGGCGCGCAAAGAGGCCGCGCACGCGGTCCAGCCCCGGAAAGCGCCCGTGCGGGATGGCGATGCCGCCGCCCAGGCCGGTGGACCCCAGTTTCTCGCGCTGCATCAGGGTGTCGAAGATGAGCCTTTCGTCCAGCCCCGTGCGCTGGGCGGCATGGCCGGCCAGCACCTGCAGGAGCTGCTTCTTGCTGCCGGCCTGAACCGCCGGCAGCACGGATTCGGCATCGAGAATGTCGGCGATCTGCATGTCCGTCTTTCCCCAAAAGGCATGCACACCCCTGCCCCCGAAGACTGTCTCCGTCATTCCGGCTGCCCGGTCCTGCTGCCGGCACACCGGCGGGGCGGCTTGCATGCCGTGCCTGGCGCCGGGAGCGTCCGGCCGGATACATGGGGTGCGCGATGCCGCCTGTCAGGCCCGCCCTTCCTGCGGGCAGGGGCCGGGATCCACCCAGCCGATGTGGCCGTCCCTGCGGCGGTAGACCACGTTCACGCCGCCATGGCGAACGTTGCGGAACAGGAGGACGTCGCGTTCAGCCAGCTCCAGCTGCATGACAGCCTCGCCCACGGTCATGACCGGCACCTGCTCGGTGGTTTCGGCCACGATGGTGGGCACGAAGTCTTCTTCTCCCTCACCGGCCTCGGCCGGGGCGGCCTCCTCTTCTTCCTCCGCCGGAGGGGCAATGACGAAGCTCTGGGCCGGCACCGTCTCCACCGGCTTCTGGCGCTGACGGGCATGGGTGACCAGCCGGCGCTTGTAGCGGCGCAGGCGCTTCTCGATGTGGTCCAGCGCCTCCTCGAAGCTGGAATAGGCATCGCCGCCATTGCCCCGGGCCTGCAGAACGAGGCCGGTAGGCAGATGCACCACGATCTCGGTGATGAACTGGGCGCGTTCCTTCTCCACGAAGACGTGGGCGCTGGTGGCGCCGTTGAAATACTTGTTGATGCCGTCGGTCAGACGGTCCTCGACGTGAGTCTGGAAGGCCGTGCCGATATCGATGTTCTTGCCGGTTGTCTGGATCTGCATGGGTCCCTTTCGATGTCTGTTCTGCGGGACGGTGTCGGGTTTTTCCGGGATCGGGCCCCTGATTGCCCGCAGCCCGGATGACGAGCCGGGGCAAGTCGCATGTGGAATCATTATGCGCCAAGGAACGGCATTTTTCCAGACTGAGCGTGCAAGTCCCTGTTGCATCACGGGAATGGCTGGCCCCTGCCGGCCGCGTGCATTCATTGCTGGAGGCTTGTTGGGTGTCGCGGGGGCCTGGGGGCCGGGAGCCTTGTGGTTCAGGCCTTCAACAGACGTTTTTCGCGACGTCGCCTGACGGAGGACGGTATGCCCATGGCCTCGCGATACTTGGCCACGGTGCGGCGAGCGATCTCGATGCCTTCCTTGCGGAGAATCTCCACGATGCGATCGTCGGAGAGCACGTTGTCCGGATCTTCCTGCTCGATGAGGGTGCGGATGCGATGGCGCACGGCCTCGGCGGACACGGCTGCCTCGCCACCGGCAGCGGGGATGGCGGAGGTGAAGAAATACTTCATCTCGAAGATGCCGCGGGGGGTGGCCATGTATTTGCCGGCGGTGACGCGCGAAACGGTGGATTCATGCATGCCGATGGCCTCGGCCACCTGGCGCAGGGTGAGCGGCCGCAGGGCTTCCACGCCCCTGTGAAGGAAGGCATCCTGCTGGCGCACGATCTCGCGGGCCACGGCGAGGATGGTGCGGGCACGCTGATCCAGACTCCGGACCAGCCAGCTGGCCTGCTGGTAGCACGTCACGATGTAATCGCGATCGCGTTCCGGGAGGCTGTCGCCACGGACCAGGGCCATGTAGCGGGAATCCACGAGCACGCGCGGCAGGGTCTCGCTGTTGAGCTCGACAATCCAGGAGCCATCGGGGGCCGGGCGCACGAAGACATCGGGCAGCACCGGCTGGGCCACCATGGGCGCCACGCTCAGACCGGGGTGCGGATCGAGCGTGCGCAACTCGGCGAGCATGTCGGCGAGGTCCTCGTCCGTGACGCCACAGAGTTTCTTCAGCCTGGCGAAGTCCCGCTTCGCCACCAGGTCCAGATTGTCGAGGAGGGTGGCCATGGCCGGATCCAGGCGGTCTCGCTCGGCAAGCTGCAGGGCCAGGCATTCCTTCAGATCGCGGGCGAAGAGCCCGGGCGGGTCCATGGCCTGCAGTTTCTTCAGCACAGTCTCCACTCGCGCCTCGTCCGTGCCCAGGCGTGCGGCGATGGCCGAGAGGCTCTCGCGCACGTAGCCGGCCTCGTCCAGGCTGCCGATCAGCTCATGGGCGATGAGCCGCTCGGCCGGATCGCGGATGACCTCCGGCAGCTGCGCCTCCACATGGTCAGCCAGGGTCGGTGCGGCGGACAGAGACTCCTCCAGCGGGCGGCCCTCCTCATCGGCGGTGCCGGCACGGGCAGATGCGGTGGCGCCGGCGTTTCCCGCCGCCTGTGGCAACGTGGCCGGAGCGAGAGCGCTGCCGGCGAGATCGGAGGGTGAGGCATCGGCAAAAAGGTCTTCACTGGCCACGTCCATTTCGGCCAGGCGCTCGGGCAAGGCGGCCATGCCGTCATCGTCGTCCGGGGCAGCTTCCGGGGGCTGTGGTGCAGGGTCGGCTGAGACCGTCTCCCCAGACGTGTCCGGGGTCTCCTCCGCTGACTCTCCGGAGCGCACGAGGAGGGGGTTTTCCTCCAGCTGCTGCTCCACATAGGCCAGAAGCTCGAGGTTGGACATCTGCAGCAGGCGAATGGCCTGTTGCAGCTGCGGTGTCATCACCAGGGCCTGGCTCTGGCGTATGTCCAGCTTCTGGCGCAGCATGACGGTTGACGCACACACTCTCCCGGGCGGCTGGCGTGCCGGCCTGTGACTTTCATCTGCGCCAGATTATAGCCGCTCTCCTGCCGATCCGGTAAAGAAAGTTGGCTAAAGGCCTGCAAATTTCGTGCCCGGTGTCGAATCCGGGGCGGCGTGGCTTGCGTGTCGATGTGCGCTCCGGCACAACGGCTGACAACGCCTGCACGATCCAGTCCGGGCCAGAAAGGAGGAGGCATGCCCTACTGCTACGACTGGCCGCGACCGGCGGTGACGTCCGACGTGTGTGCGCTTTCCCGGGATCCGGCCGGGTGCTGGCATGTGCTGGTGATCCGCCGGGCCCATCCGCCCTTTGCCGGCATGCATGCGCTGCCCGGCGGGTTTCTGGAGGTGGATCGCGAGGACGTGGAGACCTGCGCACGACGGGAGCTGATGGAGGAAACCGGCATTCATGCGCCGGAGAAGCTGCATCTGCTGGGCGTGTGGTCGAATCCGAAGCGTGATCCGCGCGGGCATGTGGTCACGCCCGTGTGGCTGGCGCTCTTTGATTGGCCACCTCCCGAGCCACGGGCCGGGGACGATGCGGCGGCAGCGCGCTGGCTGCCCGTAGAGGAGGCCTTGCCGCTGGCCTTCGATCACGCGGAGATGGTGGCAGCCGGCGTGCGGATGGCCGAAGCCCTTCTGAAAGGTGGGGGCGATCGGTCGAACAGCAGAGATTAACAAGAATTAATTCCCATGACAGGGGTCGGGGACTTCAAACCGGCCGGGTCTCTTTCCATTTGTTGGGAGGAAGCGGGGATGATCCCTGGTTCCTTGAGTTTTCGGGTTTTCCGGCAGTTTTGGCGTTTTTCGCGTACCGGCCTTCGGGTGGGACGGGCAGGCCCGGCGTCTGTCCGGGAGTGGAGCCCTGTGTGCACGCGCAAGTGGACGGGCCCGGCGGAGGTCTGCCGGACTGCCGGAACGGACACGAGATGCGAGGAGAGAGACCATGCGGACGATCTCGATGAAACGGTGGCTTGTGCCGGCAGTGGCAGTGATGCTGGCGGTGGCCGGTGGTGCGGTGCCGGTGGCGGCGGAGCAGGCCCAAAAGCCGGCAGGGGCGAAGGTGGAAAAACAGGCCGAAGCTGCCAAGGCCGGCAAAAAGGTGCCTGATCATCGCCAGATGACGCCGGCCGAGGCGCAGAAGGCGGCGCGCAAGGCCATCGAGGAGAAGGTGAAGGCCAAGGGCGCGGCCAAGGCGGACATCGAGCGGCAGAAGGTCTTCCAGGATGCGGTGACGGCCCTGCGCGAGACGCAGAATGCCATCGTGGCCCTGGACAAGAAGGACAAGAAGAAGGCGCTGGCGGCGCTGGAGAAGGCCATCGGCAAGCTGGAGCTGGTGCTGGCGCGCGATCCCAACCTGGCGTTGGCGCCGGTGGACGTGACCACACAGACGCTCGACATCTATGCCGACGTGGAAGCCGTCCGCAAGGCGGTCAACGAGGCCATCGGTCTTCTGAAGAAGGGGCGCGTGCAGGATGCGCGGGCGCTGGTCTCGGGGCTGGCCAGCGAGATCGTCATCGAGGTGCTCAACATTCCGCTGGCCACCTATCCGCAGGCCATCAAGGCCGTGGTGCCGCTCATCGAGCAGAGCAAATTCAAGGAAGCCAAGGAGGCGCTGGTGGCGGCGCTGAACACGCTGGTGGTCACCCGCCACATCATCCCGCTGCCGATCCTGCGCGTGGAGCAGATGCTCGTGCGGGCAGAACAACTGGCAGAGAAGGCCAAGCGCACCGAGGCCGAGGAGAAGGAACTGAAGGCCATCCTCAGGGCTGCGCGCACGGAGCTGGAGTTCGCCCAGGCCCTGGGCTACGGCAAGGAGGAGGACTTCAAGACCTTCTATGCGGAGCTGGACAAGATCGCCAGCAAGACAAAGGGTGGCGGCCACGGCAAGGGCTTCTTCGACGCGCTGAAGAAGGCGCTGGCCGACTTCCGCGCCCGGCTGTTCTGACCGCCAAGGCATCCTTTTTCGCCGATCTTCCCTCGACGGGGGGCAGGCCCGACGCCTGCCTCCCGTCTTGCTTGATGGGCCGATGCAGAGAGCGGGGAATCATGGAAGGTTTGCAGGCGATGGCTCAGAACTGCACATGGCATTGACTCTTTCTTTACGTCCCGGATAGCCTGTTTCCGGTTTCCTGCATGACGATGCGGGCTGGCATGTCGCCTGCATGTCCGGCTGGGCAGGGCTGTGGGTGTGCCGGCATGAAACGGGGCTTTGTGTCCGGCATGCCGCTGCCGCAGGGGATCAGGGGGTACGAAACTGAGCCGGGGGGCGAGATGAGCGGCTGGAGACAGGCATGGCAGCGCATCGGCGCCGTGGGGGCACTGGAAGTGGCCGTTTTTGGTCTTGTGGCGGTGCTGGTGCTGCCGACGGCGCAGGCAGCACAGGCCGTGACCACCTTCAGGGTGGGTATCCGCATCGTGCCGGTTGCGGCCGAAGCGGGAAACACGGCGGACATCGGCCGTGCAAGGGCGAGAAGCGCCGCATCGCTGTCGCAGGCGGCGCCTGCGTCTGCCCCTTCGCGTAGCCTTGTCGTTCAGCCGGGCGAAACCCTTACGGCCATTGCCGCCCGCATCTATGGCGATGCCCGGCGTCATGTGGAGATCTTTGCGCTCAACCGGGATGTTCTGACCTCGCCTGATGTGCTGCCGGCGGGCACACGCCTGCGCCTGCCCTGACAGGATGGGGGCGTCATGGGCCCGGGAAAACCGGCGCGGGCGGCTTTTCCGGAAAGGGCGGGTGAAGCGGGAGGACGAGCCTGTCGCTGGCACGCCCCGCGGCCGGGTGGCCGGGCGTGCCTTTCCTGTCTTTCGGCCGCGGCCCGGCGGTTTTCGGCGCAGACGCCCTTTGTCTCAGCGCGGCTCGTCAGGTGTTGCCGGCGTGCCGGTAAAGCGCGAGCGGAAGTTGGTGAACTTGCGTGGCGCCTGTCGGGCTTCGGTTGCCGGCCGGGTGGAGACGTCCGGGGCCTTGCCGCTCTGTGTCCGCGCTGCGGCGGCCTTGCGTGTGGTGTCGCGGGTTGCGGTCCCTCGCCTGTCCTTGCGAGCGGTCCTGCGCGTGGCCGCGCGCGCCTTGGGCGCGAGCCTGACGGGTCCGCGGCCACGCACGGCTGCATCCTTGCGCAAGGGCACCTCGATTTCCATTCCCGGTTTCAGGCGGCGGATGGAAATGCGCCCGGCATTGGCGCGCAGGATCACCGGATAGGCCAGCACGTCACCATAGGCCTCGAAGGCGATGCGGCTGAGCGTGTCACCCGGGCGGATGCGGGTGTAGCGCTTGCCGTTGCGGAAGTAGAAGCGTCCCTTTGCCGCTGTCCCCCTGCCTTCCTCGAGCACCACCGTGCGCTCGCCTTCGGCCACGAGCTGGTTCACGTAGTCCTGCTCGCTGCCGCTGGCCCTGTGCGCGGCCTCCGTGGGCACGATGGAAGCCAGCAACAGCCGGAGGTCCACCCTGCCACTGGCATCCCTCAAGGCTGCCGGCGCCGCCGCCTTGCCGCCTGCGCCCAGGGCCTGCGCAAGGAGACGGGCCACGTCCTCCTCGCTGCGTCCTTCCGCCAGCGCCCGCTCCACAAGGGCGGAAAGCGCCTCGCGCACGTTTCCTGTCTGACGTTCCGTTGCGGCTTCGCCTGCCTGTGTCAGATCGGTCAGTGCCGCCACCACGTTGTCCGTGAGCGCCTTCAGCTCGTCATCGCCAGCCGTGGGGGCCTCGCCCCCTGGCGGAAGGGCAGGTGTGGCGCCGACCGTGTCCGAGGCTGCCGGCAGGGCCCTGACGGCCGGCAGAGGCCGTGCCGGATCCGCAGCCGTGCCCGGGGCGCTCCCGGAGAGAGAGGATGCGGGCACCCGGGACTTCGCCAGGCGATTCCTGCTGCCGGCAGTGCCGGTCGTCTCGCCGGCCGGCAGAATGCGGGTCTCGTCCTTCACGATCTTTTCCTTGCGGCCGTGACCGCCGTCGGAACCCCCTGCCATTCTCACCCTGCCTTCCGGTTGCGGGGCAGGGGCGGACCGGGACCTGTCGGCCTGTGGATTCCGCACGCTGTTCCGAAAGGCTGCGCGATCGCTGCCGCTGGCAGAACGGAAGGCCATCGTGCGCGGCGTGATGACGGTCTCGTTGGCGCGTGCGGCGGCCCCGGGCATGCTGGCGTTCACCGTCCTTGCCGTTGCCTGGGCGTGGGAGTCACGCCCTGTTTCCACACCGGTCACAGGCGCAAGGCGCGACGAGAAGATCATGCCCGCGAGTGTGCCGCCGGCTATGGCCGACACGAGAAAGACCGCGGCCAGAACCGGCAGATGCGAGCGGGGTGATGTGCCCGCGTCCCCGGCCATCATGAGGCTGTCCACCTCCTCTGCAGACACGGGTCCGGATGCGGGCATTCCGGCGGGGGCGGGCGCATGGGCGCCGTTGGCGGCATGGGCCCGAGCAGCAGGTGTCGTGCCCGGCGCGCCGATCGCGCCTTTTGCGCCCTTCGCGGACATGGCCGCAGGGGGCGATGTTTCGGGGAATCCCCGACCGTCCATCGTTGCCTGGCCATTGCCTGTATCCCCGTCGCCGGTCCTGTCTTCCCGCGGCGTGAGGCGACCGGCCTTCTCTCTCAGCCGGCGCAGGATCTCCTCGGCCGTTTCCTGTCCTTTCACCGCGCCCTTGACAACGGGCTTGCCGTTCAGGCTGAAAGGGTCGATCGGCTTGGTCATGCGTCTTCCCGTCTCCCTGTCTTGCCGCCTGCCAAAGTCGTTCGGCGCCCGATCTGCCCCTCGTGTTTCCGTTTCGCGTTCATGCCCGCGCCCTTGCCGTCATGCGGTTTTCCGGATGGCTTGGCCGTCGGCCATATGCATTCATGCTCTCCGTTTGCGGCCCCGGGATGCCGGAAAGCAGGCCATTTCATGCCGAGAAGGTGGCGGCCTCTGCCCACCGGAAGCCTCACCGCGGACATCAGGGAATGCGGATCCGCTGTCCGGCCAGCAGCAGGTCCGGATTTTCGATGCGGTCGCGGTTGGCCTCGTAGATGCGGCGCCACAGGGCGGCATCGCCATAGTAGCGGCGCGCCAGCATGCCCAGCGTGTCGCCTGGCTGCACGGTGATGATGCGAGGGCCACCCGTGGCCTTGCCCGTGGCCATCCGGTCGCCTGTTCCCGGTGTGCGCGAAGCCTGGTCGGCCATGGCTGCGGGCGCGGCGGCCATGTCCAGGGTGGTGGCATCGCCCTCGGCCATCAATGCCCGCGTGTAGGCGTCTGCCGGCGTCTCTTCCCGGGCCGCGGCCCGTGCAACGAGCTCGCGCAACAGCTGGCGCAGGTCGATCCTGCGGTTGCCGGCGGCCAGAAGCTGCTCCAGCGAGGCCTCGCCCTTGCGCCCCAGGGCCTCCTCGATGAGCTGGAGAACGTCCTCCGATGTCTTGCCTTCGGCCAGGGCCTTTTCCACAAGCGAGTTGAGCGTGCGATAGAGATCGGCCTCGGCCTCTGGGGGCGGCATCCGGCTTTCGTCACCCTGCAGGGCCTGCAGGCTCTGGATCACCTGCTCCGTCAGCTGCTCCAGTTCCGCCTCGCCTCCGCGGGCGGTGATGACGGGCTCTGCCGCCTCCGCTGCCTGCTGCGCCGTGCCGTGCGGCGCAAGAGAGGCCATCATGGCCGCGAACAGGGGCGCCAGAAACAGCCTCGAACGCCTCATGGTTCCACTCCACCTCCTTCGACCGTCCGCAGACGGTCTCTTCCGGTCGGGTGGCGGCCGCCCCCGCCATCACCGCCCCCCGGGCCGAAGGCTCACTTCCTGACCTGTTTCGCCGCTCCGGGCCTGATCACGGTCAGCCCCAGCAGCTGCCAGTTCTGCATGCCGCCCCGGTAGTAATAGAGCTTCTCGGGCGGATAGCCGGCAGCAATGAGGTTGCGGATGGCGCGTGGCGACTGCCCGCACCATGGCCCGTTACAGAAGAGCAGCAGTTCGCGGGCCTTGCCGAAGTCCCACGTGCCGTCTTCCAGCTTGCGCGCACCCAGCACCAGCAGGATGCGGTCGCGATAGGGATTGTCCGGCGCCAGCAGCGTGAAGGGAATGTTCACCGCCCCCGGGATGGTGCCCTTGCGATACCAGGCGGGAATGCGGGCATCCACCAGCACGCCCTTGTTCTTCTCCACCTTGTTCTTGAGAAAGTCGATGAGCTCCAGTTCGCCCACGGTGTGCACGCCGGGCGCCGGGCTCATGGGCTGGATGCAGAAGGGCGGACAGGGGCGCGAGGTCTTGGTGAAGCTGTTGGTCAGCCTGTGCCGGGTGTCCTGAATGCGCTCGATGCGGAAGGTCTTGCCGCCGATCGTGATGTCCACGTAAGGCAGTCCTGGCGCAATGTTGACATCGCGCGCATGAGCCAGGCCTCCTCCCAGCACGAGCAGAAGGACGAGTGCCGCAAGCCGGCGAAACGCCATGACGCCATACCTCACTGACATTGTCTCTCTCCGTCCGTCGCGGCAGCGGCCACAAGGCAACAGGGTTGCCGCCGCCGGGTTGCCAGCAGCCCCCTTGAACCTTCGGGGCCAGATTAGGCCAACAGACGGGCCGCGCCACGAGAATTTTAACACAAGGTTAATGGAGATATCATGGCAAAATTGCGAATCAGGCGCCATTTTCCGCATACGGGCCGAACGCATGGCGCGGATTGTGGCGAACGAGGCGTCTTCCGGTTTTCGCGTGGCGGAGAGCGCAAACGCAAGCCGGCACTGATCCGTTACATGTTCGGATAGTTGGGCCCTTCGCCACCCTGAGGCGGTGTCCAGGTGATGTTCCGGGCCGGATCCTTGATGTCGCAGGTCTTGCAGTGCAGGCAATTGGCCGCGTTGATGCGGAAGACCGGCTTTCCTTCATCCTCCACGATCTCGTAGACCGCGGCCGGGCAGTAGCGCTGGGCCGGCTCGGCGTAGCGCGGCAGGTTTTCGCGGATGGGCAGGTCGGGATCCTTCAGCTTCAGGTGCACCGGCTGGTCCTCCTCGTGGAAGGTGCCGGAATAGGCCACGGAGGTGAGGCGGTCGAAGGTGATCTCGCCGTCCGGCTTCGGATAGTCGATGCGGGGGCATTCGCTGGCGGGTTTCAGGGTCTCGTGATCGGCCTTCCCGTGCCGCAGCGTACCCAGGAGAGGACGGCCGAAGAGGTGGGCCCACCACATGTCCAGGCCGCCCAGGATCAGCCCGCCCCAGAGGCCGAAGCGGGAGAGCAGGGGCTTGACGTTGCGCACCTTGCCGAGATCTTCCCAGATCCAGGACTCCTCGATCAGGGTGTCGAGGGAGGCCATGCCCTCGTCATGGCCGCGCCCCTCGACAATGTTCACGAAGGCGAGCTCGGCGGCCAGCATGCCGCTCTTCATGGCGTTGTGCGAGCCCTTGATGCGCGGCACGTTCATGAAGCCGGCCGCACAGCCGATGAGGGCGCCGCCGGGAAAGCCCAGCTTCGGCACGGACTGCAGCCCCCCCTCGGTGAGGGCACGGGCACCATAGGCAATGCGCCGGCCGCCTTCCAGCAGTGTGCGAATGAGGGGGTGACGCTTGAACTGCTGGAACTCCTCGTAAGGGGACAGCCAGGGGTTCTCGTAGTCCAGGTGGACGACGAAGCCGAGCGCGACCAGGTTCTCGCCGAAATGGTAGACGAAGCCGCCGCCACCGGTGCGCGAATCCAGCGGCCAGCCCAGCGTGTGCATCACGCGGCCGGGATGGTGCCTCTCGCCGGGGATCTCCCACAGCTCCTTGAGGCCCAGGCCGTATTTCTGCGGGTCCCTGCCTTCGTCCAGGCGGTAGCGGGCGATGATCTCCTTTGCCAGCGAGCCGCGGGCGCCCTCGGCAACAAGCACGTATCGGCCTGTGAGGATGACCCCCGGTTCGTATTCCGGCCTGGGTTCGCCCTTGCGGTTCAGTCCCATCTCGCCGGCCACGACGCCAACGAGCGTGCCATGTTCGTCATAGACGGGGCGGGAGGCGGCAAAGCCCGGATAGATCTCCACGCCCAGATCCTCTGCCTGCTGCGCCAGCCAGCGGCAGAGGTTGGCGAGCGAGACGATGTAGTTGCCCTCGTTGTGCATGAAGGGCGGCAGCAGAAAGCCGGGCAGACGGATGGCGCCCTTCTCGCGCAACAGCCAGAAGGAATCCTCCGTCACCGGCGTCTCCAGGGGGGCGCCCCGTTCCTTCCAGTCCGGAAACAGCTCGTTCAGGGCAACGGGATCGATGACCGCACCGGAGAGAATGTGGGCGCCGATCTCCGAGCCCTTGTCGATGAGGCAGACGGAGATCTCGTGTCCATGCTCCTGCGCGAGCTGCTTCAGGCGGATGGCCGCCGACAGCCCCGCCGGCCCGCCGCCAATGATGAGCACGTCGTAGTCCATGCGCTCGCGCTGCATGTCGTCGGTCATCACGATGTCCTCCGGCTGGGGCGGGGGCGGCCAGGGGCTCTCCTCCAGCCCGTTCGCGAATGGCCAGTCGTCCTCGAAATTCATGGCGTTCTCGCTCATCCTTCATGATATCGCCTTGTGCCGGCAGGGGGCAGTCCGGCAAAAGTCCAAGACTTTTCCGAGGCGGCTGCGGGCGCAGCTTCCGCCCCGCCCTTCAGGCCGGCGCGGAGGGCAGGGCCTGCACGGGATGGCCATCCGGCAGGGCCCAGGCCAGAATGCGGCTGACGCGGACCTCGGGCGGCTCCTGCACGAGGCCGTAGTGGCGGGCCAGGCGCGCCAGGGCCAGCTTGAGGGCCAGCTTGCCGGCGCGGCGGGGCCAGCCCAGACGGCGCTCGGCAGCCTCCAGCCCACGGGCGAGACAGACGATCTCGAGCACGATCTCGTCCAGTCCCGGACCGATGGCAGCAAGCGCCCGGCGCAGGCGCTTTCTGGCCTCGAGCACGAAATCCGGCATGCCGGCGGGATCCCGCGGTGCCCCCCGGTGGCGGCGCCGGTCGCCGGCGGTGCGGGTGGCATCCCAGGCCATGGTGACACGGGGCGAGAAGCGGGCTTTTTCATAGTCCGCGCGCAGGATGTGCGCGGCCTCCACCTCCTCTTCCGTCAGGTAGCGGTTGCCCCGGGCATCGCGATGGCGGGCCAGCCATTCGAGCGGGCTTTCGGCCTGGGTGACCGTGAAGGTGCGGGGGGTTCCGTCCTCCATGGGCCGTGTTTCCTTCATGATCTCGCGCGCCGCCTCGCCCGGAGTTTCGGCCAGCAGCACGGCGGGTTCGCGACCTTCGGCCACGGCGCGGCCGAAGGGCGAAGGGCGCCAGCCACCATCGACTTCCTCCAGCCAGCCGGCGGCAATCATGCGGGCGCCCAGAATGGCATCCACCTCCGCCACGGGGCGGGCGAAGCGGTTGCGTGGCGAGAACATGAGAAAGACCTCGCGGGTGCGCGGGCGGCCGCGCCGGCACGTGGCCGTGGCTGTCTCGCCCTGCGGACGTTCGAGCCGCAGATGCCCGCCATTGACGATGAGGCGGCGCAGCACCTTCAGCGCCCGGCGCAGCAGCAAGTGATGACTGCGTGCGGTGAGAGGGCCCTCGCCGAGACTTTCGCATTCGATTTTTCTCGTGCGGCGTCGCGTGGTCATGTCCGTGCTGTCCTCCTTGGACCTTGAATCATGGATGTGTTCGACACTTTGTGATCTTTTATTCATGATTTGTTCTCATGGAGAATGCGCCCGGATACATCTGCATGGCCGAATCCAGGGTGCTGATGGCCAGCTCCAGGTCGTGCATGAAGGCATCGAAGCGCGCATCCTCGCGCTCCTCCTCGATGCGGCGGCAGGCATAGGCCACGGTGGAGCGGTCGCGCCGGAAAAGCCGGGCCACCTCCGCCATGGGCACGGAAAAGACCACGTGCAGGATATACATGGCCATGTGCCGGGCGACGATGGCCGCCTGTCGGTCGCGGCCGGCATGCACGAGGGCTCGGCGCGAAAGGCCACAGGCCAGGGCCGTGCAGGCGAGCACGAGATCGTGCCGGCGGCGGAGCGTGTGCGCAGGGCCGGACGCGGATTGCAGCGACACGGCACGGCTGTCCTCCTCAGCGGCGGGAAACGGCGCCATGCCGGCAGGATCTGCCGCGGGCGGGAGGGCATCCGGCTCTGGACCTGCGGTGCCGAATTGCCTGACGGGCCTGTCTTCCGTTTCCTTGACCGTTCGCCCGGCCGCAAGCGCGGCCGGCCTGGCCATCCGGTCAACACTGTGGTTCATGCCTCCTGTCCCCTCTGATGCGCCCCGCGTGGCAGGGGACTTCATATTCACGATTGTCTGTTGCATCTTTCTCTTACCATGGGTTGCCGGTTTTGTAAATCGAAAGTCGAATATTTGCGGAACAAAATCCTAACATGACGAAAAGGGGTGGGGATTGCGGCATGCGTGTCCGGGAAAATGCGCCGGGAATTCAGGGCCATGAAAGGATCTCTCCCGCCGTGCAAAGGCGATTCGCGCCGTGGATGGCGGATGGTCGGGCTCGCAGACAGGCGAGATCGGGCATTCACAGCAGGCGGGGCGGCTCGTCCCGCTGCGGTCGGTGGCGGAAAGGGGTGCCGACCTCTTGCGCCCCAAGTCGTCCGGCGGGAGCCGGGGCGAGCAGGGTGATCGCATGGCGGGCCGGGGTGGCCGGGTCCAGCCAGGCATCGAGGGCCTTCCCTTCCAGCAGGGCGGGCATGCGGTCATGCACCGGAGCGACATCGGCGTTGGCATCCACGGTGATGATGACCGTCGTTTCCAGCTCGCTGCCGTCGGGCGACATCCAGGTGTCCCACAGGCCGGCCATGGCCATGGGGGCGCCGTCCCTGCGGGCATAGCGCCAGGCGATCCTGCGGCCGGACCTGCCGGTCCACTCATAGAAGGCGTCGGCGGGCAGGATGCAGCGGCGGTAGCGCGCGGGGGTGCGGAAAGCAGGCTTCTCCAGCAGGGTCTCGGCGCGGGCGTTGATGATCTGGCGGCCTCTGGGCGGTTCCTTCATCCAGTGAGGGATGAAGCGCCACAGGGCGAGGCGAAGGTGGCGCCGCCCATCCGGTTCGGTGCGGACAATGGCCACTGGCTCGCCGGGGCGCACCAGGGGGTGTGGGGCGAGCGGGGCGCACTCGCCATCCAGGCGAAAGGACCGGCGCAGGCGCTCGGTATCGGAGACGCGTTCGAAAAGGCCGCACATGGTCCTTCATGATGGGACTATCCTGGGAAGGGGGCTGTCCTGGACAACCTGACAGCTTCCACTGCAACTGTTTGTCATTTTGCCATTTTAATGAATATTGGCCAAGAGAGGCGCCAATGGCGATTTTTCGCCATTGGCGCCTCTCTGCCAGACTTTACGCAAGCCCATGAGGGGCAAGGATACAATCCAAGATCGCGAGCGTTGAAAGCGAGGGCTTGAAGGGGCGTTCTCGACCCTCATGGGCTTGCATGAGCTTGCGGGAAAACAGCCATGGCCGGGGCAGTCCCTTCGTGAACCGCAAGCTGCGCATTCGGCATCGCGGGTGAGGGAGGTGCCTGTCTGCCGTCAATGCTCACCTGTCCGTCGTGCAGGGGCAAGCTCCCGGCGCAGAACATCCTTCAGCACCTTGCCCATGGTGTTGCGGGGCAGTTCCTTCACGAAACGAAAATGCCTTGGCACCTTGTAGCCGGCCAGGCGTTCTTTCAGCGCGGCGCGCAGGGCTTCGGGATCCGGGGGGCGGGATGTGGCCGGAACCACGATGGCGGTCACCACCTCTCCCCATTCCGGATCGGGCAGGCCGATGACGGCGGATTCGGCCACCTCGGGCAGGGCGTCGAGCGTGGCTTCCACTTCGGCCGGATAGACGTTGAGGCCGCCCGTGATGATCAGGTCCCTGGCGCGGCCCATGAGGTGCAGGTAGCCGTCCTCGTCGAAGCGACCGAGATCGCCGGTGACGAACCAGCCGTCCTCGCGGAAGGCGGCCTGCGTGGCTTCAGGGTTTTGCCAGTAGCCGGGAAAGACGTTGGGGCCTTTCACCTCCACCATCCCGGTCTCGCCCGGCGGCAGGGGCGTGCCCGAATCCGGATCGGTGATGCGCACCTTCACGCCCGGCAGGGGCAGCCCCACCGAGCCGGGGCGGCGTGGACCCGCGAGTGGCAGCGAGGTGTTCATGCCGGTTTCGGTGAGACCGTAGCGCTCCACGATCTCGTGGCCCGTGGCTTCCTTCCAGGCCGCATGCAGGGCCGGAGAAAGAGGGGCAGAGCCGGACACGAACAGGCGCATGCCGGCAGCGGCGGTCCGCAGCCGGCGGGCGGGATGCTTCAGCAGACGCGCATAGAAGGTGGGCACACCCATGAGCACGGTGGCCCGGGGCATGGCCTCGAGGATGGCCTCCGCATCGAAGCGTGGCAGCCAGAGCAGGCGGCTTCTGGCCATGAAGGGCACATGCACGGCCACGAAGAGGCCGTGGGCATGATGCATGGGCAGGGCATGGATGAGCACATCCGTTTCGGTGAAGGCCCAGGCCCTGACCAGCGCCTCGGCATTGGCGTGCAGATTGCCATGGGTGAGCACGGCGCCCTTGGGCCGGCCGGTGGTGCCGGACGTGTAGAGCAGGGCAGCGGGATCGTCGGCCTTGCGGGGCACGGGCGAGAAGGTCTCCGGCTGCACCATCTGGAGCATGAAGAAGGTGCCGCGCCAGTCGCCGCGGAGGGTGACGAGACGGGCGTCCGTTTCCTTCGCCAGGGCGGCGAGGCCGGCCTTGCGATCGGGGTCACAGACGATCACCCTGGGCGTGGCATCGCGCACGAAGACGGACACTTCCTCGTCCGTGTAGGCGGGGTTGAGCGGCTGGAAGACGAAACCGCCGCGCAGGCAGGCCAGATAGAGCCCCAGGGCCTCGGGGCTCTTCTCCACGAGGGCGCAGACGCGATCGCCCGGACGGGCGCCGAGGCGATGGAGGGCGCGGGCCATGCGCGCGGCCATGCGGTCCATGTCGCGCCAGGAGAGAGAGCGTTCCGCCTTCTCCCCGACGGTGGTCAGGAGTGGCGTTTCATCTGCGGCACGGGGGCCGAGGAGGGCGTCGTGGAGGAGGTTTCCCGTATTCATGCGGTTTCTTCGCCAGTCTGTGAATGTCCTTTCAGGTCAACGACTTGGTCATCATTCTGGAGAAGATGATTCCCATCGTTGAGACAATGATTCAAGACCGCTCATTGAAGACCGTTCGGCGGCATGGGCGGCCGTTCCGTTCAGTTGCGGTCGGAGGCCCTGTCGAGGATCGCGTCCAGCGCGCGGGTGGGCAGGAGACGGCGCAGGAAGGCCATGGCGTGGGTGGGCAAGGTGACGTAATAGCGCGGCTTGGGACGGGGGCTTTCCAGCGCGTGGACAAGCTTCTTCAGCACGGCTTCGGGTGGCAGCTTGAAGGGATTGGGCCTGTCCTTGCCGGCAAGCCTGCGGCGGCGGCTCTCGTAGATCTCGCGATAGGGAGAATGCTCCATGTCGATGTTGGCGTCGAAATGCCTGAGTGCGTTTTCCATGAACTTCGACCAGATGGGGCCGGGCTCGATGAGGATGACGTGAATGCCGCTGCCGCGCAGTTCCAGGCGCAGGGTATCGGTCAGTCCCTCGAGGGCGAACTTGGAGGCGTTGTAGGCGCCACGCCATTTCATGGCGACCAGGCCGAGGACGGAAGAGTTGTTGACGATGCGGCCGGCCCCTTGCGCACGCATGACGGGCAGCACCTGGCGGGTGAGGTCGTGCCAGCCGAAGAGATTGGTCTCGAACTGGCGGCGGAGCACGTCGCGCGTGAGATCCTCCACCGCGCCGGGCTGGCCATAGGCGCCGTTGTTGAACAGGGCGTCCAGCCGGCCGCCGGTGCGGCGCACCACTTCCGTGACGCAGGCGGCGATGGATTCGGGCTCGTCATAGTCCAGATAGAGGGCCTCCAGACCGAGCCGCTCGAGATCCTCGATGTCTTTCTTGCGGCGGGCGGTAGCGAAGACGCGCCAGCCGCGGGCCATGAGCCCCAGCGCACAGGCGCGGCCGATGCCGCTGGAACAGCCGGTGATGAGAATGCTGCGCCTTTCTCCCTCGTGCCTGCGGGCCATGGTGCCCCCCTTGCCGGTCTCTTGCGTGCATCGTGGTTCGTGCCATGGGTGCCCTTGCCGCCGCCGGGCGTCAAGGGGGCTGCCCGTCCATGGCATGACAAGGGCGATTGACGCCACCATGCACACGGGGCACAACGGCGCAGGGACAGGGGGCCGGGACTGTCCGGGCGAGAGAGACGCGGCTGGCGAAGGCGAGCGGATGCGGCCATGCGCAAGGTCATCTGCGGGCAGAAAGTGATCGGTGTGGCGGGCTTCAAGAACGCTGGCAAGACAACGCTGGTGGCCGGGCTGGTGCGCGAGCTCACGAGCCGGGGCTATGTGGTCTCCACGGTGAAGCATGCGCACTGCAGCTTCGACATCGATCATGAGGGACGCGACAGCTTTCGCCACCGACAGGCCGGAGCGCGGGAGGTGGCGGTGGTGGCGCGCGAGCGCTGGGCCATCATTCACGAGGCGGCCGAGGACGAGCCACCGGCCTGTCTGGAGGAAATGCTGGTGCGCATGAGCCCTTGCGACCTGGTGATCGTGGAAGGCTACAAGGGCGGCCTGCATCCCAAGATCGAGGTGCGCAACCTGGCCCTGGATCATCCGCCGCTGGCCGGCAACGAGCCGGGCATCGTGGCGGTGGCGGCTTCCGGCCCTGTGGAAGGGCTGGACGTGCCGGTCTTCCTGCGCGACGATCATGCGCGGATAGCCGATTTCGTCATCGCGTTCATGGAGCTTGGAGAGCCATGTCGAAGCCGCAGGCGAAACGCCTGACCAATGACTGTTTCGCGGCCCTGGACACGCTGATGCCGCACGAGGAGGCCATGGCCCTGCTGCGCGCGCGGGTGCGGCCGGTGGTGGACAAGGAGACCGTGCCGCTGGCGGCGGCTCTGGGGCGCGTGCTGGCGGAAGACGTGATCGCGCCGCGCGACATTCCGGCCTTTGCCAATGCGGCCATGGACGGCATTGCGGTGCGGCATGCGGATCTCGATCCCGAGCGGGAGACGGTGCTGCCGGTGGTGATGACGGTGTTTGCCGGGGATGTGCCGGACCCGCTTCCCGAGCGGGCGGTGGCACGCATCTTCACGGGCGCGCCCATGCCGGCCGGGGCGGATACCTGCATCATGCAGGAGGACGTGATCTTCGAGGGCGACGTGGTGCGCATCCCACCGGGGGCGAGGAAAGGCATCAACGTGCGTCCGGCCGGCGAAGACCAGCAGGCGGGGCAACCCGTCGTGACGGCCGGCACGCAGCTGCGGGGGCCGGAGCTGGCGGCCATCGCCTCGGCAGGGGTGGGGGACGTCCCTGTCTTCAGGCCGCTGAAGGTGGCCATTGTCTCCTCCGGCAACGAGATCGTGCGGCCGGGCACACCATGGGCGCCGGGGCGCATCTATGACGCCAACCATTACATCCTGCGTGGCGCCATGGCGGGACTGCCGGTGGACATCATCGACCTGGGCATCCTGCCGGACGAACGGGCGGCCGTGGAAGCCGCCTTCCGGAAGGCCGCGGCGATGGTGGACGTGATCGTGACCTCGGCCGGCGTGTCCCAGGGGGAGGCGGACTACATGGCCGAGACGGTGGCCAGGCTCGGACACCTGCACGCCTGGCGGCTGGCCATCAAGCCGGGCAAGCCCATCGCCTTCGGCCAGATCGGGGACGTGGTGGTGCTGGGGCTGCCGGGCAATCCGGTGGCCGCATTCGTGACCTTTCTCATGTATGGCTGGCCCGTGCTTTCGCGTCTTGCGGGATGTGCCTGGCGGGAGCCTGCGCGCCTGGTGCTGCCGGCAGCCTTCGCGATGCCAAAGCGCAAGCAGGGGCGGCGCGAATTCCTGCGCGGCTGGACGGAGGCGGATGCCCAGGGGCGGACGGTGGTGCAGCGCTTTCCGAAAGACGGATCGGGGCTCATCTCCTCGGCCGTGGCGGCCACGGGCCTGATCGAGCTGACGGAGGAGATGCCCGCGGTGCGGCCAGGGGATCCCGTGCGGTTCATTCCGTTTGGTGCATTTGGCATCGGGCCGAAGTGAGCGCGGCCCTGACCCGCGTTCCCAGGCATGTCCTTTCGACGGGACAAATGACGTGTGCTCATTAACTCTCCTGCATGAATTTCATGTCATGATATGTCCAGCCTTTCCGTTATCATGAACAAGCGACGGCGGAGACAGGTTGTGGGGCGACAATGGATCCTGACAGGGGTCTTCCGCAGTGTGTGAGGGTACAAGAAGATGTTCAGGAAGGATTTTCTGGAATTTCTCAAGGGTGAAGAGGGAGCCACGGCCATCGAATATGCCCTGATTGCCGTCTTTGTGGGAGGGGCGTTGGCGGCCAGCATGCCCTATCTCAAGACGGTTCTGTCCAATCTCTTCCTCAAGCTTGCAAATTCCCTGGCCAACAACACCTGAGGCCGGAGGCGATCCAGAATCCCGACAACGGATGAAAACGAAAAGGAGGGAGCTTGCGGCAGGCTCCCTCCTCCGACGTCTCCTCAAACGTGAGAGCCTTTTCTCCCGGCCCCCGGCGATCGGGAAAGGTGCGCGCCGATCAACCCTGGCGGGCCTTGTAGCGCTTCTTGACCTTGTTGATCACGTAGAGGCGACCACGGCGGCGGACAACGCGGTTGTCACGGTCGCGCCGGGCCAGCGAGCGGAGCGAATTGCGGATCTTCATGGCTGCGAGTCCCGTCTTCAGGTGCATGCAACAAAAGATGCGCGCAAGGCCTCCCATGCGCGCCGGATGGCGGATGGATACAGGGGGCGGTGTTCCCTGTCAAGGCTCGGCCAACATTCAGCCGCGCCATTCCAGCCAGAAAATGGCGAACACGACGGCAAAGACGAAAAGCTCGGCCAGCGTGACCATGACGAGCATGGCGGAGATGCGGCGAGCGGCGGGCTTCATGCGCAACCAGAAGCGGTCGATCAGGGGTTCAAGCCCGGGCCAGCGCACAAGGTGCGGTCGCCAGCGCAGGTGGCGATGAAGGGCGTGGGCCCAGGCCAGGAGTGAGGTATCGGCTTCCGTCCTGCGGCGCTCGCGCTCTTGCCGGGGCAGGGGGGAATAGTCGTCCACGATGACAAGGTGGGCGGTCCGGGGCGATTCTTCCCTGATCCGGATGCGTGTGAGCGGCTTCAGCCAGCCCTGCCAGTGCAGGTCCAGGCCTTCCGCCGTTTCCTCCACGCGCAGGTGCACATCGAAGGGCTGACCGTTGGCATGGTTCATGCCTTTCATGCGGGCCTGTGTGCGATGGTGACCATCCAGCCAGTCGAAGCGATCGAATTCGTAGTGCGGGTTGATCCGCAGCAGGCGCTCCACATCCCGGATGAACACATGCAAGCGCTCGGCCGGCCAGGTGGTGCGGATCTCCACACGTGCGCAGTCTTCGGCTCCATCCGTCTTCTCTTCCGTGCAGGATGCAGAGGATTCACACGATTCCGATGCCGGCATGACGGTCTTCATGGGGACGTTCACGATCGTCCGTTCCGGTGCTCCCTCAGGGCGGGCTGTCATGCCCGGGCGGTGAAGAAGGGATGTGGCAGGATGAGCAGCGGACAGGGCAGGGCGCGCGCGACTGTCTCCAGATAGATGCGTGACCGGTAGCCTGGCACGCCCTTGGGCCGGGGGGCGCCCATGACGACAAGATCCGGTTCCAGTTCGCGGACGGCTGTCAGCAGACACTCCGTCGGCTTGCCGAACATGGCGCGAATGGACATGTCGATGTCTGCCGCCGTGGCCCTGCGCGCAATGCGTCTTGTTTCCTGCCTGGCTTCGTTGAGAAGTTGACTTTCCAGGTAATCTCCAAATTTCTCTTGTGTAATGGCGTTGTTCAACCAGTCGTCTCCCCGCATGCCCCGCCAGAAATCCGGGACAATGTAAAGGAGGGTCAGCCTGGCATTGTTTTCCCTGGCCAGATCCATGGCCGCATCTTCCGCTGCGCGGGCGCCCATGGACCCATGGCTGGCAAGAAGTATGTGATCCAGGTGCATAATTCTGACCTTCGAATCTGTTGTCTCCATATCCCATAAAAAGACCTGATTTGAACTTTCATCAAGATGAAAAAAGGGGCAATTCCCATTCTGCCTGTCTCCAGAGAGGGAACTGCCCCCTTCGCGTTGTCGATGATCGGCCGTAAACTGTGCGTTGCCGGGTGTTTCCAGGGATTTATCCCACAAACAGATAGACACCCAGGGCGATGAGCAGGGCAAGAATCAGGGCCATGATGTCCTCGGTGCGGTCGGAACTGAAGATGGAGAGCGCCGAGCCGCGGTGATAGCGGAAGCCGTTTTCCTCATGGATATCGATGGTCTGGGGCTCGTCGCCGTTGTCACTGCCATTGGCCATGGGTTTCCTGTCGTCTGACATGATCACTCTCCCTGAACATGCGATCGTTTCCGTGGCCTTTCTGCCCGTTTCCGGTCCCGGTGCCGGAAGCGGCCCGGCACGCGGGGCCGGGTCGCTTCCGGGGGCATGGCGGCTTCAGATGGTCTCGTGCACGAAGAGCAGGATGACAATGAGCGAGAGCACCGCCTTGACCGTGCCGACGATGCCGCCCACCACGAGCGGCTGACCGCCGGCCTGGCGTATGGCCGCCATGGTGATCTGCATGCCAAGACCGGTGAGACCGAACGCGAAGAGCAAGGTGATCCACTGCCGGAAGGCCTTGATCTTCTTGGCCGTGTGCCGCACCGCCTTGTGCGCCTTCTTGAGCAGCTTGTTGGCCTGCCGGGACATGACCTTGGCATTGTTGAGCCCGCGGATGAGGGCATCATCCTCGCGGCTCATGATCTTGCGGTTCTCGATGAGGCGCTGCAGGGCGGGCGCGTATTCCGGCTTCGCCTGCTTCACCTTGTCGAACTCGGCCTGGAGGATGGCCACCTCCTCGGGTTTCAGCAGCTTGGATTCGGGGATGTTGTTGTCGAAGTACTTGCCCTTGTAGTGCTGCGGCGGGGCAAAGATGCCCGTGGAGGAGAGGGCAAACATGAGAATGAAGCCCAGCACGAAAAGCGGGAACTTGCCGATGATCACCTGGCCGATGTTCACCTGCTCGCCGTTCTCCTCGCGCCTGACGAACCATATGGCCAGCCACAACACGATGATGGGCAGGAAAAGCACGCGGGTGATGTTGAAGATCTCGGCCACCTTGAGGGTCTCGATGCCATCCGGCTGATAGGCGAGGGCCGCACCAGCCACCTGGGCGGAGTTGAGGATGCCCGTGCCGGCCCAGGCACCGAACTGCACGTGGCCCATGTCCAGCATATGGCCGATGATGGGGAACAGGAACATGCAGCCCACGCCCCACAGCAGAATGGTGCCAATGGTGTAGGCGATCTCCACCGGTTTGGCCTTGACCACCGGCGAGGCCGCCACCGTGGCGGAGACACCGCACACACCCATGCCGGCGGAGAGCACGCCGGTCATGGAATTGGGCAGGCCGCGCATGCGTCCGAGCAACAGCACCAGGCCCACCGAACCCAGCACGAAGAAGCCGATCAGGACCACCGAGAGCTTGCCCAGCTGCTGCAACTCGGCCAGGGAGTAGAGCGTGCCCAGCAGGATGACGCCCGTCTTCAGCCCCAGCCGGGAAAGGCGCACGCCGTTGCGGGCCCACATGGGCACGCCGATGGTGTTGGTGATGATGATGCCGGCGAGGATGCCCAGCACCACGTAATTGAGGCCGAGCACCTGATGCAGGTACTTGGCGCCCATCACGGGGCCGAGGCTCTTGCTCAGAACGGCCACGTAGGGCGCCACGAACCAGCGGATGATCATGGCCACCAGCATGATGAAGATGGCGCCGGCGACCGTCGAGCTGTAGTAGTCCAGATCGCCTTCCTCATGCCGGCCCCAGAGGTGCCAGGCGCCGAAGACGATGCCGATGACGCCGAGGACATAGCCCAGCCAGATCATCTCTCCCGCGTATTTCTGCGCATGCAGATAGGCCATGACGCCGTCCAGCATGCCCGATCCGGCCAGGGCGCCGATCGCGAGGAAAATGATCCCCATGATCAGCAAGGCCGGATGCCTGTGTGTATAGACCATGCGTTTCCCCTCCGGTGAACGTCTGAAATGGTCCTTGTTGTTGTGCGTCCAAGCCCTGGACGAAGAAAATTTACAATATTTTAACCCGGTTTGAAAGGGTGTTCGAGAATTTGTTTTTCATAATATTAGAATACGATGTTATATCATATTAGAATATTATGGAATTCGGCACTCATCCTGCCGATGTCCCCTCTTTTCCCTTTCATGTCAGGCGGTCAGGGAATGGCGTGCGAACAGGCCTTCATGTGACAGGGGGACGGGACACGAGCGGGCCGTGAAGGCAGGGGCAACCCCGGGGCTTCCTCCTCACGGCAATGGCCGAAACGGTGTGCCGCACTATCGTTCCATGGCGGAGAGTCGCGGGGGGTCGTGCTTCCACAGGCCGGTGCGTCCGAGGCGGCGGCCCTTCTCGTGCTCGCGGGCGATCTCGTCCAGCAGGGCGGGGGTTGAGGGCCTTGTTGGTTTCCTCTCTCAGGGGCGTGTTGTCCAGCAGGGAGGACGAGGTGATGCCGGCGACCAGCCCCTTGGCATGAAAGATGCGCCTGGCGTCCACGGACGTGCAGAGGCGGCGCAGGGTGTCGTCATACCGGGGACCGGGGAAGGCGAAGACACTGGTGAGTCGAACGTGAAGAAAAGTTTTCCAGCCTGCCGAGCAGGCTGGAAAACCTTTTCGGGGCTGTCCTGGATAACCTGACAGCTTCCACTGCAGCTATTTGTCATTTTGCCATTTTCATGAATATTGGCCAAGAGAAGCGCCAATGGCGAT
>CAZNLW010000003.1:0-40376 GCA_964574205.1 uncultured Rhizobiaceae bacterium | reverse complement strand
AAAGTTCTTGTAATTCAATGCCTTATCTATACTTCACATGCGACTACCTCGCCTCATGGATCGGCAGGGCCACCATCACCGGATGTGTGGCCGGATCAAGACGCGTCCACTCCGCCATGGAGCCGTCATAGAGACGCGAGGGCTCACCCAGGATCTCCGATCGCACGAACCAGCCGAGCGAGGCCCTGTGGCCGGTATTGCAGAAATGGATGGCCGCGCCCGGTTTCACGCCCAGCAGCGCATGCAGCCGGGCAGCCTGGGCCCTGGTGAGCAACCGCCCCTTGTGGGCCAGCCAGTCCTCCGGCACGTTGATGGCGCCGGGAATGGTGCCGTATTTCAACACCGAGCCGGACTTGAACACCCCCTTGTGCTGCCCCACGGGGCGGTTGTCGACAAGTTGCGGGTCCTTTTTCGCCAGTGCCTTCGCCACATCCTCTGCCGTGGCCAGCCAGCGATCCGTGAAACGGGCCTCGAAGGGCTTCGGCACAGGCTTTGCCTGCCCCTGCTGCAGCGGATACCCCCTGGCCGACAGCCAGGCCCGCATGCCGCCTGCCAGCAGCGCGATCCTCTCGTGTCCCATGGTCTTGAGCGACCAGTAGACGCGCGTGGCCATGCCCACGTCACCGGACGAATAGCCGGCCGGCACGATGATCACATGATCCTCGTTGCCAATGCCGAGACGGGCAATGAGCGTCTGCATCTTTTCCGGGGCCAGCATCATGCCGGGCACGCCGTTCCTTTTTTCCCGCCAGGCGTCATAGGCGGTGAAGACGGCGCCCGGAATGTGCCCCCGGGCATAGAACCGCGGCGAGGTGACATCCAGAATGACCAGCCCTTCCTGCCCCAGACGCGCCTTCAGCCACTCGGGCGTTACCAGCGGGCCCGCTGCGGCATTACTGGCGGCCGATGCCCCCTGGGTCCCTGCCGTTGCCGTCTGGCTGCCGGCGGCACGGGCAGGCACGCCGGCAAGCAGGCCGGACCCGGCAGCAGCGGTCACGAGCTTCAGGGCCTCCCGGCGGCTGATGGAATGATTGCGCATCGTTCCCGTCTCCTCTCCGCATGCGACTTTCGTCCTGACCGAGAGGATAGGCACCTTCCCCCGCTTGCCGCAAGGGTCAGCGCTCAGGTCACCCTGTCTGGAGCCGGAGAAGGAAACCGGCCGGGGCCAAGGTTGTCAGCCGGAAAAGGAACGTCACTTGCGGAACCGCAGGCGCGGCTTGCCGTTCTTGTACAGGCCCTCGTACCAGGCCCCCCTGCGATAGACCCGGCCGCACTTGAATCTGCCCTGCGTCCAGACCTTGAAGGACACGCAGAGACGATCGCCTTCCACCTTCCAGCGGCCTTCATCGAAACGGTTCTCGGAGACGGCTCTCAACGTGCCGTCGGCATTCAGCTTCACCCGGGCCTCATGATCCTTCCAGATGGCCGTATAGACTCCCTTGAGGCGTTTCAGCTCATGGCCGGGAACCGGCCGCCCCGGGCTGGCCAGCGAATCTCCTGCCACAAGGGCCAGCGCGGTCACAAGGCCAAGCGCGGAAAGCATGATCCTCAGCTTCGGCAGCATGATTGTCTCTCAGAGGGTTCGTCCTGTCCTGCTGCCGCACAACGCCATGTCATGCCAGGGATATCCGGAAAAGGAAAAGGCAGCAGGCGGAAAAGCCATTGGCGCGCCCTAGGGGAATCGAACCCCTCTTTCCAGCGTGAAAGGCTGGCGTCCTAGCCGATAGACGAAGGGCGCGTCGTGCGGCCTCTCCATAGCGAGGTTTCGCCCTTCAGGCAAGAGGCCATGATGATCGTGAAAGGCCGGAAGGGGCCTGCGACCGGGTGAACACCACAGGCGCGTTCAGCTGCTTCACGATCGTCTCTTCATCGTCTCTTCCGTCTCTTCCGTCTCTTCCGGAACCTCGGTCCATCGCAGGTTCATCGCACCACGGCGGCATCGACGATCATGGCCTGGGCCTGGCGGCCACCGTTGAAGGTATCGAGGGCCAGACGGCAGGCCACGTGCAGGGGCCGCCCCTGCCGCTCCAGCAACGCCTCGCCCAGCGGCGTGCCCACGGCGCGGAAGGCGATGGCCTTCAGGCGACGGCCATCCCCGGCCCGCAGCGAACAACGCACATGCACATTCCCCACCACGTCGGCCCATTCCACCACATGGGCCGGCAGCGCGATCACCGGCTGCGGATTGCCCGCGCCATAGGGACCGGCCGCCTCCAGCATCTCCACCAGCTCCGCCGTGGCCCCGCCGGCGGTGAGCGCGGCATCCACCTTCAGCACGGGCTGCTCGGGGAGCGCGGCAATGTCCGCGGCCAGATCCTGCGCCAGCCAGGTGCGAAAGGCCTCGATTCCATCGGCGCGGCAGCTCATGCCGGCGGCCATGGCATGCCCGCCGCCCTTCACCAGAACGCCGGTCGCCACCGCACGGGCCACGGCGCGACCGATGTCAACGCCGGCGACGGAACGGGCCGACCCGGTCAGCACCGGCACATCATCACCTGAATCGTCATCGGACGCCCCCCCACTCTTTCCCGCCCCGTCCAGAACAGCGCCGGCAAAGGCCACCGCCGGCAAGGCAAACCGCTCCTTGAGCCGGGCCGCCACGAGGCCCACCACGCCCGGATGCCAGTCCTCTCCCGCCACCACCAGCGGGCCGCGGCCATGCCGGTCCAGCAGGGCCCGGGCCTGGGCCTCGGCCTCTTCGAGAAAGCGCGTCTCCATCTCCTGACGCGTGCGATTCAAGCTCTCCAGCTGGGCGGCCAGCGCCTGTGCCTCGCTCTGGATTCGCGTGGTGAGCAGCCGGAAGGCCTCCATGGCATGGCCGATGCGCCCGGCCGCATTGATGCGTGGCCCCAGCACGAAGCCCAGGGCATGCACATCCGGCGCCCGCTTCAGTCGCGCCACATCCATCAGCGCCGCCAGACCCGGCCGCGCCCGCCGGGCCATGACCTTCAGCCCCTGGCGCACATAGGCACGGTTCACGCCCTTCAGCGGCACCACGTCGCACACCGTGGCCAGGGCCACGAGATCCAGCCACTGCAGCAGATCCGGCCGCGCCCTGCCGCGCGCCTGCCAGAAGCCGGCCTCCTCCAGCCGCCGCGCCACCGCGGCCAGGAGCACGAAGGCCACGCCGGCGGCACACAGGTGCTCCTGCTCCGATCCGTCATCCGGCCGGTTGGGATTGATCACCGCATGCGCAGGCGGCAGCGCCATGCCCATCTGATGGTGATCCACCACCACCGTCTGCAGTCCCAGCGCTGCCGCATGCTCCAGCACCTCGTGCGCCATGGCCCCGCAGTCCAGCGTCACCAGCACGCGCACGCCAGCCTGCGCCATGGCCTCCACCGCCTGAATGGACGGGCCATAGCCCTCCTCCACCCGGTGGGGGATGTGCACGCGCGGCGGGTGCCCGGCAAGGGAGAGAAACTCCGCCATCATGGCCGAGGAACAGGTGCCATCCACATCGTAATCGCCAATGATACCGATGGTCTCGCCGGCCATGACAGCCGCCGCCAGTCGTTCTGCCCCCTTTTCCATGTCGGCAAACCGGGAGGGATGCGGCATGAGCCTGCGCAGGGTGGGATCGAGCCAGGCGGCAGCTTCTTCCGGCTTCACCCCGCGGGCTGCCAATACCCGCCCCAGCAGCTCCGGCAGGTCCGCCTGCTGGGCGATGGCCAGCGCCAGACGCGGATCCTCGAGGCGGGAAATCCAGGAGCGTCCGGAAATCGACCGTTCCACACCGAGGAAATGACGCGAATGACGCCGTGCGAGCTCGTGTTCCAGCGCTGTCATGGTCTCTCGCGTTGGTGCTGTCCATCCGCCATCTCCGGGCCATCGGTGAAGGTTCCCTTAATGCCACGGCCCGGCCCTGATCACAGCCTAGCAGGCCGGGGACCGATTCGCCTCACGTCCGCACGTCATGTTCCACACCTGCCGCCACACGTGACTGACGGGCATTTCCCGAGCCCATTCATATGCCTGATCCATCAGGTCAGGATGGCCCTGTCCCTGAACGCCAGATGAACGCACCAATCAGAAACCGTTCATGGCCCGTGTGCAGAATGACAGGCAGAGATCAGGAACAGCCGCCGGTCAGAACGGTCAGGCGGCGGGCAATGCCAAGGGAAAAGGATGGTTGCCATGGTGAGCAGACTGGCCATTGCCCTGTTCCTGGGAGCCGGGCTGGCGGTGAAAGCACTGGCCGGCACACCGGGCGTCGGGCGCCTGCCTGACGTTTTTCCTGGTCATGCCCTTTCTGCCGGAATGGAGGGACTTGACCGGATCGCCGATCGAAGGCCAGGCCTCACGCACAGGCCACGCTGGCGAATCCGGTGCTGGACGGTCCGGCGGAGCGTGCGTCCCCGGGATGGCCAGCGGCGGTCGAAGACGGTGGTGCCCAGACGCATCTGCCGCCTGGTCCGGATCCAGTAGGTTCAGAAAAATCATTAATGAACAGTAAGTTGACCAATTCCATGGAAAGAAGGAGAATGACATTGAAGGCGAATGAGACGGGCAGCAAGGTGCATGCATTGACGGATTGACCGGACAGATCAAGGCGGCGGATCGGATACGGGCGTCCGACTCTCTCCTCTCTCCCCCTCCCACACAAGAGCCCCCCGACGGACGTCCTGGCGGGTTTTCCCCTCCCCGCCATGAACGATCCGCACAAACGCCGGCCCCGCAGGGTTTCCCCTCCCCTGCGGGGTTTTCTCGTCGAACGTGAAGACGCGTCAACCGGTTCGTCATGGCGGGCCGGAAATCCTTCACCCCAGGCCCAGCAAGGCGTCCTGCCGGCTCAGGGCGTATCCCAACCACGAGGACAGCTGTTCCGCTCCCGTCAGGAGATGGCAAAATCATGGGCTTGCGAAGAAACCGCCCGGGACAGCCCCAAAATCATTGCACATCAAATGGTTGCATCAAAATGCGCAGACGCGCTGCTCCCTTCTCGCAATGACCGATCAGAGCACGCCGTTCCTGAGCTGGCCGTTCTCGTCCAGGCGGCGGCGCGCACGGGACCAGCGCACCGTGCCCGTCCGGGCACGCATGGAGACGGAATGCGTGGAGATGTAGCCGGGGCGGATGCGCACGCCGCGCAGCAGCGAGCCGTCGGTAATGCCGGTGGCAGCGAAGATGACATCGCCACGGACCATGTCCTTCAGGGTGAGCTTGGCTTCGGGATCCCCGATGCCGGCCGCCTCGATGGCACGGGCATCTTCATGCGAGCGGATCACGAATCGGGCCTGCATCTGACCGCCGATGCAGGCCAGGGCGGCTGCAGCCAGCACGCCTTCCGGCGCGCCGCCGGAGCCCATGTAGATGTCGATGCCCGTCTCCTCGGGATCGGTGGTGTGGATGATGCCGGCAATGTCCCCATCGGCGATGAGGCGGATGGCGGCCCCGGCCTCGCGCACCGCGTCGATGAGGCGCATGTGGCGGGGCCGGTCGAGAATGCAGACCGTGATCTCGCTCACCGGCACGCCCCGGGCCTCGGCCACCCGGCGAATGTTCTCCGCGGGCGGCAGGTCCAGGTCCACCAGGCCTTCGGGATAGTCGCCTCCGATGGCGATCTTGTCCATGTAGCAGCGGGGGGCCTTCAGCAGCGTGCCGCGCTCGGCCACGGCAGCCACGGACAGGGCATCGGACAGGTCCTTCACCGTGGCGGTGGCACCTTCCAGCGGCGCAGCCGCGATGTCCACGGCCATGCCCCCCCGCCCCAGACGTTCGCCCAGCCAGAGGTGTTCCACGGCCTCGCGGTCGCCCTCGCCCACCACCACTTCGCCGTCGATGTCCAGCTTGTCGAATGCGGCATGCATGGCGCGCACAGCCGCGCGCATGGCGGCACGCTCGTCTCCGCGGCCGCGATGGCGGGCCACCTCGATGGCCGTGGCCTCGGTGACGCGGGCAATCTCGATGGTCAGCGTGCGGTTGAGCATGGCGGCAAATCCATCATATCGTGGCCATGATTCCAGGCGCTTGCGTTTCCTTTCCGAACGGATCCGAAAAGGCTGTCGAATCGTCGCCCTCAGAACCTCTCGATGCGGATCATGCGCGGGCGGCCGGCACACAGCCCCTCTTTCTCGATGCGCGCCAGCGCCGCGCGCACGGCACTCTCCAGCGTGTCATGGGTGATGAGAATGAAGGGCGCGGTCTCGCGCATGGCCCTTTCGCCACCGCTGGCGTCGGCCAGCACGCGGACCATGCCAGGGCCCTTCTGCACGATGCTCTCGATGGAGATGTTCTCGTCGGCGAAGACACGCGCCACCCTGGCCATCTCACCCGGCCGGTCGTAGAGCTCCATGGCCACGTAGTAGCCGCCCTCGTGCGCCCGCATGCGGGCGCGGCGGAAGGGGCGCATCTCGGCGATCGGCATGCCCAGCGGCGGAAAGATGCGGCCCCGGGCCACGTCCACGATGTCGGCCACGACGGCCGAGGCGGTGGGATGGGCCCCGGCGCCACGACCGGAGAGCATCACGTCGTCCACGAAATCGCCACGCACCTCCACGGCGTTGAACACACCGGAAATCTCGGCAATGGGCGAGCCAACGGGCACCAGCGTGGGATGCACGCGCTGCTCGATGCCCTCGCCGGTATCCACGGCCACGCCCAGGAGCTTGATGCGATAGCCCAGCTCACGGGCATAGCGAATGTCGTCCAGGGTGACGTTCTCTATGCCTTCCACATAGACGTCCCGAAAGGCGATCTCGGTGCCGAAGGCCAGAGAGGTGAGAATGGCCAGCTTGTGCGCGGCATCGAAGCCGCCGATGTCGAAGGTGGGATCGGCCTCGGCATAGCCCAGCTCCTGCGCCTCCTTCAGCACGTCGGCGAAATCGCGCTCCTCCTCCTCCATCTTGGTGAGGATGTAGTTGCAGGTACCATTGAGAATGCCGAAGACGCGTTCGATCCGGTTGCCGGCCAGGCCTTCGCGCATGGTCTTGACGATGGGAATGCCGCCGGCCACGGCCGCCTCGAACTGCAGGGCCACGCCGTTCTCCTCGGCCAGACGGGCCAGCGCCGTGCCGTGATGGGCCAGCAGGGCCTTGTTGGCCGTGACCACATGGCGGCCACGGGCCAGTGCCGTTTCCACCGCCGCCTTTGCCGGCCCGTCCTCGCCACCGATAAGCTCCACGAGCACGTCGATGTCGGCCTCGCGGGCCAGTGCCACCGGATCGTCATGCCAGGCATAGGCGGAGATGTCGTGATCGCCGCGCTTCTTGGTCCGCGAGCGGGCGGAAACGGCGGTGACGACAATCTCGCGCCCGGCCCGGCGCGAAAGCAGCGCGCCGTGGGCCCGCAGCAGATCCAGCACGCCCACGCCCACGGTGCCGAGACCGGCCAGTCCCACCTTCAGCGGTTCGCTCATGCCCCTTTCATCCCCTCGCTTGCTTGCTGTTCCTGCCGTGCCCGGCCCTGCCCCGATATCCGTTTCAGCCGGCGCGGGCCGCCGCCTTCCTCTCCCGTGGCGCTGGGGGCGCCTGGTCGCGGTATTTCTCCAGGAAACGGCGAATGTTGCGGGCTGCCTGACGAATGCGCTGCTCGTTCTCCACGAGCGCAATGCGCACGAAGCCCTCGCCGTCCTCGCCAAAGCCGACGCCGGGCGATACAGCCACCTCGGCCTCTTCCAGCAGCAACTTGGCAAAGGCCAGCGACCCCATCTCGCGGAAGGGCTCCGGCACCGGCGCCCAGGCGAACATGGTGGCCGGCGGCGGCGGGATCTCCCAGCCGGCCCGTGCAAAGGCCTCGACCAGCACGTCGCGGCGGCGGCGATAGATGCGACGTACCTCCTCCACGCAGTCCTGCGGGCCGTTCAGCGCCGCGGTCGCGGCCACCTGTATGGGGGTGAAGGCACCATAGTCAAGATAGCTCTTGACCCGCGCCAGAGCGGCAATGAGCCGCGCGTTGCCCACCGCGAAACCGATGCGCCAGCCGGGCATGGAGTAGGTCTTGGACATGGAGGTGAATTCCACCGTGACGTCCATGGCGCCCGGCACCTGCAGCACGGAGGGCGGTGGCGTGTCGGTGAAGTAGATCTCCGCATAGGCGAGATCGGAGAGAACGATGAGCTCATGCGCCCGGGCGAAGCGCACCACTTCCTTGTAGAAATCGAGGCTGGCCACATAGGCCGTGGGGTTGGAGGGATAGTTGAGGACCACCGCCAGCGGCTTGGGCACCGAATGATTGACGGCCCGGTAGAGCGCGCGGAGGAAGGCCTCGCCAGGCTCTGCGGGCACCTGGCGGATGGTGCCCCCCGCGATGAGAAAGCCGAAGGCATGGATGGGATAGGTGGGGTTGGGGGCCAGGATCACATCGCCAGGCGCGGTGATGGCCTGGGCCATGTTGGCAAAGCCCTCCTTGGATCCCAGCGTGGCGATCACCTGCGTTTCCGGATCCAGCTTCACGCCGAAGCGGCGTTCGTAATAGGCGGCCTGGGCGCGGCGCAGGCCGGGAATGCCACGCGAAGCGGAATAGCGGTTGGTGCGCGGCTTGCCCACCGTCTCGACGAGCTTGCGGTTGATGTGCTCGGGCGTGGGCAGGTCCGGGTTGCCCATGCCGAGGTCGATGATGTCGGCGCCAGCGGCACGCGCCTTCGCCTTGAGCGTGTTGACCTGCTCGAAGACATAGGGCGGCAGCCGCTTTATGCGATAGAACTCTTCACCGGACATGGTGTGACGCGTGCCTGTCTGCGCATGACTCCTGCTGGATCCCTGGGGACTATGTATCATCGATCCGGCACCGGGCGAAAGCGTCCCGATGGCAAAAATGCAGGTCCTCGACATGCCTCTTTCCGGCATGCCGGGGCCCGAACTCGCTTCAGGCAATGTGCACGGCCATGCGCAAAGCGGTCATCCTGCCTTCCTGCCCGGCCCGGCAGGGCGCGGCGATGGTCAGTGCTTGCGTTCCACGCAGATCCGGCGGGCCATGATGGCCTGCACCGTCTTGACCACGAGAAGCAGAATCAGCAGCGACAAGACCACCAGCAGGAAGAGGGCCAGCCGGTGCAGGAAGGGCGAGCCGATCTGCTCCGCCATCACGAACGTGGCCGTGGTCACCGCCGCGGAGGGGAACGAATAGGCCCACCAGGAGAGGAAGAACGGCAGGCGGGCAAAGCGCGGGGCCTCGATGGCCAGCAGAAGCGTGAAGAACAGCGCCAGGTAGTAGAGCACGTGGCCGAAGGCATCCACCGTGCCGACCAGCCGGAAATAGGAAAGGAAGCCCACGGCCGGCGGGGCGATGAGGATGAACATGGTGGGCAGCAGCATCTCCGGCAGCGGTTCGTGGAAAAGCATGCGGTTGAAGACGATCACCAGCAGGATCACCCAGAAGGAGATGCCGATGGCGAAGAAGAACCACGAGAGCTCCACATGCCCCAGCGGCACGCCGGCGAGCGGCACGATGACATTGCCGACCGCCGGGATGAACCAGGCCGGATTGAGGTGGCCCACCTGGAACTTGTCATGATTGATCCAGCTGCGCACCACATGCAGGGTGAGGATCAGGTGAAGCGCCGCGCCGATCACCCACAGGCCTGCGGCCAGCCCCTTCCACAGCGGCAGCATGCACAGTGCCAGCAGCAGGAAGGAGATGGAGATGGTGGGAAAGAAGGACATCATGACCGGATGGTTGAGCTCGCCAAGCACGGCCTGCGGATACTTCATCGCCTTGGCGATGTAGACAAGTCCCAGCACGACAAAAACGGCCAAAGACAGCAGGCCCAGGGCATGGCCCACGGGGGCGGTGATGCCCAGGGCCTCCTGTCCCTTGTGCCAGGCCAGTGTCAGGCCCGAGAGGCCCATCACCACGGCAAAGAAGGAGACGGGAAAGAATTTCAGCCGCGGCTGCGGCTGGGCCGTCGCCTGTTGGGGCGCGGCTGGCGTTGCGGTCTCGCTCATCGGTCCTGTCCCTCGTGATTTTCCGGCTCACCTCCGGGCACCTGCCGGCCGCCTCCCGTCCGCGGGCGGTGCTGCCGCCCGTCTCAACACGTGCGGCCAGCGCAGGCGCCGCCCGTTCCATCCTGTCACATGTTCCGATCCCGTCTCATATATGGCAGGCGGTTCCGGTTTTCATGTGACAAGATTACCCTGCGCCCCCGCTCATGAGGTCGGCGTGCGCACAAATGCGGGCTGACGGCATTCCTTTCCGCCGTGCAGAACAGGCACGCAACACGGCTGACAAGGCGGGCCTACAGGCCGGCGGCCTGCTCGCGTTCCTTGCGTTTCTTCTCCTCGCGGGCCACCAGCCAGATGGCCAGTTCGTAGAGTCCCACCATGGGAATGGCAAGGCCGATCTGCGAGAAGGGATCGGGCGGCGTGAAGATGGCGGCAATGGTGACGACGGCGACAATGGCATAGCGCCGGCCCTTGCGCAGCTGATCGGCGGAAATGACACCGATCTTGCCCAGGAGCGTGAGAATGATGGGCAGCTGAAAGGCAATGCCGAAGGCCAGGATCAGCGTCATGACCAGCGAGAGATATTCCGAGACCTTGGGCAGGAGTTCGATGGTGGGCTTGCCGTCCTCGCCGATCTGCTGGAAACTGGCAAAGAACTTCAGCGCCACCGGCAGGATGAAGAAGAAGACCAGCGCTCCCCCCAGAACAAAAAGCACCGGCGTGGCAACGAGATAGGGGCGGAAGGCCTCGCGTTCGTGGCGATAGAGGCCGGGAGCGACGAACTTGTAGATCTGAATGGCGATGAGCGGAAAGGCCAGGAACAGCCCGCCGAACATGCCGATCTTCAGCTGTGTGAAGAAGAATTCCTGCGGCGCGGTGTAGATGAGCCGCACATCATCCCCCACCGCCCAGCGATAGGGCAACAGGAGGAAGTTGTAAATGGGATTGGCGAAATAGAAGCTGACGAGAAAGGCGACGACAAAGCCCACCAGCGACCTGATCAGACGCTGGCGCAGCTCGATGAGATGCTCGATGAGCGGGGCTTCGGAGGCCTTGATTTCGTCCTCCTCCTCCGGCAGCCCGGCCTTGTCCTCAACGGTCATGTCGTCTGTCCGCCCGTGTCCTTTCCTGGTGCTCTCCGCGCGCCGGCGTCTGCGCCCTGCTCCGCCGTTGCCCCGACTGCCGGCCCGGCCTCTCCGTCATCGTCCTTGCGGACGGACCTCTTGTCATCCCTGTCCGTCGTCCTGGTGGAGCCAGCCTGGCTCCCATCCGCCTTTCTGCCGCCCGTGTCCCTGGCCGAGGCATCCCTGTCAAGAGCAAGAACGGGGCGTTCGGTCTCATCCAGCAGGTCCTCGTCCAGGTCGACCACGTCGTCCTTGCCTTCCCTGCCCTCCTTGCGATCCGCGGCCTCAGCACGCGGCGAATCCGGCAGGGCCGTCTCGCGGAACTCGCGTTCCAGCTTCTCGAATTCGGCATCAAGATCGGCAACGGTGTATTCCCTGACCCTGGAGACACTCTCCCTGACCTCATCCAGGCCGGTCTCGCGCATGGCTTCGTCCAGATGTCCCTGGAACTCGCGCGCCATGGCACGCACCTTGGCCACGGCATTGCCAACCCAGCGCATGAGACGCGGCAGGTCCTTCGGGCCCACGACGATGAGGGCCACGACGGCAATCAGCATCAGCTCCGTGGCACCGAGGCCAAAGTCAAACATCGCGCGTGCCCATCGGCTGTGTGGTCAGGAAATCCGTCCGCCTACGGACGGCGACAATCCTTGCTTGCCTGTCCGGCGCCCCGGCAGCCTGCCCCCGCGCCAGAGGGCGCCTTTTCCGGTGCTGGTGCGGGCTGAAGGACGCGCCTTCTGCATGGGTCTGCCGCCCTTTCGCCCGACCATGACGATGCGGCCCATCTGCTTGCCCGGAGCCGCACCGGAGACGGCTCTGGTCTCCCGGCCTTTCGGCTGCATTCACTCCGGCACGTTCCACCGGCACACGACAGGCCGGACCCGCCATGGCCGCACCGCGGCAGAGAGGCGATATTCCCCCTCATGACTCCCCCTCATGACAGGGGCCGGTCAGCCACCGGTCTTCTCTTCCTTCTTCTCGGCGGTGGCCGTGGCCGTTCTGTCCTCGATCGCCCGGGTCTCTTCCTTCTTCTCGGCGGTGGCCGGCTCGTCATCCTCCTGCAGCCCCTTCTTGAAGCTGCGGATGCCCTTGGCGACATCGCCCATGAGCGAGGAGATCTTGCCCGATCCGCCAAAGAGAATGAGCACCACGGCGAGGACGATCAGCCAGTGCCAGATCGAGAACGTACCCATGCAGCTACTCCTCCGCAATCACGGAAAAACCTTCGCCTCCCGGCCTTTCACCGCGGCCGCGGCGGTGGCGGGAGCCCATTCCGCTCGCACTATTGCAGAAAGGGTGCAGGCAATCAATGGCAAGGCCGAAGGTGCCGACGCCGCTTGCCCGCCCTCACCTCCCCCACCATTGGCGGCTTGTGGCCCGCATCGGCCGATGTCACACTGCAGCGGGCGGGACTGAGCGAACCCTTGTCATGTTCCGACGCAGGCGGAGACTCATGACGGCAAGCCATCCAGAAAGGGGAAGGAGCCGCATCCTGTCCCTGGCACAGGCCCTGGAGGCCGGCACGGTTTCGGCCGAGGCCCTCATCGACGAGGCCCTGGCCCGCTGGCAGGACAGGCGGGACGCGGACGGACCCGTGTTCATTCGCCTGGATGAAGACAGGGTGCGGGCGGCCGCGCGGCAAGCGGACATGCTGCGCCGGGCGGGCCGGGCGCCCTCGCCGCTTGCCGGGATACCCTTCTCCGTGAAGGACCTGTTCGACGTGACCGGCGAGGTCACCACGGCCGGGTCCGTGATCCTGCGCGAACGCGCCCCGGCGACAGCCGATGCTCCGGCAGTGGCGCGGCTGAAGGCAACCGGCCTGGTGCCCTTCGGCCGCACGAACATGACGGAATTCGCCTATTCGGGCCTGGGGCTCAATGCCCATCACGGCACGCCGGCCAGTGTCTGGGACCGGGAAACGCGGCGGGCGCCGGGCGGTTCCTCCTCGGGGGCCGCGCTCTCGGTGGCGGCGGGGCTGGTGCCGCTGGCACTGGGCTCGGACACGGGGGGCTCCTGCCGGGTGCCGGCCGCCTTCAACCGCATCGCGGGCTTCAAGCCCTCGCACGGGCGCCTGGCATGCGAGGGAATGTTTCCGCTGGCGCCGTCCTTCGACGATCCGGGGCCGCTGGCGGCCACGGTGGAGGATCTCATCCTGGGCTTCAGGCTGATGGCGGCGGGGCTTGAGGCCTCTCTCGCACTGCCTCCCGCCCCCGCCGCCGGGGAGATCACTCTGGCGACGCTGCCGGATGCCCACCTCGCGCTCCAGGATCTGGAGCCGGCGGTGGCGGCGGCATTCGAGGCCGCTCTTGCGGCACTCTCCGCGGCGGGTGTGCGGCTTCTCGAGATACCGCTGCCCGAGGCGGACATCCGTGTCTGTGGCGCACTGTCAGCCTTCGAGGCCTGGCAGGTGCACAAGGGTCTCATGGCGCGACATGCCGATCGCTACGATCCGCGGGTGCGGCGGCGGCTCGAGGGCGCTGCTCGGGTGCAAGCCGATCAGGCCGAAGACCTTTCGCAGATCCGCACAGAGATGGTGACCGCCTTCCGGCATCTGGCGACAGCGGCTGACGTGCAGGCCTGGCTGATGCCCACCACACCCATCCTGCCGCCACCACTGGCGATGCTGGAGGCGGACATGGATGTCCACGACCGCATGAACCTCCTGAGCCTGCGCAATACCTTCATGGGCAATTTTCTCGATGGCTGCGCGGTTTCCCTGCCCGCGCCGGCCGACGCGCCCGTGGGCCTGATGCTGCTGGCTCCCCATGGATGCGACCATAAGTTGCTCTCCCTGGCCCTGGCCGTAGACGCGATTCTTGCCTGAACAGGTGATTCGCCAGCCTTTTCCTCCACGCCCCCCAGACCAAAGACAAGTCCATCCGGCTTGCCCTGAATCATGATTCATTCAATTAAATCAGCGTCTTGATATCTTTCTGCATACACCTCGGTATACAATTTTCAGTAACATGTTGCCTATGAAGACAATCTGTGATAGCAACCCTTCGTGAAGACGGCGGGCGACATGACAACCTCCGGTTATCTACCCTTGGTTGTTCATGATCTGCCGGCAGCTCTCGCGACCGGCAGTCGGGCGATCATGGAGATGCCGGGTCAATGCAGGGGGGCCAAGCGTTCAATCACAATCAGCGCACGGAAAACGCCGCTTCGGCAATCCGGCAAAACCCTGCGGGCACTGATGCCCATACGAGTTGCGATTTCTCTTGGGGTGCTATCGAGGGGAAATGACTGCTATGGCAGGCAGGACGATACTGGCGGCAGGGCTGTCGCTGTGGCTGGCGGGATGTGCCGTTTCGCCACAGGTGCTGACGGAAGAGGAAATTGTCGGTTTCACGGCGGAGAATCTCGAGCGCCTGGCAGCCCGGCAGGCACCGATCACCGGGCCCGTTTCCCTCTACGAGGCCATGGCCCGGGCGCTGAAATACAATCTCGATTTCCGCGTGGAGCAGATGAAGGAGGCGCTGGCCATCTCGGAAGCGGCACTCGCGAGCTGGGAGATGCTGCCGAAGCTGGTGGCCAGTGCCGAGGCCAGCCGGCGGTCCAACGAACCGGGCGGACGTTCCGTTTCCCTGCTCACCGGCATCGAGTCCCTGGAGCCCTCGCGTTCCACCGAGAAGACAACGCTGACGGCCGATCTCACCTTCTCCTGGAACATCCTGGATTTTGGCCTGTCATGGGTGCGGGCGCGGCAGGCAGCCGACAAGGTGCTGATCGCGGCGGAACGGCGGCGCAAGGCCGTGAACCGCATCATGGAGGATGTGCGCACGGCCTTCTGGCGAGCCGCCTCCGACCAGCGCCTGTCCGGCGCACTGGCAAGGCTCGAGCGGCGGGTGCGGCGGGCGCTGCGGGCCGCACGGCGCATGGCCCGCAGCGGCGAGACAACGCCCCTTACGGCTCTGACCTACGAACGGGAGCTGGTCCAGATCCGCCGCCAGATCCGCCAGCTGGAGGCAGAGCTGAAGACGGCCCGGGTACAGCTGGCGGCCCTCATGAACGTGCCGCCGGGCACACGGTTCACCTTGCGCATTCCGAAGCACAGGCGGCTGCCGAATGTGGCGCGCATGGACGTGAAGCACATGATCGCCACGGCGCTCAGGAATCGCCCCGAACTGCGCGAGGCAGCTTATCGCCAGCGCATCAACCAGGCGGAGGCCGAGGCGGCGCTGCTGGAGCTGTTGCCCGGCATCGCCCCCTACATGGCGGCCAACGTGGATGCCAACGATCTGCTCTACAACAACAGCTGGGTTTCCTGGGGCGCCAAGGCCAGCTGGAACCTGATGCGCCTGTTCCGCTATCCGGCGCGGCAAAAGAGCATCGAGGCCCGCGACAAGGTGCTGAAGGCACAGGCGCTGGCCCTGACCATGGCGGTGATGACGCAGGTGCACATCGCGCGGGTGCGTTATCTGGCCCAGCGGCGCATCTATGCCGCGGCCAGCGAGTATCTCGACGTGCAACGGCGCATCCTGCGACAGGTGAAGGCCGCGCGTGATACCGAGGCCGCCAGCGAGCAGACGCTCATCCGCGAGGAAATGAACACGCTGCTGGCCCGCGCCCGGCATGATGTGGCCTATGCGGATCTGCAGAACGCCCTTGCCTCGCTCTACGCCTCCATGGGCCTGGATCCCCTGCCCGGCGTGGCGCCGGCGGAGTTGTCGGTGACGCAGCTGGCAATGCAGCTGAAACGCGCCTGGGAGCGGCCGGACGTGTGGCGCGTGGCCATGGCCACACCCGGACGGAAATGAGAATCCGTTCATGATCCTGGAGGCGAAACCGGAGACATTGATTCAACATCCCGGCCGGCCGCAGGAGAATGTCGACCGGCTGTGCCGTGCAACCGGAAAGGATGCTGAACAAATGAAGCGACGGAGATATCAGAATGTGACCTGACGGTCCCCACTCGTCAGGTCACGGGGTCGGGTGCATGCGCTCTCTCCCCACCAGGCGGCTCGGATGCAACCCAAGCCCCCGCAACCCATGCACCCGGCCCCATCCCGTTTCCCGTCGCCGGGCGGCCCGCCCCCGGCCACTGGGGCCGTCCGGCAAGGGGTGGTGTCCGTCCCGGCCCTCATGCCGCGGACGGCACCGGCAGGGCCGGTCTCCCTTTCCCGGAGACCGGCCCTGACCCTTTCCTGTCCAAGCGTCATCCCTCTGACGCGCCCTTGGGCCAAGGATGCCGTTCCTCATGCCCCGATGCAAGAGCCAGGCGGTTCCGTGAAGCGGGCGCGGAGAGACTCGAGAGCGCATCCGCCGGGTAGGCCCCGCCGACCTCCCCGGCTACAATGGGATCACGATGGGCATGATCACCTTCGGATGCCCGATCCGGCGGTGAGGAGCGGGTTGTTGCAAGGGATGGTGCCGGGATGATGGACAGGCGGACGTTTCTTGCAGGCATCACGGGAATCCTGCCGGGACTCAAGGCTCCCTGCTGCCGACCGGCAGGGGCCGCGACAGGCGGTGCGCTGGCCCTGGCCGTGGCCAGCAACTTTCGCAGCGTGATGCCGGCCCTGGCAAGAACCTTTCGCCAGCACGTGGGGACACCCGTGGAGATTCGCCTCTCGTTCGGGGCCACAGGCCGGCTCCATGCGCAAATCGTCAATGGTGCGCCTTACGACGTGTTTCTGGCTGCGGATGCCGACCGACCGCGACGACTGGAGCGCGAAGGACGCGCCGTGGCCGGCACCCGCCACCCCTATGCCATTGGCCGGCTGGTGCTGTTTTCGCGCGATCCGCGCCTGGTCGATTCTCATGGCGAGGTGTTGAAGCGACAGGATATCGGCCCCCTGGCCATTGCCAACCCGCGCCATGCCCCCTATGGCCGGGCGGCCCTGGAGACGCTGAACCACCTGCATCTGCTCGAGGCCTGGCGGCCCCATCTCGTGATGGGCGAGAACGTGGCACAAGCCTATCATTTCGTGGTCAGTGGCGCGGCGAAACTGGGGTTTGTCGCCCTCTCCAATGTGCTGGAAAGCGGCATGACCGGTTCGCAATGGCTGGTGCCGGCCGCGCTGCATGCCCCCATCCGGCAGGAAGCGATCCTCATCCGGGACACCCCCCTGGCGCGCGCCTTCATGACCTTTCTGATTGGTGAAGAGGCCCGCTTCATCATCCAGCGGTACGGATACGACCTGCCCTCGCCGTGAAGGGCCTCCCGGCCCGGCCCCCCTGTTCGGGGCTTGATCCGGCCCGGGACAGCAGGCACACATCAGGGCATGATCTCGCAGGCGGATATCTCGGCCCTCTGGGTAACGCTGAAACTGGCGGTGGTGACCACGATCCTGCTGCTGGTTCTGGCGCTGCCGCTGGCCTGGTGGCTGGCGCGCACGCAGCGACGCGTGAAGCACGTGGTGGAAAGCATCGTGGCGCTGCCGCTGGTGCTGCCGCCCACGGTGCTGGGCTTCTATCTGCTGGTGGTGATGGCGCCGGATGGGCCGCTGGGGCGGGTGACGGAAGCCCTTGGCCTGGGGACCCTGGCCTTCACGTTCACGGGGCTGGTGATCGGCTCCTGCGTCTATTCCCTGCCCTTTGCCGTGCAGCCCCTGCGGGATGCCTTCGCCGCCATTCCGCCACGGCAGCTGGAAGCCGCGGCCATGCTGCGGGCCGGGCCGTGGGATGCCTTCCTCACCGTGGTGCTGCCACAGGCACGGCGCGGGTTGCTGTCCGCCGCGGTGCTCACCTTCGCCCACACCCTCGGCGAATTCGGCGTGGTGCTCATGATCGGCGGCAACATCCCGGGGCGCACGCAGGTGCTCTCCATTGCCATCTACGATCACGTGGAGGCGCTGGACTATGCCCATGCCCATGTGCTGGCCGCAGGGCTTCTGGTCTTCTCCTTCCTGCTGTTGCTCGCCCTTCACCTCGTCAACGGGCGCACGCGTTTCCTGCGGCCCTGAGAGAGAAAAAAGGCCGGCCCATGCTGGAATGCCGCATTCAACTTGCCCGCCCCGGGTTTTCGATGACCCTCGACACGCGCCTCCCCGATTCCGGGGTGACGGCCATCTTCGGCCCTTCGGGCTGCGGCAAGACCACCTGGCTGCGCATCATCGCGGGGCTGGAGCCTGGTGCCGATGCCTGCATCCGCTTTCGCGGCGACATCTGGCAGGACAAGGGCATGTTTCTCAAACCCCATCTGAGGCCCATCGGCTATGTGTTTCAGGATGCAGCGCTTTTTCCGCACCTTTCGGTGCGCGACAATCTGCTTTACGCCCTGCGTCGGCGACGCTGCCGGCCCACGGGAGAAGTGGGCAGCAAAACCGCCTGCGCCATGGGGCTGGACGAGGTGGTGGAGCGGCTGAAACTGGCGCCGCTGCTCAAGCGGCAGCCGGCGACCCTCTCGGGCGGCGAGGCCCAGCGGGTGGCCATCGGCCGGGCCCTTCTGAGCGGCCCGGCCCTGCTGCTCATGGACGAGCCGCTCTCGGCCCTGGACACGGTGGCCCGGGAAGACATCCTGCAATTGCTGGAAGAGCTGTGCCAGACGCTCTCCATTCCGGTCGTCTATGTCTCCCATGCCCGGGAGGAAGTGGCGCGGCTGGCCGATCATCTGGTGCTGATGAAGCGCGGCGGCATCCGGGCGGAAGGGCCGCTGACGGACCTCTTTGCCCGGCTGGACATCGCCCGCGAACAGGGAGCCGGCGCGGCAGCCGTGATTCCGGCGATGATCGAGGCGCATGACGACGCCTGGCATCTCACGCGGCTGTCGTTTGCCGACGGCACCTTCCTGCTGCCGCGCATCGCCCGGCCCGTCGGCACACGCCTGCGGCTGCAGGTGCTGGCCCGCGACGTCTCCCTGACCCTCGAGCGGCAGGCCCGCACATCCATCCTCAACATCTTTCCGGCGGTGGTGACCGGAATCGAGGAGACCGGCCCCGGAGGCGTGCTGGTGGGGCTGAAAGTGGGAAGCACCGCCCTGCTCTCGGCCATAACGCAACGCTCGCTGCAGCATCTGGGGCTGGCGCCGGGCAAGCGCGTCTTTGCCCAGGTGAAGGCGGTGGCCCTGCTCGGCTGAAATTGCCTTCTCGCGAACCACCGCCCTTGACGCCCGGGCACAAAAGACCAATAAATTCCGTGAGGGTGCCCATCGGCATTCCCGCAAGCCCCTGTGGCGGAACTGGTAGACGCGGCAGACTCAAAATCTGCTGGCCCTTGCGGCCATGCCCGTTCGAGTCGGGCCAGGGGCACCACTTCTTCCCCCTTCTCCAACCCGGCGAGAACGGCCTGCTTGGACGTCGCCTGTCTTTTCGCGCATAATCGCGGTCAAGCGCGTTCGCACGTCCTTTCTTGTTTCCGGGGAGATCCATTCATGCTCGTTGACGGGGTTCACTATCGCTCCCTCTGGTTCGACGAGGCGGCCGGCGAGGTGCGGGTGATCGACCAGCGCTGGCTGCCACACGAATTCCGCGTGGTGCCGCTGAAGACACGTGAGGATTTCTGCACCGCCATCCGCGACATGTGGGTGCGCGGCGCGCCCCTCATCGGTGCCACGGCGGCCTGGGGCGTGGCGGAAGCCATGCGCCAGGATCCTTCCGATGCCAACCTGGACGAGACTCTCGAGGCGCTCATGGCCACGCGGCCCACGGCGGTGAACCTGCGCTGGGCACTGGAGGCCATGCAGGCGCTGCTTTCTCCCCTGCCTCCTGCCGAACGGGCGGCCGCCGCCCGGAAGAAGGCGCAGGCAATCTGCGATGCGGACGTGCGCATCAACGAGGCCATCGGCGAGCATGGACTTGCGCTGATCCGCGAGATCGCCGCGCGCAAGCAGGACGGCGAGCCGGTGCACATCCTCACGCACTGCAATGCCGGCTGGCTGGCCACGGTGGACTGGGGCACGGCCACCGCCCCCATCTACAAGGCCCATGCCGCCGGAATCCCCGTGCATGTCTGGGTGGACGAGACCCGGCCACGCAACCAGGGCGCTCATCTCACCGCCTGGGAACTGGCCAGTCACGGCATCCCGCACCACCTGATCGTGGACAATGCCGGCGGGCACCTCATGCAGCACGGCCAGGTGGACATGGTGATCGTGGGCACGGATCGCACCACACGAAGAGGCGACGTGGCCAACAAGATCGGCACCTATCTCAAGGCCCTGGCCGCACGGGACAATGGCGTGCCCTTCTACGTGGCCCTGCCCTCGCCCACCATCGACTGGACACTCGATGACGGCTTCTCCATTCCCATCGAGGAGCGGGATCAGGCGGAAGTGCGCCTCGTGCAGGGGCTGCTGGAAGACAAGGGGCAGACGGTGCGCGTGCGCATCTGCCCGGCGGCGACACCGGCCGCCAATCCCGCCTTCGACGTGACACCGGCGCGGCTGATCACCGGCCTGATCACCGAGCGGGGCGTGTGCGAAGCCTCCGCGGAAGGGCTGGCGAGGCTGTTTCCGGATCTCGCCGGCCGCGCCTGATGTGCGCAGATCCGGCCCTGGAAAGCCGAATCCCTGGAATCGCTTGAAGGGACTTGTTCACAAGATGATTCAGAATGACCCCCCGATGGAGGAAGAAGCCCTGCGCCAGGCCGTTGTCGAGACGGCGCGGGAACTGGGCCGGCGCGGGCTGAACCGTGGCAGTGCCGGCAACGTCTCCGTCCGGTTCGGAGAGGGCATGCTGATCACTCCTTCCGGCGTGCCCCACGACCGGCTCGAGGCGGCGCAGGTGGTGTTCATGACGCTTGCCGGCGAATGGTCCGGACCATGGATTCCCTCCAGCGAGTGGCGCATGCATCTGGACATCTACCGCCACCGTCCCGAGGCCGGAGCGGTGATCCACACCCATTCGGACCACGCCACGGCGCTGGCCTGCCTGGGCGAGCCCATTCCGGCCTTTCACTACATGGTCGCCATCGCCGGCGGCGACATCATCGACTGTGCGCCCTATGCCACCTTCGGGACTGCGCAGCTCTCGCGCAACATGCTGAAGGGCCTGGGTGACCGCAAGGCCACGCTGCTGGCGCATCATGGCCTGATCTGTTTCGGCCGCGATCTCGACGAGGCCCTGCGCATTGCCGAGGAGGTGGAAGGACTGGCGCGGCAGTACATTCTGGCGCGCTCCGCTGGCGAGGTGCGCCCGCTGCCACCGGACGAGATGGCGCGGGTACTGGAGGCCTTCCGCACCTACGGCCAGAACGCGCAGAAAAGGGACGCCTGATCCCTCTTCTCCCATGGCCCGGGCCCGGCCCTGCACACGGCAAGGCCCCGGTGTCCTGCCGAACCGGGGCCTGCGTGTCGCATTCTCGTGAATGATCGTGAACGACGCCGAGGGCCGGCCCCTTCAGCGGCAGAAGCGATAGCGGCCGGAGTAGGTGCGATAATATCCCGTCTCGGGATTGAAGCTCCGATACTTGGCCATGCAGTAGTCATACCACTCCGGCGTCCAGGGCCGCGGGCGATAGTGATACACACGCTGCGCGCGATAGCGCCTCTTCCACTTCTTCTTCTTGTGATGATGAATGGCGCTGGCAATGATGGCCGTGCCGACAATGCCGGCGCCGAGACCCAAGAGGAAGTTCTCCGTCTTGGAGGCCGCATGGGCCGGCTGCGGCGCCGCTCCCGCCGCGGCAAAGGCCAGCGCACCGGCCAGAGCGGCGGCAATTCCGAGATGGCGAGTCTTCGCGACAGCAGTCATGGCTCTTTCTCCTCCTCTCTGGGCCCTGTCGCCCCGGAACCGGATGCCATGGAAACGTGGCAGAAACCGGAAGCGACTGGCCGGATCGACCCGTCCGGGTCTCTCCTTTTCATTTCGGCCACTGTCTGCACCTTGCCATCCTCCGGCTGAATGCAACCTGAACGACGGTTGCAAATTGCGTTCAGGATTCCGGCGGCATCGTGACCCGGCCGGGCATGGCAGGGATCGTGGTTTACCGGGCCTTAACGATGGCGGCGCAATCATCACGGGCGTTAGCGGCGGTTCTTTCCTGCAGAACCGCCAGGGCATGCGGCCGTGAGCAGCCAGGGAGTTGTGAGCATGATCATCGCCACCTTCATTGCCGCCATTCTCGCCATTGTCGCCCTGCACGTGATCGCCCTGCGCCGGGCCATTCGCGAACATCACGAACTCATGGCTCTGGCCTGGAGCGAGCCGGAAGAGGCGGCCGATTCCGGCAAGGCCTGAAGGGACCGGCCCCTTGCGGCCGGTTTTCCCGTGTTCGGGCCTGTCCGCCGTCTGCGCGGCACCGTGGCTGGTTGACCGCAAACGTCCGTGCTGCAAGCATGATCCTTGCAGGGAATCATGAAGGCAGACGGGAGCCAGGCCCATGGCGCAGCCGACCGGCATGGACGACATTCCGGAAGCGCTCTGGTCGCTGGATTTCGAGTCCCTGCCGGCACCCATCGCAAGGCTCGCCTTTCCGGACGGGCCGGATTATCCTTATCCGGCCCCCTTGCCCAAAAAGGACTACAGGCGCCAGCTGAAGGCACTGCAGATCGAGCTTGTCAAGCTGCAGCGCTGGGTACGCGAGACAGGGGCGCGGCTGGTGATCGTCCTCGAGGGGCGCGATGCTGCCGGCAAGGGCGGCACCATCCGTCGATTCACCCGTCATCTCAATCCCCGTCATGCCCGTGTCGTGGCCCTGCCCAAGCCCACGGAAACGGAACGCGGGCAGTGGTATTTCCAGCGCTATGTGGCGCATCTGCCCACGGCCGGCGAGATGGTCTTCTTCGACCGATCCTGGTACAACCGCGCGGGCGTGGAGCGGGTCATGGGATTCTGCACGGAAGCGGAGTGGCGCGCCTTCTTCGAGGAGGCCCCCCGTTTCGAGGCCATGCTGGTGCGGGATGGCATTCGCCTGTTCAAGTTCTGGCTCACGGTCTCGCGGGCAGAGCAGCTGAAGCGCTTCTACGAACGCAAGACCGATCCGCTGAAGAGCTGGAAGCTTTCTCCCATCGATCATGCCGCCGTGGGCAAATGGCACGACTATTCCCGCGCCATCGCCGATATCTTTCGCCATACCCACACGGACCTGGCCCCATGGACGGTCATCGACGCCAACGACCAGCGCCGGGCGCGGCTGGAGGCCATCCGTCACGTGGTCACCGCCTTCGACTATCCGGACAAGGATGCGGCCGCCATCGGCACACCAGACCCCCGCATCGTGAAAAGCGGCGCGGCGATGGTGGCGGACTGACCGGCCTGCCGCTGCGGCGGCCTGTCCGGTGATGGCCATTGCCCCCTGATCTCGAAAACCCTGTCGGTTTGTGATCTCGGTCATTTGAACACGAGCCTGCCCTTCCTACCTTTGTGAGGAATTGATTGCGACTTTCTCCTGGCCGGTCCAGGCGGCCGGGACACACGACAAAGGGGGAGAAGGCAAGATGAAGCCTTCGAGGAGACTGCCAGACACCCGGCTTCGGCCCGTGCGCAGGGGCCTGGCCGCAGCCATCGGGGCCGTGATGGCCGGCATGGTGGCCCTCGGTCCGCTGTCCCTGACGGAAACCGCAGCGAGCGAGGCGGTCAGCGCCGCCACGGCCGAGTCGGGCAGGAGCGGGAAAAGCGTGCTTTCCCCTGCCCTGCTGCGCAACCTTTCGGTGACGGCGGATCACAGCCGCTTCGAGGCGCTGAAGGGACCGTTCACCTCTGGCCCGGAAGTGACGAAGGCCTGTCTTTCCTGCCACAACAAGGCCGGCGAGCAGCTGCGGCACAACGTGCACTGGACGTGGCTGTACGACAATCCGAAAACCGGCCAGAAGCTGGGCAAGGCGCGCATCATCAATGCCTTCTGCACCAATGCCCTGGGCAACGAGGGGATGTGCGCCAAGTGCCACGCCGGCTACAACCGGTCAGGGCCGGACTATGACCTGGACAACTTCGCGAACATGGACTGCCTGGTCTGTCATGATCAGACCGGCACGTATTTCAAGACGGTGGTCACGCCCGGCCATCCCAGGGTGCGCAAGACGTTCGCGCCCAAAAAGCCCGTGCCCTTCACGGAAGCCGCGCAGCACGTGGGCCTGCCCACGCGCACCAACTGCGGCAAGTGTCACTTCTACGGCGGTGGCGGCGACAACGTGAAGCACGGGGATCTCTCCTCCGTGCTGTTCGATCCGCCGCGCGAGGTGGACGTGCACATGAGCAAGGACGGAGCCGGGCTTGTGTGCATCGACTGCCACGTGGGGGCCGGGCACCGCTGGAGCGGCTCGCGTTATGCCATGACCGTGGGCGATGACGGCAAGCGCGCCCCCGGCATGCCGCGGCAGAAGACCTCCTGCGCCCAGTGCCACGGCCTCAGCCCGCACAAGTGGACGGATCCGGCGGGCTGGAAGCTCAACAACCACACCGACAAGGTGGCTTGCGAGACCTGTCACATTCCCGCCTTCGCCCGCGGTGGCGTGGCCACCAAGACATTCTGGGACTGGTCCACGGCCGGCCGGCTGAAGGACGGCAAGCCCTACGTGGAGGAAGGCTACACCCAGGGCAATGGCAAGAAGCGCCATACCTACGCATCTCTCAAGGGCTCCTTCGCCTGGGCGGAAAACGTGGTGCCCACCTACATGTGGACCGATGGCACCGTGACCTGGACATTGCCGGAGGATCCCATCAATCCGGACAAGCCGGTGTGGATCAATCGGGTTTCCGGCAGCCACGACGACCCGAAGGCGCGCATCATGCCCTTCAAGGTGATGCGCACGGTGCAACCCTATGACAAGGGCCGAAAGGTCCTGGCCCACATCCACCTGTGGGGCGATGACGATGCCGCTTTCTGGGGAAACCTCGACTTCGCCAAGGCCATCGCCAGGGGCATGGAGATCGCCGGGCGCGAATATTCCGGCGAATTCGGCTTCGTGCAGACGCGCATGCTGTGGCCCATCAACCACATGGTGGCCCCCAAGGCGCACGCGCTGGCCTGCGGCGACTGTCACGTGCGCGAGAACGGACGGCTGGCGCAGCTGTCCGGCTTCTACATGCCGGGGCGTGACCGCTGGGCCTGGCTGGACACGATCGGCCTGGCGCTCGCCGGCCTGACGCTGCTGGCCAGCCTCGGCCATGGCGTGCTGCGCATCGTGCGTGCAGGCAGTCAATGAGGGAGACCGTGGCCATGAACACGGTGCAGGAACGGACCTATCTCGCGAAGGTGCAGATCTACACGCTCTACGAGCGATTCTGGCACTGGGGGCAGGCGGTGCTGATCATCCTTCTGCTGCTCTCCGGCTTCACCATCCATGGCGGCATTGCGCCCTTCTCCTTCAGGGTGGCACACGTGCTGCACGTGAGTGCGGCGGTGGCGCTGATGGCGCTGTGGATCTTCACCATCTTCTGGCAGTTCGCCACCGGCAACTGGCGGCATTTCGTGCCTCTGCTGGAGGAGGCGGAACGTGCACCCACGCTGGCGCAGGCGGTGCGTGGCTGGCTCACCATGGTGACAAAGGTGGCGCGCTACTATGCCTGGGGCATTTTGCGGGGAGAGCCGCACCCCTATCGCAAGACCCTGCGGCGCAAGCACAATCCGCTGCAGGCGCTCGCCTACTTCGGCCTCATGGCCTTCATCGGTCCGGTGCTGTGGATCTCGGGCCTGGCCTATCTCACCTACGACTTCTGGCAGCCTGTGGTGCGCCATGCAGGCTCGTGGCTTTCCGTCACCGCCTTCTTCCATACGCTGGGCGCCTGGCTGATGCTGGTGTTCGTGATCGGCCACGCCTATCTGGCGACGGCCGGCAAAACACCGCTCTATCTCATCAGGGGCATGATCACGGGCGTGGAGGACGTGCTCATCACCGAAACGGAGAAGCGCTGGCTGGAAATGTATCATCCGCACCGGCTGATCCGGGTGGAAGAGGTGGCCGGCCCGGGCCGGGCATGAGGCTCTCCCCTCTCCTCCCCCTTCCGTCGCACGTGAAGGCGGCGATCCCGACCTGAAGACAGCCGGCAGGGTCTCGCCCGGCCCGGCCGTTCCGTCGAGATGCCCGGGCTCGCCTGCGGTCATCCCGCCAGGCGCAGGCGCTCGGCCAACGCGAACGGCACGCCTGTCAGCATCACGTCCACATAACGGAGATCCTGATAGAAGCCGTTGAGCGAAAACCGTGGCAGGGCCATGAGCCGGGCATCGTGTTCGGCGTGAATGAGCCCCTTGCGCGTGGTCACGGCGCAGGCAAAGCCGGCATCCTCGGCCAGCAGGAACTCGCGCACGCCGGCAGAGCGCTCGTCTCCATAAGGATAGGCCATGGTGCGCACGGGGATGCCCAGTTCGGCCTCCAGCCGCTCGCGGGATTCCCGCATCTCGCTGATGACCTCGACGGTATCTCCAAGGCGCGCCAGCGCATAATGGTGCACCGTGTGCGCGCCGATGGTGCACAGCGGATTGGCGGCCAGCGCCTTCAGCTCGTCCCAGCCAAGGATCTCGGCCCGGCACAGGCCGTCCACATCGATGCCGTGGGCCTCGGCAAAGCGGCGGATCCAGCGGCGCTGCTCGTGCTCCTCGAGCTTCCAGCGCACGTATGGATACAGCAGGTTCCAGGCGTTCTGCTTGTCCTCATCGGTGACCGTGGCCATGCGCGCCGGCAGCTCTTCCAGCATGGGCCGGATCTCGTCATTGCTGTCAATGGCCCGTTCCAGAATGTCCCACCACAGCTCGCCCTTCCCGTCCACATAGGCGGTGGCCATGAAGAGCGTGAACGGGCATGCATGCTTCTCGAAAACCGGCAGGGCATGGCGCAGGTTGTCGCGATAGCCGTCATCCAGCGTGAAGACGGCAAAGGGGGCCCGCTGACCGGCCTTGCCGGACTTCAGCTCCTCGACGGCCTGCTCCAGCGACAGCAGGCGAAAGCCTCGTGTTCGCACATAGCCTATGACGGCATCCAGGAACTGGGGCGAGACATCCAGCCCGGCGTTGGGCGCAAAGCCCTGCTGCCGGGAAGGCATCGGGCGCACGTGATGGAGCATGAAGATGGCACCGACGCCCGCAAACAGCGGTGCGGCCATTCTTGCCAGACCGGAATAGTGCAGCATGTTGAGTCCGGCTCGCAGAAGGGCATGCTTGTTCATCACGCAACTCCGTCGGCCAGGCATGTCGGCAGGTCGATGTCACATACCGACACGATTCCACTCACTCACATGCGCCTGCCTGCAAGCGTCATGCCATTCTCAGGCCGTTCCGGCCATGGCGTTCTCGCTGTTCCCCTTCTGCTGTGCCCAGAGCGCAACTGTCCGGCAATGATCCACACCTGCCTTGAGAAGGGCCGCACAGAGCGATTCCGCCAGCGCCTCCTGACCATGGTTCGTGACCACGAAAGCCACCTGCACATGAGGCAGCACGGAGATCTCGCGACGGGCCGGATAGCGGGCTTCACCCTCGTGCACCACCACCATGTCATAGACATGTTCCATGGCTTCCATGACGGCCCGCAGCGAGGCCGTCAGATCGCCTTCCGGCAAGGGGCCGCCAGCCTGGATCACATGCAGGGGCGAGGCGGCATCCCTGGCCATGACCTCGGCAAAGGAGGCGCGCCCGGCCATGACGTCGGCCAGGCCCTTCTGCCGCTGTGCCACAACGACACTGGCCAGTCGCCGGCCGTCGAAGTCGGCATCCACCAGGGCCACGCGCAAGCCCGTGCGGGCCAACGCCCGCGCCAGGCCGGCCGTCAGGGCAGCCGAAGCCAGACCGGTGCCGCCCAGGGCAGCCACGGCCACCCGTTTCACGTCTGTCGTGTCATGCAGGCCACGCAGCCAGGACAACACCGGCTCCAGGGCGGGATCATGCCCCGTGGCATCGGCACTGCGCAGATCGATGACCTGCGGCAGTCTCACGCCGACGGGAGATGTCTCCGGCGCCCCCGACCCTGCCGCACCGTGAGCCGGACCATTCGTGACGCCTGTGTTCATGGTCGCGGCCGGAGCGAAGGTGGGACCACCGCCCGCCTGCGACCGGGGCACGCTGCCGGCTGCGGATGTGAAGCTGCCAGACATTGGCGAATGGTGCATGGCCTGTGCGGCGGAGGCCGCAGCCCCCCTGCTCCGCATCTCCGCCTCCGACCTCTGCGATGAAGACACCGGTGGCACCGTGGCGGCCGCGGATGCCGGGGACACTGCAGAGGTGGCCGGCGGGGCTGCTGTTGCCAAGGGTGTCGCCACCGCCGGCGCCGACATGTCCGTGTTGCGGACGGTCCGGGCCAGGCGGGCCGAAGCCCCCATGACCTCCAGGATGAAGGCCAGACCCAGCCCGAGGCCGAAACCGGCCAGGGTGGAGAGCAGGATGATGGGGCCGCGCTTGGGAAAGCTGGGCTCGGCCGGCACGCCACCGCGGGAAATGACACGGGCCATGGGCGGCAGGGCCTCGGCCTGATCGCGGGCCGAAGCCTCGCTGTAACGGGCAAGGAAGGTTTCCAGAAGAGTCCGGTTGGCCTTGGCCTCCCGTTCCAGCTCGCGCAGCTTCACGTCGTCGATGCCGGCAGTGGAGGCGCGCTTCTTGAGCCGGGCCATGGCCGCGCGCAGCTCGGCCTCGCGGGTGGCGGCAATCTTCGCCTGCTGTTCCAGGGAACGGGCGATCTTCAGCGCCTCGCGACGGATCTGCTTCTCCAGGCCCGCCAGCTGGCGCTTCACCGACTTCACGCGCGGGTGATTCTCCAGATAGATGGTGGAAAGCTCGGCCAGCTGCCGCTGCAGGTTCACCTGCTGCTCGCGCAGGCGCTGGATGAGCGGCGAACGCACCACCGCCGGCGAATTGTCCAATGACGTGCCGTTGCGCACGGCCTCGCGGATGGTCCGGGCCTCGGCCTCGGCCCGGGAGCGCTCGGAACGGGCATTGGTAATCTGGGTGCTCAGCTCGGCCAGCTGCTGGTTGATGAGCTTGGCCTGCGTGCCCTGGAACAGATCCGCACGGGCCCGGTAGCGCTCCACGGCCACCTCGGATTCCACCACCTTGCGACGCAGCTCCTCGATCTGCTTCTTGAGCCAGTTGCGCGCCTCGCTGGTGTGCGCCAGCTGGGCGGCGCGGGTCTGCTCCACATAGGCGGCGGCCAGGGCGTTGACGATCCGGGCGGCCGTCTGCGGACTGGACGAGGTATAGGCCATGACCACGACGCGGGAACGCGGCAGGTCATAGACCTTCAGGTTCTCGTACCACACCTGCAGGGCGCGCTGTTCCGGCGTCATCCGCCGGGGATCGGCCTGAAAGCCGAGCAGGATCTTCAGCCGCGTGCCCAGGCCCAGCCCTTCCCGGACGGGATCGAACTCCGGCGTGCCGATGAGGTCAAGCTCGCGCAGCACCTTCAGTGCCAGGTCGCGCGATTCGATCACGGCCACCTGGCTCTTCACGTCGCGCTCGTCCACGCGCCGCGGCTGCGTGGGCTGCACGCCGGCGCTGCGCAAATAGGGCGAATCCTGATATTCGATGAGCACCTGCGCCTGACTGGTGTAAACGGGACGAGCGAGCATGGCAAAGAGCGTGCCGGCCAGGGCAAAGAGCAGCGTGATGCCGAAGATCAGCCGCTTGCGTCGGGCAATGCCCGCCAGCACCTCGGAAATGTCGATGGCACGCACGGGGGCGGCAGGCGTGTTCATCTGTTCCGTCTCCGCTGTCATGACCTCGCGATCCCGTCACCGGATCCTCCACCCCCGCCGGTCAGGGGATCCGGACAGGACCTGGATGGCACACCGTGATTTCGCGGAGCTCGAGGTGACGAATCCCCGCGGATCCCTTGTTGTTCGGCAGCATGGCAAGGGAAGGTAACCAAATGCTTAACCGGGTGCCCCGCTCGCGTCCTTTCCGCACAGACTGTTAAGGAAACGGCAACATTGCCTTAAGCGCCTGCTAACCATGCCCGTTTACCCTTCGGCAAGCAGCCGGTGGCGAATGCGGATGCCTGCCACCGGCAGGAGCATGAGAGTCTCGGCAGATCGTCGCATCCGCCTGAAGGGAGTTTTGCAGGCCCATGCGCGCGTTCGTTCCCGTCCTCCTGACGAGCCTTCTCCTGACCGGTTGTGCCAGCGAATGGGAGAAGCACCCGCCGGCCGCCCCTGCCGGGGGTACTGGCATCACGGCGAACGGCACCGTGACCGCCGGGGCCGATGCCATCTCCACCGCCTCGGTGCAGCCGGCGCGCAACGCCGCCGGCGTGGTGCCGCCCTTCGGAGCCAGTGGCGAGGCCGCCGCCTACGAGTATCTCAACGGCTACCGCATCGGTGCCGGTGACCGGCTGCGGATCGTGGTCATGGGCCAGCAGGAGCTTTCCAACACCTATGTGGTGGATCCGGCCGGCAACATCTCCATGCCCCTGATCGGCACCTTCGGCGTGGCCGGGCTGACGCCGCCGGAGGTGGAGCGCAAGGTCACGCGCCTGCTGGCAGCCGGATACCTGCGCAATCCTTCCGTCTCGGTGCAGCCGGTGAGCCTGCGGCCGTTCTACATTCTCGGCGAGGTGCAGCAGGCTGGCAACTATCCCTACCAGCCCGGCATGACGGTGCAGAACGCCATTGCCGTGGCGCGCGGCTACACCCCCCGGGCCGACAAGGGCAAGGTGCTGCTCACGCGGCGCACGGCGGAGGGCACGCGCACCTACAAGGTGCCGGTGACCACGCAGATCTATCCCGGCGACGTGATCTTCGTGCGGGAGCGCTGGTTCTGAACATGCGCAGGCGGCACGGCCAGCCGACATACCAGAAGGGAGCAGGCGCGTGATGCGGATCGTTCACATCTTCCGGGCCCCCGTGGGTGGACTGTTCCGCCATGTGCAGGATCTGGCCCGGGCACAGGTGGCTGCCGGACACGAGGTGGGCCTGATCTGCGATTCCCTGACGGGCTGGGAGACCAGCAACCGCATCCTGGCCGAGCTGGAACCGCAACTGGCCCTGGGGCTGCTGCGCATGCCCATGCCACGCCCGCCCTCGCCGGCCGATTTCCGTGACCTGATGCAGATTCGCCGGCATCTGGCCACGCTGAAACCGGACATCGTGCATGGCCATGGTTCCAAGGGCGGGCTGCATGCCCGCCTGGGAGCCGGGGCCGCCGGAGCGCTTGCCGTCTACACGCCGCACGGTGGCAGTCTGCACTACGCCCAGACAACACCGGCCGGCGCCCTCTACATGGTTACCGAACGGCTGCTGCTGAAGCGCACGGGCGGGCTCGTCTTCGTGTGCGACTACGAACGACGGGCCTACGAAGAGCGGATGGGGCGCATTCGCTGCCCCTGGACGATCGTGCACAACGGACTGGCAGCCGCGGAATTCGGCCATGTGCCGCCGGCACCGGATGCGGCCGAGTTCCTGTTCATCGGCGAGCTGCGCCCCATCAAGGGCGTGGACGTGCTGCTGAAGGCCCTGGCGCAGCTGCATGCGGAGGGGCTTGCGGCTCGGCTCGTGATCGTCGGCGACGGACCGGACCGGGGCATGCTGGAAGGCCTGGCCCGCGAGCTGGGCATTGCCGGACACGTGCGGTTCACGGGCGCGATGATGGCAGCCGAGGCCTGGCCCCTGGGGCATGTCGTGGTGGTGCCGTCGCGCGCGGAATCCTTCCCCTACGTGGTGCTGGAGGCGCAGGCCGCCGGTCGCCCGGTGATCGCCACACGTGTGGGCGGCATTCCCGAAATGCTGCCGGAGGCGGACATGGTGCCGCGTGAGAACGCCGCGGCTCTCGCGGCCCGCATGCGGCAGGCCCTGCAGAATCTCGAGGCCGAAACGGAGGCGGCGATTGCCCGCATCACGGCGCTGAAAGCGCGCTTTTCGGTGGAAGCCATGGCGCGGAACATTCTGGACTTCTATGCCAGGATCCGGGGCGAGCGCTGAAAGTCTCCCCTCTCGGCATGGGGTGGCAGCACCCTGCCTGCCCCTTGCGCACCCATCAGGCCACAGGGGCCCCATGATCCACGATGGACTGGAACAGGGGCAGGCATTCCGAGCCGCCGTGCAGGTCCTCCACCCGATCCTCGGGATGGGGCATCATGCCAATGACGTTGCCCCTCTCGTTGACGATGCCGGCGATGTCGTTGACCGAACCGTTGGGGTTGGTGCCGTTGGCATAGCGGAAGACGACGCGGCCCTCGCCCTCCAGCCGGGCCAGGGTCTCGGCATCGGCGAAATAGTTGCCATCATGATGGGCGACCGGACAGGGCAGCACGGTGCCCTTCTTCAGGCGCGAGGTGAAGAAGGTCCGGTCGTTTTCCACCTTCAGGTCGATGGTGCGGCAGACGAACCTGAGCCCCGCGTTGCGCATGAGTGCGCCAGGCAGCAGGCCGGCCTCGGTGAGGATCTGAAAGCCGTTGCAGACGCCCAGCACGCGCACGCCCTTCCCGGCCGCTTCCACCACCGCCCGCATCACCGGCGAGCGGGCCGCAATGGCACCGGCGCGCAGATAGTCCCCGAAGGAAAAGCCGCCGGGGATGACCACCAGATCGACACCGGCCGGCAGCGTCGTCTCCGTATGCCAGACCGTCTGCGGCACCTGGCCGGTGGCGATCTTCAGCGCCCGGGCCATGTCCGGATCCCGGTTGATGCCCGGGAACATGATGAGGGCCGTCTTCATGACCTGACATCCTGATTGTCTTGGCTGTCCTGAGCGATGCGATGTCCCGATGCCCTGCCCTGCTTTCGGGACGCAAGGCCCTGCCTGCCGCGAGGCCGCATGCGGCCGATCAGGGCTCGATGTCGATGGCATAGTCCTCGATCACGGTGTTGGCGAGCAGTTTCTCGCACATTTCACGCACCTTCTCGCGGGCCATGTCGGGGCTCGCCTCGTCCAGCTCGATGGTGATGAGCTTGCCCTGCCGCACCTCGCCCACGCCGGTGAAGCCAAGGGCGGCCAGCGCGTGCTCGATGGCCTTGCCCTGCGGGTCCAGCACTCCCTCCTTCAGCATGATGCGCACGATGGCCTTCATCCGCCTGCTCCTGCCTGCCGGTGTTGAGAAACCGATTCCCGTTGCCTGCCCAAGTCTCTGATTGTCCTGTTCTTCCTGCTTCCGGCCCGTTCGCCCTCAGTGCTTGACCAGCCTGGGCCCCGGATGGGTCCCATTGCCGCCCTGTCCGATGAGACCGAGCCGGCGCGCCACCTCCGTATAGGCATCCACCAGGCCGCCCAGGTCGCGCCGGAAGCGGTCCTTGTCCAGCTTCTCACCGGTCTTCATGTCCCACAGCCGGCAGGAATCGGGGCTGATCTCGTCAGCCAGCACGGTGCGGACCATGCCGTCCGGCATGTATTCGCGGCCGAACTCCAGCTTGAAGTCCACGAGCCGGATCCCGATGCCGGCAAAGAGACCGGAAAGATAATCGTTGATGCGCACGGAAAGCTGCACGATGTCGTCCAGCTCCTGCGGCGTGGCCCAGCCAAAGGCCAGGATGTGCTCTTCGGCCACAAGAGGATCGCCGAGATTGTCGTCCTTGTAGCAGTATTCGATGATGGTACGCGGCAGGCGCTCGCCCTCCTTCAGTCCCAGGCGCGTGCAGATGGAGCCGGCGGCAATGTTGCGCACGATCACCTCGAGCGGGATGATCTCCACCTTCTTCACCAGCTGCTCGCGCATGTTGAGCCGGCGGATGAAATGGGTGGGAATGCCCATCTCGTTGAGGCGGCTGAAGATGAACTCCGAGATGCGGTTGTTGAGAACGCCCTTGCCCTCGATCACCTCGAACTTCCCGCCATTGAAGGCGGTGGCGTCATCCTTGAAGTGCACGACCAGCGTGCCGGCCTCCGGACCCTCATAGAGGATCTTGGCCTTGCCCTCGTAGAGACGTCTGCCCTTGTGATTCATGGAAATCCCGATCCTGATCCTTCGCCATGCTGCCGATGGCCCTGCCCTTCCGAGGCGCCGGGACCCGGCCCCGTCCCCGCAAGGAGATATAGGCGCCAGGGGCCGGAAGATCGAGCGGTCGGTGATGCCCAGGGCACGGTTTCAACCGTTTTCTGCCGTCTCCCGCAGGTCTTCCGGCGTTTCCTTCCTGCCTCAATGCACATGCGGGCGCTTCCGTCAAGGCATGACCTGACGCACTGGGGCGATCGCCCGCGGTCATGGCGCATGAACAGGACGGCGGAAAATCGCATTGCACCACCCCCGTGGCATGGCTATGTGTGTGCGCAGGATGCGCAGGTTGCGCCTCCCCCTGGCGGTGGCGGCCTGGCAGGTTCCGGCCGAACGTTTTCCGTGTGCATGGACAGCAGCGAGGGAGTTCCATGACCGACGGCTTCGACGAGCGCAAGCGCGCCTATGAGGAGAAGTTCGCCCATGACGAGGAGCTGCGCTTCAAGGCGGAAGCGCGCCGCAACAAGCTTCTGGGCCTGTGGGTGGCGGAGCTGCTCGGCCTTTCCGGCAAGGAGGCCGAGGACTACGCCAGGGAAGTGGTGATGGCCGATCTGGAGGAGCCCGGCGAGGAGGACGTGTTCCGCAAGGTGCGCGCGGATCTGGACGCCAAGGGCGTGGACATTTCCGATCATCGCATCCGTCACAAGATGCAGGAACTGCTCCACGAGGCCATGGAGCAGATCAGGGCGGAGAAGTGAGACCGCAGCCATGACGGCAACGGCGACAGAGGAAGACATCGCCGCTGCAAGGGAAAGGGCGCTGGAGCAGATCGTGGATCTGGCGCTGGCGGTCGGTCCGCTGTCCGCCATCACCGACCGCTACTTCTCCCATACGGCCCGCATCGTTGCCGCCGCCGGTGATTCGGTGGTCACCTACGCCCTCTTCCTCAGGCGGCGGGTGATCGCGGCCCTGGAGCCGGCCCGCCGGCTGCTGCAGCGGCTGGTGCCGGAGGCCCGGGTCACTCCCTGCTTCGCCGAAGGCGAGGTCGTGCCCGCGGAAGCGAAGATCATGGAAGTGACGGGCTCCATGGCCCGGCTTTCCGAGGTGGAGACGGTGCTGCTGCAGCTGGCGGGCCTGCCCTGCGTGTGCGCCGTCAATGCCCATGACATGTGCCGGGCCCTGCCCCGCGCCGCCTTCATGGACATGCACGCCCGCCACGGTGCCGGGCCGCTGATGAACCTGCTCGCCGCCTATGGCGCGGCCGTGGGCTCCGAGGCCGCCCGCGCCGCGGACAGGGAAGTGAAGGGCTTCGTCGGTTCCTCGCAGGATCTCACCGCCCCCTTTTTCGGCCGGCTGCAGGGCATGGGCACCATGCCGCACTCGCTGGTGGGCTATGCCGGCGGGGACGTGCTGGAGGCCATGAAGCTGTTCGTCGCGCACGTGCCCGAGGCTTCCCATGTCATCGCGCTCGTGGACTATCAGGGCCGCGAGATCGACGATGCCCTGCGCTGTGCCCGCTGGTTCTACGAGGAAGCACGGCTGCATGAACAGGGCAAGGTGTTCGGCGTGCGTCTGGACACCCACGGCGGACGCTTCTGCCAGGGGCTGGACTGGGAGACATCGGTGGAAACGGTGGGGGCCTGGCTGGATGCGCAGGGCGAATACGCCATTGTCGAGAAGGTCCTGGGCGGACGCGCCTTCCGCCTGGATCAGGACAACATTCTGGTGGATCGTGTCCGGCGCCATCTGTTCGGCGCCGGCGTTTCCGTGGCCGCCTGCATTCACATGCGAAGCAGCCTGGATGCCGCCGGCTTTCGCGAGGCCATCATCGTGGCTTCCTCCGGTTTCACCCCCCAGAAGTGCGAGGTTTTCGGCGCCACGCGGGCGCCGGTGGACATGGTGGGCACGGGCTCGTTCCTGCCCGTGCGCTATGCGGAGACCTTCGCCACTGCCGACATCATCGCCTACGACGGCGAGCACCGGGTGAAGATCGGGCGGGAGCACCTCCTTGGCAAGACGGACGAAAGCGGGGACTGAGAACTTGAGAGAATCGCGCGCCGAGCACACGCCCGTTTGCCCGCCTCGCCCCCCGAGGGGGCGTCCGCAGGCGTTTCGCTGCACCGGCCTCTTCTTCTTCCATCCATCATGGCATGGCTGTGCATGGCATGCCCCGCGTCGTTGGCGCGGGCGTGAAATCTGCTCTACCGTGGGGCGGATTGGCCAGGACGGGACGGAGTGATCCCGATCACGGAATCGTGGGCGCTCTTCACGATCCTGTCATTGTTTGGAACGATTCCAGAAAGTTACCGCATGGTAACTTGAGCCCGCATACGCGGAAAGGGAATCTGGCCGATGGGACGAGAGGGCCGAACGGACGAACACCCTTTCGGCCGGACGCGGGGGCAGCCCAGCGGCATCCATGCGGGCGCATGCCTCTTTCTTCCGGCCGGTCACGGATCTCAGGTGGGAGGCAACACGCAATGATCCTGTCAGTCGGTCGCCGTGTTCTTGCAAGGCTGGTTCTGCTGGCATCCATGGTGGCCATCACCGCTGCGGAGGCCTGGGCCCGTGTAGAGGCCCACATCGACCTCTCGCGCCAGCGCATGACCGTCTATGTGGATGGTCGCTACTACGATACCTGGAAAGTGTCCACGGGCCGAGCCGGCTACCACACGCCACGGGGGACCTACCGCCCCTATCTGCTGAAGCGCATGCATTACTCTTCCAAGTATGACAATGCGCCCATGCCCTATTCCATCTTCTTTCGGGGAGGTTATGCCATTCATGGCACGGATGCCGTCTCGCGACTGGGCCGGCCGGCCTCGCACGGCTGTGTGCGCCTGCATCCGCGCCATGCGGCAGAATTCTTCTCGCTCGTCAAGCGCCATGGCAAGCGCAACACGGTGATCCGCATCACGGGGGTCACGCCCCGGGCCAAACCGCGCAGCCGGGTGAAGCGCAAGTACAAGACGCGTCGCCATTACAAGCGCAAGGCCGCCCGATCCTATCGCCAGGCCCGCAGGAACAGGCTCGAGATCTACACCAGTGGCGGACTGCGCTGACCGTCATCCGGCGAACGGAAACTGCCTTTCCCGCTTTCCAGACAGGCCGGCCCCTTTTCCTTCAGGAAAGACAAGACACTTCCGGACATTGGCCAGAAAAGCCCCCATGGCGATTTTCCGCCATGGGGGCGTGTCGGCCACTTCTTCCGCAAGCCCTGCAAGCGACAGCCTCTTCGTTCCCTTTGCTTTTCCGGCAACCGACAGGCCTTGCAAAATCCCGCTCACGGCAGGTCGCTGCGGCGGAAGACAAGATAGCCGATGCCGGCCAGCCCCAGGCCCAGCAGCAGCGGGTAGAGCAGTGCATAGGCCATGAACCCGGCCACGCCGAAGACATCCAGAATGATGTAGGCGGCCGGCCCGAGCAGAATGAGCTGGGGATCGAAAAGCATCATGGCCCCGATGCGAAAGACCTCCAGCGGATTGAGGAGAGCCAGGGCGACGACAACTTCTGCCGGAGTCTGGAACTGGATGAGCAGACCGATGAGAATGAGGTCCAGGAACATGAGCATGACCAGCCAGAGAAAGAAGGCCACGGACTGGGCCACGTCCGATGTGCGCGCCAGGGCCGAGACGAGAAACGAGATCCCCAGAAAGCAGAAGGAGAGCGAGACCAGCAGGGCCGAATACCAGGCGAAATCGCGCCAGGGGATCTCCTCCGCCCCCATGAACAGGCCAACGACAAGCGAGAGGCCCATGGCCGCGAAGACAGGAAGAAAGACCACCAGAAAACGGCCGGAGAACCGGCCCCAATACCAGTCCGCCAGGGAGACGGGGAAGGAAAGCATGTATTCGTAGACTCCCGCCTCGCGATCGCCGGCCAGCGAACGCACGGTGGAGAGCAGCACGAAGATGGGCAGGATGGCCATGGTGAGCTGAATGAAGGTGACCAGCATGCGGGAGAGGCCGGTGAAGCCCATCACGCGCGATTCGGTCAGGCCGAAGATGAAAAGCACGGCAATGAGACCGCCGAAAACCAGCGCATAGAGCGCAAACCATCGGGCGCGCACCGATTCGGCGATATCCAGCCAGGCCGTATGCCAGAATGCACGCATTGCCCCTGCCCTGCCCCTGTGGCTGTCCCTTTCGACTCGCACTCCCGGTCGAAGCATGATCACGGCCTTCCTGGAATCCTTCTCGGACCCCGGATCGGAAAGCTCAGAGCCTGATTCCGATCCTGCGCGCATGCCATTGTTCCTTCACCTGTTTCTCACGGCCGGATCATCCGGCCCGAGCAGATCGTGATCCTCGCAGCGGGAGCTCAGGCCCCGCTCGATGACCGCCTTCTTCATGGTCTCGTAGTCCACCGCTCCCGGCTGTTTCTCCGCCATGGCACCGAAACCGTAGTCCATGGGCGTGGTCTGCCCCGGCAGATAGAAAGCCTTGCGCGCGTCCAGCCAGGTCTTGCCGTCGCGCATGTCGGCCACCCAGAATTCCTTCGGCTCCCGCCCCTGTCTGTACCAGTCCTGCCGGATCATCCAGTGGATGGCATCGCCGATATCGTCGAACTTGTGAATCCGGCCTTCAGGATCGCGGATCTCCGCCGCAAAGCGCGGATCGGAGATGATCATGTTGCAGATCTCGCAGGTCTCGCGGTCGTAGCGGATGGGTTCCGGTCCCTTTCTTTCCTTGCAGCCTGCAAGCCCCAGGGACAACAGCGTGGCCGTGCCCAGCAGGACGAGGAACCGGCGGCGGGCAAGGCGGGTGTCCGCATCAGGCATCGGTCACCTCCCTTGCCATCTCGCGCATTTCCAGCGCGGCCATGACACCGGCATAGCGCGCCACCATGCCGAGAAAGCGCAGCCGGTCCGGCCCGGCAACCACGCCCGTCCAGCGCGTGCCTTCCCTGTCGCTGTCGAAACCCCAGTCGGCGATGGCCCTGGCAAAGGCCTCCTCGGGCCGGCGCAGGGTGATGGTGACGCTCAGGCGCTGACCGGGATCGACGGCCTCCTCCACTCGGTCATCAAGCACCACGCGGCCGCGATCCAGCTCGATGACCCGGTTCACCAGCATGGCCACTTCCTCCAGGCGATGGGAGGAGATGATCATGGTGCGGTCCAGCCGTTCGGCCAGCAGGTCGAAGAGGATCTGGCGGGCACCGGGGTCGAGATTGGCCGTGGGCTCGTCCATGATGAGCACGTCGGCCTCGCGGCCCATGGCGATGGCGATGAGCAGCTTCTGCTTCTGGCCACCGGAGAGTTTCATGAAGGGGCGACGGCGGACCTCGTCCACATCCAGCCCCATGCGGTCGGCAATGCTGGCGATGCGATCCTCGCCGGTGGCGCAGAGACGGGCGGCAAAGGCAACGAGATCGCCCACCGGCATGCGCAGGGGCGGCGGCATCTGCGGAACGAAGGCGATGTGCCGCAACACCTCCGTGCGATGCTCGCGTGGCGACTTGCCATTCACCAGGACCCTGCCCTCATGCACGTATTCGCCCAGCAGGCAGCGGATCATGGTGGTCTTCCCCGCCCCATTGGAACCGATGAGGGCAATGCGGTCGCCATCGGCAATGGCAAGCGACAGCCTGTCCAGCACGCGGGTGCGGCGGAAGGTCTTGGTGACATCGATCAGTTCGATCATGATCCGCGCAAAGCTCCCTGCTGCGGTGCCGCCCCGGGGCGCAGGAACCCGTTGCGGTGCCCGGCCGGCCTCGCCTTCCGGCCCTTGCGGCCCCTGCTCCGGCCTGTCGCCTTTCCGCCTCCTGTCCCTGCTTTGGCGGGCACACCGCCCGTGCCTCTCGCAATTCCCTATCGCTTGGAAAGAGGTCTGCTTCCTTGACCTTGCTCAAGACATGATCGCGGAACACGCCGCCTCACAACAGCTTGTCCAGCCCCTTGATGCGGAACGACAGGGCGCCTGTGGGACAGGCCTCGATGCACATGGCGCAGCGGGTGCAGTCGGCGCCGATGTCGATGTGGGCCTTCGTCGCCCGGCCCTTCTTGGTGATCTCCAGCACGTGCGGCACCAGGCAGACCTTGCGGCACTCGCCTTCGTGCAGGCACTTGGAAAGATCATAGTGCACGGTGGTGGGCGAGACCGAACCCACGAAGGCATAGGTCATGCCGATGGGGCACATGTAGCGGCACCAGAAACGACGGATGAAAAACAGCTCGACGAGCAGCAGCACGCCCACCCAGGCCATGCCGGCCATGGTGCCGTAGATGAGGGCGCGGGATGTGATACCCACCGGCGAGATCCACTCGAAGACCGTGTAGCCGGTGATGAAGGCCAGGGCCGCAAAAACGACATAAAGCACCGTGCGCACGCCGCGATGGAGCTGATAGTCCTTCGCCCAGCCGCGGGCGGCCAGTCGCACGTGGAGCATTTCCACCCATTCGGACAGCAGGTGATAGGGACAGGCCCAGGCACAGAAGGAACGGCCCCCCACCAGCCACCAGAGGATGGCCACGGTGGCCGTGCCGATGGCCAGGTTGATGAGCACCTCCTTGAAGGCCAGCGTCACCTGCAGCGCAGAGTTGAGATCGGCGAAGTGAAAGCCCAGCACGCGCGAGGCCGTGAGCGCACCTTCCACCAGCTGCACGTCATAGTGATAGGAGACGACGAACAGCAGGTTGATGATGATGATGGCGGGCCAGCGCCACTTGCGCCAGGCGAAGCTCTCCTTCTTGTGGGCCAGCTCCTCGGC
>CAZNLW010000002.1:0-58370 GCA_964574205.1 uncultured Rhizobiaceae bacterium | reverse complement strand
CGGCGGCGGCGTATCCGACGGCGGCTCGAGGCCACCTTCGGCCCGGTCACCTTTTGCCGGGTCTGCGAGCCTGAGGCCCTGCGGCTGGCCGTGGCACGCCTGATCGAGGAGAAGCGCAAGTGGCTCGATGCGCGCGGGCTCTATTCGCGCCCGCTGAAATGGCCGGGCCTGGCACGGGTCTTCGAGGGCATGCATGCCCTGGCCGGCATCCTGCATGATGCGGATGCGACAGGCGAGGCCGAGCTCGTGGTGACAGAGATGCGGGCCGGCGAGCGGCCGGTCTCCTGGGAACTCGGCTTCCGCTTTCGGGGCCGGCACTACTGCTACATCACGGCTCACGACCATGCGCTCACGGATTTCTCGCCGGGACGACTGCACATGCATCTCTCCCAGCTCATGGCGCTGAAGGACGGCATGCGGATCTTCGATCTGCTGGTGCCGGCCGCACCGCACAAGGAAAGCTGGAGCGATCATGTGGTGGCGGTGCGCGATCACTATCTGCCGCTCACGCCGAAGGGGCGCCTCTTGGGCGAGGGCTACCTGCGCGTGGCGCGCCCCCTGGCCCGGCGGCTCTACATGGCTGCACCCGATTCCCTGCGTCATCTGGCCGCGCGAGCCTTGCGCGGCCATCCGCCATCGCGGGGCTGACCCCCATCATCCCTTCTCGTCGGATGCCGTCGGATCCGTCTCGCGGCCCGGTGCGAGGGCGGCGCGGACCATGGTGGCGAACGAGGGCTTCTCTAGCGTGCGGAAGGGCAGGGGGCGGACGATCTCCATGGCGGCAAGGCCAATGCGCACGGCCAGCAGGGCATTGACCGCACCCTCGCCGAAGCGGGCAGAGAGGCGGCCGACCAGCCCCTTGCCCAGCACCGTCTGCAACACGGTGTCGGAAAGGGCCATGGCGCCAGCGATGGCGAGGTGTGCGATGCTCATGCGCAGCAGTCGCCAGCCGCCCAGCCAGCCGGGGCGAGCCCCATAGAGCGTGGCGAGGGTGCGCACGAGGCGCAATGTCTGCAGGCCGACAATGCCCACGTCCAGTGCAGGCACCGGAATCATGGCGGTGAGCACGGCAATGCGCCGGGCCGTGACGACGATGGCGCGTCTGGCAGCGGCATCGAGCGGTGCCATGAGCTCCCTTTCCGCCACAGCCAGCCATTCGGCGGAGGAGAGCATGGCCTCGTCCATCTCCTGCAGGCGAGAGAGCGACCAGCGCATGTCCGGCCGGCGGGCATAGAGTGTGGTCAGGGCCTCCGCGACAGCCTTCATGGCCGTTTCGTCATTTTCGGCAAGTGCGGTTTCGGCCTGATGATGCAGGCGGGTGATGCGGGCAAGGCGCGACAGTGCCAGAGTCTCGCGCAGAACGAGCGCAAAGGCGGAGAGCGTGGCCAGAACGGCCAGCGCCAGCAACAGCCAGGAGAAGGGCGTGCCCTCGATCATGCGGGCCTGAATCCAGTGCCAGAAGCCTTGCGCCATCCACAGAAGAACGAGGCCGGCAAGGGATGAGAGCAGCAGGCGCAGCCACAGGCTGGTGCGAAAAGGGGGGTCTGCCTGTGTCGTGGCAGCTTCGGCCATGTCTTGTGCCGTCTGCACAGGCCGGGTGAAGGGGTCCTCGCTCTCCTCGCGCACCCTGTTCACGGGCAGGGTCTTCGGCCCGGGTGCCGGGGTGTCGGCCGTGTTGTTTCCCGTGCCTGCGGCGGCCGGGCCCTCAAGCACGATGGCGGTGGGCCGCGCGGGCGTGCCGGCCGGTTTTTCCGATGAATCCCTTGAATCCCTTGAATCCTTGTGTCTGCTCATGAGAGGACATCTCCGACGAGAAACTGCAGGGCGGAATCCAGCCGGATGTGCGGAAAGGAGGGGGCCGGTTCCAGCGGCAGGGGCGGGCGCACATCCGGCGGGCGGAAGCGCACGAACCGGAGCCTGCCCTGCCAGTCGCCGACGAGAAGGCGACGCGGATCCTCCGGCAGTTCACCGGGGAAGATGGCGGCCTCGGTGCGGCCGTCGAAGGTCTTGCCGTCGATCGTTTCGCCCGCTTCCGGGGTGCCGATGATCACGGGCAGATCGTGGCCGTCGATGGTGGCACGCCCCTCGCGTGTGGCGCGGATGGCCGCGATGGCCTCGCTGCGGATGGTGGCGCCGCGGTGTTCGGCAGTGATGGCCGCCTGTTCCACCAGCAGGGCCAGCACCCGGCGCAGGGCCGCGTGATGTTCGTGATGGACGAGATCGGCCCGGGTGGCGGCAAAGAGGATGCGGTCGGCGCGGCGGGCGAAAAGGCCGCGACTGCCTGTGCGGAAGCAGGCAAGCACGGCCTGCAGGGCATCGCGCAGGTCCGCGATGGCCCGCGGCCCGCCGTTGAGGGCGGACAGGACATCCACCAGCACGATCTGGCGGTCGATGCGCGCAAAATGCTCCAGGAAGAAGGGCCGGGCCACATGGGACACATAGGCGGCATAGCGCCGTTGCATCTCGCGCCAGAAGCTGCCGTGCGGAAGCTTCTGTGCCCTTCCCTCCGGCGGTGGCAGGGGGCAGAAAGTGAGCATGGGCGAGCCTTCCAGGTCGCCCGGCATGAGGAAGCGTCCCGGCTGCAGGGCCGAGAAATGGCCGCCCGACTGCCGGCAGGCCTGCAGATAATCGCGATAGAGACGCACGAGGCGGATGGCCCGTTCCTCGTCCCATGGCGCGGCCGGATCCACCTCCCGAATGGCTGCCAGCCATGTCGCGGCCAGTGGCCGTCGGTCTTCCGTTTCCGCCAGGGCGATGCGGGTGGCAGCCCACTCGGCCCAGTCCATGTCCAGCAAGGGCAGATCCAGCAGCCATTCGCCGGGATAGTCCACGATGTCGAGAGCGAGCCGGCCGCCGCGGGTGAGCCCGGCAAGCCATCCGGCGGGTTCGAACTCGATGACCAGGCGCAGGCGGGAAAGGCGGCTGGTGCTTTCCGGCCAGTGGCGCTTCTCGCCGGCAGTGAGCGCGGCCAGATGATCCTCGTAGGCAAACCGTGGCAGGTGGGCCTCCGGCTGTGGCTCCAGCCAGCAGCGGCGGATGCGCCCGGCCCGGGCCGGTTCGAAGAGGGGCAGAGGGGCGGCGGCCAGGAGATTGTGCACGAGGGAGGTGATGAATACCGTCTTGCCGGCGCGCGAAAGGCCCGTGACGCCCAGGCGCAGCGTTGGCGCGAACAGGCCGGCGGCGTTCTCCGCCAGGCTGGCGGCGGCGGTGCGCAGCTCGTCGAGAACAGAAAGATTCTTCATGCGCTCATGCCCCTCCTGCTGATGAGCGACCCTATGGCGCGCATGGCCAATTGGCAATGACCGGCTGGCGACGGATGCGGGTGGCCATCCTCGTCTGTGGCGGATTGTCGCATTCTGACCTGACCCCTTGCCTGTGCCACCATCCGGCGATAACGAAACGCTCCCGCCTGAACGGTAACGGGCGAAGGGCAGCGGTGCCGGCGGCTGCCGGCACGGATGATTTTCCGAAAAATCCGTGCTCCTTCCAGGCTTGCCACTCAAGGGCGGCGCCAGGGGGTGGTCCTGAGGCCCGATCAAGGTGCGGGAGCCGAAGGCCACCATTCGTGACGCGACAGCTTTGGGGGTGATGCCATGAACATGCATTCTGCCGGGATTTCCCGCATTCCTGCTCTTGACGTTGAAACGCTGGCGGCACGGGCACTGTTTCAGCCTTCGGCCTATTTCCTCGTTTCCGGCACGGGGGATGGCAGCCAGCGGCTGGTGGCTTTCGATCAGGCGTTGCTCAGGGCCGGCATTGCAGACGTGAATCTGGTGCGCCTGTCCTCGATCGTGGGACCGAAGGTGCGGCGCATCGAGCCGGTAACGCTGGCGCCCGGGCTGCTGGTGCCCACGGCCTATGCCCAGATCTGCTCGGACAAGACGGGCTGCACCATTGCCGCGGCCGTGGCCGTGGCACATCCGGACGATCCGGAGCGGGCCGGGGTGATCATGGAATTCTCGCACGAGGGTTCGGCGCATGAGGCCGAGGAGATCGTGCGCGGCATGGCCGAGCAGGCCATCGCCAACCGCGGCCTGAAGGTGGCCCGCATGGAAAGCATCGCGGCCGAACATGTGGTGGAGGCTCACGGCTGCGCCTTTGCCGGCGTGGTGCAGATCTGAACGCATCCACGGCCCGCCTCGCAGGAAGCACGGCAGGGGGCGGCGCAGAGGGGAGGCCCGGGCTGGCGGGCGCGGCATGCCGGTTTTCTGGCCTGTTTCTTGCTTTCATCAGGCATGAGCGCGCGGGCCTGTGCCGGAATGAATGCCGGCGAAGCTCGCGCGGGGATGCCTGTGCCGTATCCTTGCGGGTTTGCCGCATCGCCCGCAGGGGATGCACGGGCGGGCCAGTCCGGACTTGCGGACATGACGTGCGCAGGCGGACTGGCCACCCCTTGCGGAACGGGGGCCATGTCGCCCATCCCTTTGCCCGATATGGAGAACAAAGACGTGATCCTGGCGGCAGGGGGCGGCTCCGTGCAGCACGAAACGGAAGGGCCCGGTTGCGACCGTGAGGTCGTGCCGGGCCCGTTTGGTGTTCCGTTTCGGGATGCCGAGGTTCGGGATGCCGGGGCGAACCGCCGGCCTTACTTGATCTTGGCCTCGCGAAACTCCACGTGCTTGCGGATCACGGGATCATACTTCTTCTTCACCAGCTTGCCGGTGATGTTGCGGGTATTCTTCTTGGTCACGTAGTAGTAGCCCGTGCCGGCAGAACTGACGAGCTTGATCTTGATGGTCGTCGCCTTGGCCATGGCCGTTGTCTCCTTCCGCGAGAATGCGCATTGTCGATTTTCGCCCGCCGGCAAGACAAACCCTTTTCCCGCCGCCTTTCATCCGGTGGCGGGCTTTCCGGCCCTGCCTGCAGGCCACCTGGTTCGGGGAACAGCGTATTGCCGATCGCCGATCTGCCGTCAAGCCCCGGTTGACGGCTTCCGGACAGGGGAGCGAGCGGGCACGGCCGTCTTGTCCTTCCGCCCGCGATCGGTGACGGGCAGACGGGAGGGGGCGTGCGGCCGGCACATGGCGGCATACTGGAAGCCATGCAGCCGCCAGGTCCACTGCAGGCCGATGACCATGCCCTTGGCTGCCGGCAGCAGGAGCCAGAAGAACAGGATCCAGGTCACGCCGCCGGCCGCGATCATGGGCCAGAGGGCCCCATCGCCCGCGATGTCGGCAACGAAGACAGCGAGCGCAGCCACATTGAGCGCCAGAAACGCGGAGAACAGGGGCCCCAGGCGTTCCGCTCGCTGGTGATAGAGTTCCTCGCGACAATGGTCGCAGTAATTGACCACCTGCAGCCCACCGGCATAGAGCGCCCCCCGTCCGCAAGCCGGGCAGCGGGCCGCGGCCCCCCGCATCATGGCCCGCCACCAGGAGCGGCCGCGCGCGCAGGGATTGGCAGCGTGAGCGGCGCTTTTGGCCGATTCATGCCCCTTGCGAAGGGTGGAGAACGAATCCGTATGCGTCTCGATGCTCATGTCAGCCATGATGCGCTTCATGCGTGGCAAAACATAGTCACCACCACGCCGCGCGACAGGATGCCGCAACCGGGAGGCGGTCTGCGCTCCGGCAATTCCTGATCGATGCTCCCCATGCCGGATCCCGCTCCAGTGGCATTCATGGTGCATGCAGGGTTGACAGATCGTGAAGATGGGGAACCCGGGACCGCGATGCCCGAAACGAGGCTTGCCGACCGGAACGGTGCAGCCAAATTCCGGCTGTCGTCTTTCCTGCCCTGGTCAGTGCAGGCTGTCGGCCTGGCCGCTGATCCCTTCCCTTCCGGCACGCAAGGGCAGGGTCAGGCGTTCGCCGAAGCGGCGTTCCGCCCGGGCGAGATCGGCTGGCGAGAAGCGCACGAGGAGGCGGCAGCCCTCGGCATCGTCGTGGCGTTCCAGCACCTCGCCGTGACGGTAGAGCCAGGCCATCTCCGCGCCTTCATGCGGCGCCAGCGCAATGGCGCGCAGGGTTTCCTCGGCACCAAGAACGGCCTCGATGCGCTCCAGCAGGGCCTCCATTCCTTCGCCCGTGACAGCGGAGACGAGCACCGCCCCCCTGCGCTCGGCCAGGGCGGCGAGCCGCGTGCGCTGTTCCGGATCCATGAGGTCCGTCTTGTTCCACACCTCGATCATGCGGCAACGGCGCTCCTCGCCGATGCCCAGCTCGGCGAGCACGCGTTCCACGTCTTCCGCCTGGGCTATGGCCTCCTCTTCGTCAGACATGTCGCGCACATGCAGGATCACGTCGGCTTCCACCACCTCTTCCAATGTGGCGCGGAAGGCCGCCACCAGCGTGGTGGGCAGATCCGAGATGAAGCCCACCGTGTCGGAGAGGATGACCTGCCGACCATGGGGCAGGCGCACCAGCCGCATGGTGGGATCCAGCGTGGCGAAGAGCTGGTCGGCCACATGCACCCGGGCGCGGGTGAGGCGATTGAAGAGGGTGCTCTTGCCGGCGTTGGTATAGCCGGCCAGGGCCACCACGGGATAGGGGATGCGGCGGCGGGCCTGACGGTGCAGTTCGCGCGTTCTGACCACCTGCTCCAGCTGACGGCGGATGCGTGCGATGCGCTCGCGGATCAAGCGACGGTCGGCCTCGATCTGGGTCTCGCCCGGCCCTCCCAGGAAGCCGAAGCCGCCGCGCTGACGTTCCAGATGCGTCCAGGAACGCACAAGGCGCGTCTTCTGGTATTCCAGATGGGCGAGCTCCACCTGCAGACGGCCCTCCTTCGTGCGGGCGCGGCGGCCGAAAATCTCCAGGATCAGGCCGGTGCGATCCAGCACCTTGGCGTCCCAGGCCTTCTCCAGATTGCGCTGCTGGCCGGGAGAGAGGGGGGCATTGACAATGACGAGCTCCACCTCGCGGGCCTGCACCTCGGCGGCCAGTTCCTCCACCTTGCCGGGGCCGATGAGGGTGGCCGGCGTGATCCGATTCAGCGAGACGATGGCCTGACCCCGGATATCCAGATCGATGGCGCGCGCCAGGGAGACGGCCTCCTCCAGCTGCCGTTGCGCCGGGCGGCGGCGCCGTGGCGTCGGGGGCAGAGGGGGCCCTCCCTCCTCCTTGCGGCCCGGGCGACGGTTCCGGCCATTGCCGCCCTGCGGTCGGTGCGGCCCTGCATCACGCCCGAGAGCGGCAGCGCGAATATCCACGTGCAACACATAGGCGCGCGTGGGTTTCCTTTCCTCGATCTGGAAGGTGATCCCGTTGCGGGCGTTCTGTCTGTGCCGGCGCGATTTCCTGCTCAATGCCTGTCGCTTTCGCCCTTGCCGTGTCCGGTTTGCCCCTGTCAGAGCCGCCGGCATGGGTATGGGGCAGCCCTGTCCTTACCGCACTCATGATATGGGATTGTGGCGGGAAATGAAAAGGGGCCCGTCATCATTCATGCGCCTGTGCCGGCTCGCCCTGCACAATAGAGGCTGTTCCGGGGGCGACAGGGATGTCTCAGCACCGGCCGATGAGATCGGTGATGGAACCGGCGCCGCGGGCGCAGTCCGCCTCCCGGGCCGGACGGGAAGACGAGGTGGCGGACTTGCGGTTCCCTGCAGGTCTGATGCGGGCGGGAGGAGGTCCCTTGACCGGGGAGCGGGTGGCCGGCAGCACCTGTTCGCGCCAGCCGGGCACGCCGCGCCAGAGGTCATAGGACATGGGCAGCATGCGCTGGCCCAGGCGCGTGCGATAGACATGGGTGCCCTGCAGCACCTTTTGCACGTACAGGCGGGTCTCGGTGATGGGGATCTGTTCGATCCACTCCAGGGGATCCGGGCGACCGCTGCGGAAGTCGCCATAGGCCTGCAGCCACTTGCGTACATTGCCGCCACCGGCGTTGTAGGCGGCGAAGCCCAGGACATAGGAGCCCCTGTAATTCTCGATCAGCCGTGCCAGATGATGCCGGCCCAGCATGAGGTTGTAGGCCGGCCGCGCGGTGAGCCAGGAAGTGCGGTAGGGCATGCGCAGGATGCGCGCCTCGCGCCGCGCGGTGGCCGGCATCAGCTGCATCAGGCCCTTGGCACCTGCATGGCTGCCGGCCGTGGCCTGGAACTCGCTTTCCTGACGAACAAGTCCCATCAGCGCGGCCCGTTCCAGCGGCGGGCCGACCTCGCGAAAGCGGGGCAGGGCACGAATGGGATAGCCGTAGTTGTCGATGTCGATGCCGCGCCTGCCCGCCGCCTTGGCCAGCCGAACGGCCATGCCCGGTCCGCCCGCATCCCACATCAGGGCGGCGGCGGCGGCCAGCTCCTCGCGTCTGCTGAAGGCATGGGCCAGCGGCCAGACGAAATGGCCCACGAGATCGTTGCCGCCGGCTGCCGCCAGCAGATGCACGGCGCGGCCCAGCTCGTGGCGGCTCACAGCGCGGCGGGCCGCAGGCGTGGGCGTGGCCATCTGGAGCGGAATGGGCCGGCGGCCCAAGCCCAGCTTCTCGCGCGAGAGCAGGCCGTAGAAGACGGTGGGAGTCCTTGCCGACTCGCGATAGGCGCGGCGGGCTCCCTCAATGTCGCCCAGGGCCTCGCGGGCACGCCCCACCCAATACCAGCCCTTGGCCTTCGAGGTGCGCGTGCGCGCCAGCTTCGGCATGCGCAGGAAGTGTTTCAGGGCCGTGCGCGGATCATGCAGCTTCTCCATGGCGATGAAGCCGGCCAGGAACTCGCCGCGATAGGCCGGCTTGCCCGGGCGGGTAAAGCCGTGGTTTGCCATCAGCCGATAGAGGCGGCGCCAGTGCCGGCGATGGTGGTCGGCCAGCATGTAGCGGGCCACCAGGCGCTTCTCCACGAACCACTGCACGGGATCCTGCTGGCGGCTTCTGGGCGGTGCCTTCTCCAGCATGGCGAGCGCTCGCTCCCAGGGACCGCGCTTGCGATAGTAGCGGGCCATGGCGTAGCGCAGGGCCGGCTGATTGCGCATGGCGGCCGGCAGGCGGCGATAAAGGGCCGGGCCGTTGCGGCGAAAGCGGATGAGGGCGCGGGCTGCCTGCGCCGCCGCCAGATGGTGGCGGGAAATGCGCCGGGCCGTGCGCAGGGCGGCGATGGTCTGCTGGGCCACGATCAGGCGCCACAGGCGCTGCTCCTCCAGCGATTTCGGGATGTGCCGGCGCAGATGCTGCAGGGCGAAACGCTCCGCTTCCACCGGCAGGTTCGGATCCAGCCAGGCCATGCGCACCAGGCGTGCGGCGCTCACCCTGTCGCCCTGGGTCTCCTTCAGCCAGGCAAGGGCCAGCCGGCCGTAGGACGAGGCCGGCCTGTGCGTGGCGAAATGGCGGCGGATGAGATCGGCATCGCGCGCCAGCATGAGGCGGCGCTCGGCCCGCACGCGGAAGGTCTTCACCAGCGGCCACTTCGGGTTGGCGTCGACGAAGGCCATGAGCTCCGGTGCGCGGGCATCCTTCGGATTGCCGCGCAGATAGAGCCATTCCACAAGCTTCACGGCCGCGGGATCGCGGCTTCTCAGCGCCAAGGCCCGGGCCTCCTCGTAATGGCGGCCCAGCGCGGCCTTCACGGCGCGGGTGGCCAGGTCCTGCCGTGCGGGTGAGAAGTTGCGCGCCGGCACGGCACGGGTGATGGTGCGGGCGGCCGGCTCGCTGTCGTCCGGTGCCGCGGTGGCGGGCACGGCAAGCGTGATTCCCAGCGCCGCCAGCGCCACGGGCCGCACCAGATTGCGCCGAATGACCTGCATGGAATGTCCTGCCCCGCTCATGTCCTTTCGATCCTGCCCAAATGGATCCTGCCCAAGTGGATCCTGCCCGAGTTCGAACGCTCGATGCGCGCGCAAACCCCCCATTGTGGCCAGCATCGGGAGCAAATGCGGCCAATCCATGGCTTGCCGCGGTCAGGCGCATGTGGTTTAAGCTGCCGGAACCATGCGACCGGCCAGCGGCCGGAAGCCTGGCCACAGCCGATTGTCGGGCCATCATGGTTACGCAAAGGTTAATGCCTGCAACCCGGAGTCGGCAAGGGCATTTCGAAAGACGGTCTTTCGGTTCGACACGTGAGTGCAGGGAAACGGGAGGTCCAGCCGTGGCGCAGGGCAGAGACAGGTTTCGCGGGTCGTTTCCGGCGCTGATCACGCCGATGACCGAGAATGGCGATATCGACGAGGCGGCCATGCGCCGTTTCGTGGACTGGCAGATCGAGCAGGGCTCCAACGGCCTCGTGGCCGTGGGCACCACGGGCGAATCGCCCACCCTCGACCATGGCGAACACAAGGCGGTGGTGGAGCTGGTCATCGAGCAGGCAAAGGGCCGGGTGCCGGTCATCGCCGGCACTGGGTCCAACTCCACGGCGGAGGCCATCGATCTGACCAGACATGCCGAGGCGGCCGGCGCCGATGCGGCGCTGGTGGTGGTGCCCTACTACAACAAACCCACGCAGGCAGGGCTCTATGCCCACTTCCGGGCCGTGGCAGAGGCCACCGCGCTGCCGGTGTTCATCTACAACGTGCCGGGGCGCACGGTGGCCGACATCGCCAACGAGACCATCGTGCGTCTGGTGCGGGATTGCCCCAACATCATCGGCATCAAGGACGCCACGGGCGCTCTCGACCGGGTTTCCCTGCTGCGGCTGGAGCTGGGCGAGGATTTCGTGCAGCTTTCCGGCGAGGATGGCACGGCGCTGGGTTTCAATGCCCATGGCGGCGTGGGGTGCATTTCGGTCACGGCCAACGTGGCCCCGGCCCTGTGTGCCGAGTTCCAGGCGGCCACGCTCGCCGGCGATTTCCAGAAGGCCCGGGCCCTGCAGGACAGGCTGATGCCGCTGCACAGGGCGATGTTCGTGGAGACCTCGCCAGGGCCGGTGAAGTATGCCGTCTCGCTGCTGGGATTCTGCTCGCCCCATGCGCGGCTGCCCATGGTGGAGATCGCCGAATCCTCGAAAGAGGCGGTGGAGGCAGCCATGCGCCATGCCGGAATCCTCGACTGAGTGTCAGCAGCCGGTCGGGAGAGGCAACCGGCGAAAGGGAGTTTCCAGTCCATGTCCTCGAAGAGCGGTGGCGCCAAGAAGACAAAGGACGGCGGCAAGCTGGTGGCCGAGAACCGGCGTGCCCGTTACGACTACGAGATCACGGACACGCTGGAGGCCGGTCTCGTGCTCGTGGGCACGGAGGTGAAATCACTGCGCGAAGGGCGGGCCAACATCGCGGAGAGCTACGTGTCGCCGGAAGACGGCGAGATGTGGCTGATCAATGCCGACATTCCCGAATACCGCTTCGGCAATCGCTTCAATCACGAGCCGCGTCGCAAGCGCAAGCTTCTGTTGCACAAGCGAGAAATCGAGAGACTCGCGCAGGCCGTGCAGCGCCAGGGCATGACCATCGTGCCCCTGAAGATGTATTTCACCGACAGGGGCATCGTGAAACTGCTCATCGGCCTGGCCCGTGGCAAGAAGAAGCATGACAAGCGCGAGACCGAGAAACAGCGCGACTGGCAGCGGCAGAAGGCGCGGCTGATGCGCAAGTTCGGGTGAATCCGTTCATCGTTCGGAAACGGTCTTGCGTCCTGCCGGCTCAGGGCACGGCCTGGCACCCGCAGGACGTCTTGTTCTTTCTGAAAGGTGTTTCCAGCCTGCTCGGGAGACTGGAAAACCTTTCTTCAACGTTCGACTCACGAGGGAGGATTTCGACTGGACTGGCTTTGTGAATCCTCCTGCCAACAAAGATTTCACAGGCAGGATGCGGATATTTCAGTAGGGACTGTCCCAGACAGGGCTGTTTTTCCATAAGCCCATGATTGTCAAGGACGCCCCTTCGGGGCGTCGCTTTCAGCGATTTCATCCTTGACCATCATGGGCTTGCAGAAAGAATGGCAAGGAAGCGCCAATGGCGAAAAATCGCCATTGGCGCTTCTCTTGGCGAATATTCATTAAAATGGCAAAATGACAAGTCGTTGCAGTGGAAGCTGTCAGGTTATCCAGGACAGATCCTTTCAGTATTGCTCAGTTTCTTGCTCGTTTCCGGTTCAGAAGGGGCTTGAGGTAGCGGCCTGTCCAGCTCTTCTCGCAGGCGGCCACCTCCTCCGGTGTGCCGGTGACGACGATCTCGCCACCGCCCGTGCCGCCTTCGGGGCCGAGGTCGATGATCCAGTCGGCGGTCTTGATCACGTCCAGGTTGTGTTCGATCACCACCACGGTGTTGCCCTGTTCCACCAGCTCGTGGAGCACGTCCAGCAGCCTGGCCACGTCGTGGAAGTGCAGGCCGGTGGTGGGCTCGTCCAGGATGTAGAGGGTGCGCCCCGTGGCGCGGCGGGCCAGTTCCTTCGCCAGCTTCACCCGTTGCGCCTCGCCGCCGGAGAGCGTGGTGGCCGGCTGGCCCACTTTCACGTAACCGAGGCCGACGCGCTCCAGCATCTTCAGCTTCTCGCGCACGGCGGGCACGGCGGAGAAGAACTCCAGGGCTTCGGAGACGGTCATGTCCAGCACGTCAGCGATGCTCCTGCCCTTCCAGGTGATCTGCAGCGTCTCGCGATTATAGCGGCGGCCGCCGCACTGTTCGCAGGTGACATAGACATCGGGCAGAAAGTGCATCTCGATCCTGATCACGCCGTCGCCCTTGCAGGCCTCGCAGCGCCCGCCCTTGACGTTGAAGGAGAAACGGCCCGGGCGGTAGCCGCGCGCCCTGGCTTCCGGCAGGCCGGCATACCAGTCGCGAATGGGCGTGAAGGCGCCGGTGTAGGTGGCTGGATTGGAGCGCGGGGTGCGGCCGATGGGGCTCTGGTCAATGTCGATGATCTTGTCCAGATGCTCCAGGCCCTCCAGCCGGTCGAAGGGGGCAGGGGAGGTGCGGGCCTTCATCAGCTGGCGGGCAACGGCAGCGTAGAGGGTGTCCACCGTGAGGGTGGACTTGCCGGATCCGGAGACCCCGGTGACGCAGACGAAGAGCCCCAGCGGGATCTCCACGTCGATATTCCTGAGGTTGTTGCCGCGCGCGCCGAAAATGCGCAGGGTGCGTCCTTTCTGCGGCCGGCGCCGGCGGGCGGGAACGGGGATGGACATGGCTCCCGAAAGATACTGGCCGGTGAGCGAGCGCGGCTCGGCCATGATGTCTTCCGGTCGGCCCTGGGCCACGATCTCGCCGCCGTGGATACCGGCGCCGGGGCCGATGTCCACCACGTGATCGGCGGCGCGGATGGTGTCCTCGTCGTGTTCCACCACGATCACCGTGTTGCCGAGGTCGCGCAGGCGGCGCAGGGTGGCGAGCAGGCGGTCGTTGTCGCGCTGGTGGAGGCCGATGGAAGGCTCGTCCAGCACGTAGAGCACGCCAGTGAGACCGGCGCCGATCTGGCTGGCCAGGCGAATGCGCTGGCTCTCGCCGCCGGAAAGGGTGCCCGAGCGGCGATCCAGGGTCAGGTAGTCCAGTCCCACATCCACGAGAAAGCGCAGACGGTCGCGGATCTCCTTGAGAATGCGACGGGCAATCTCGCGCTTCTGGGGCGAGAGGGTCTCCTCGACGCCGGCAAACCACGCGTGAGCCTCGCGAATGGACATGGCCGTGACCTCGCCGATGTGGCGGCCGGCCACCTTCACCGCCAGCGCCTCGGGACGCAGGCGGTGACCGCCGCAGGCGGGGCAGGGCTTGTCCGACTGGTAGCGGGAGAGCTCCTCGCGCACCCAGTCGCTCTCCGTTTCCTTCCAGCGGCGCTCGATGTTGCGGATGACCCCTTCGAAGGGGCGCGTGGTGCGGAACTTGCGCAGGCCGTCGTCGTAGACGAAGGTGATGCGCTCCTCGCCGGAGCCGAAGAGGATCGTCCTGCGCACCTCCTCGGGCAGATCCTTCCACGGCGTGTCCATGGATACGCCGTAGTGGCGGCAGATGGCGGCGAGGGCCTGCTCGTAGTAGGGCGAGCCGGCGCCGGTGCGGGCCCAGGGGGCCACGGCGCCCTCACGCAGGGAGAGGGTCTCGTCCGGCACCACCAGCTCCGGCTCGAAGGAGAGCTGCGTGCCCAGGCCGTCGCATTGCGGACAGGCGCCCTGGGGACTGTTGAAGGAGAACAGGCGCGGCTCGATCTCCGGCACCGTGAAACCGGAGACGGGGCAGGCGAATCTCTCCGAGAACAGGAGGCGGCGAGGATGGCCCTTTTCGTCCTTCTCGTCGGCAAATTCGGCGATGGCGATGCCTTCGGCCAGCTTCAGTGCCGTCTCGAGCGAATCAGCCAGGCGCGTCTCCAGGCCGGGGCGGATGACGAGGCGGTCCACCACTACCTCGATGTCATGCTTGCGATTCTTCTCCAGCCGTGGCGGCTCCTCCAGGTGATGGAATTCGCCATCCACCTTCACGCGCTGAAAGCCGGCGCGCAACAGCTCGGCGAAGATCTTCCGATGTTCGCCCTTGCGGCCGCGCACCACGGGGGCGAGCAGATACAGCCGCGTGCCCTCGGGCAGGGCCATCAGGCGGTCCACCATCTGGCTGATGGTCTGGCTCTCGATGGGCAGGCCCGTGGCCGGGGAATAGGGCACGCCCACTCGGGCCCACAACAGGCGCATGTAGTCATAGATCTCGGTGACCGTGGCCACGGTGGAGCGCGGGTTGCGGCTGGTGGTCTTCTGCTCGATGGAAATGGCCGGGGAGAGGCCCTCGATGGAATCGACATCCGGCTTGCCCATCATCTCCAGAAACTGGCGGGCATAGGCCGAGAGACTCTCCACATAGCGGCGCTGGCCCTCGGCATAGATGGTGTCGAAGGCCAGCGAGCTCTTGCCGGAGCCGGACAGGCCGGTGAACACGATCAGCCGATTTCTGGGCAGGACCAGCGAGACGTCCTTCAGGTTGTGCTCGCGGGCGCCGCGGATGATGAGGCAATGGCGCGGATCGGCCGTTTCCTCTCCCCCCGCTGGTGCGGGGGAAGCTCCTCCCTGCCCGGGCCTGGCCGCTGGCTTCTCGTGCATCTGCGACCGATTCTTCCGGGCGACAGTGGCCGGCTCATCGGCGCCGTGGCTATCGATGCGATCAGTCATCGGATCCAGAAAATGCGTCAGGTCTCGCCGTCTTGGGTCCCGAGATAGGGCGCCTGGCGCCTTTCGGCAATAGGGACCGGATGCAAGCCGGCCTTTCCGGTCAAGACAGTTCCAGACGATCCGTTTCGGGATCCTGCAGGCCCTCGTGATTGTCAAGGGCAGCCGGAAGCATCGGATCCATCATCCAACAAATCTGCATCATCCAACAAGACGCCTGTGGCGTTCGTCCTTGTCCAGGACAGCCCTTGCGGTTTCCGGCATCGGACACACATTCGGCGTCATCGCAGGCGCCCGGCGAGCCTCGTTCTCGTGGCCGGCAGGCAGTGCGGCATTTCATTCCGCGGCCCGAGAGGCTATTGTGGCGCATGCCGGAAAGCACGGCGACACGGGAAACAGGCATTCCGGGCGGCTTCCGCATGATCAGGCCGAAACGATGATGTCACGCTTTCGCTTCATTCCTGTCGCGCTTGCGCTCGTGCTGCTGATCCTCGGCCATGGCGGTGCGGTGCTGGCCAAGGTGCGCGTGCCGCAGACACAAGGGGAGCTCGTGCTCTCCTTTGCGCCGGTGGCGAAGAAGGCCATGCCGGCGGTGGTGAATGTCTATGCGCGCAAGGTGGTGCGTGTGCGCCGGCGGGTGCCGCTGCTGTTCGACGATCCCATCTTCCGCGAGTTCTTCGGCGACGATCTCCTTTTCGGGCGCCCCCTGGAACGGGTGCGGAACTCGCTGGGTTCCGGCGTCATCGTCACGCCGGATGGCTATATCGTCACCAACAATCACGTGATCGCCGATGCCGACGACATCCGCGTGGTGCTTTCCGACCGGCGGGAGTTTCCGGCGCGCGTGGTGGCGCGCGACGAGCGCACGGATCTGGCCTTTCTCAAGATCGAGGCGGACCAACCGCTGCCCTACCTGAAAATCGGGGATTCGGATGCGCTGGAGGTGGGCGACATCGTGCTCGCCATCGGCAATCCCTTCGGCGTGGGACAGACGGTCACGCAGGGCATCGTCTCGGCCACGGCCCGCACCGGTGTGGGACGCAACCGCTACCAGCTGTTCATCCAGACCGATGCCGCCATCAATCCCGGCAATTCCGGCGGGGCGCTGGTCAACATGAAAGGCGAGCTTGTGGGCATCAACACCATGATCTTCTCCCGTTCCGGCGGGTCCAACGGCATCGGCTTCGCCATTCCCTCCAACCTGGTGCGCACGCTGCTGGACGGCATCCGCAGCAAGGGGCGCATCGTGCGACCATGGGCAGGGGTGCATCTGCAGGCGGTGACGCCGGACATTGCCGAATCCCTGGGGCTGAAACGCCCGGCCGGGGCGCTGGTGGTGCGACTTCATCCCTTGAGCCCGCTGAAACGGGCGGGATTGCGCCGCGGCGACGTGATCATCGCCGTGGATGGCCACGAGATCGGCGATGTGCGCGAGTTCGGCTACCGCTTCGGGGCCGGGCGCATCGGTTCACGGGCTCGCATCACCTATCTGCGTGGCGAGCGGCGGCGAATGGCGACTGTCGAGCGCATGGCTCCGCCCGAGGTGCCACCGCGGAACGAGGTGCTGATTCGTGGGCGCAACATCTTCGCCGGCCTGAGGGTGGCCAATCTCTCGCCGGCGGTCATCGCTGAACTCGGCATCTCCCCGGGCCGCCGGCAGGGCGTGGTGGTCACGGACGTGGTGGGCGGGCCGGCGCAACGGGCCGGCTTTCGCCGTGGCGACGTGATCCTGGAGGTCAACGGCATCGAGGTGGACAGCGTGCGGACTTTCCGCCGGCTTCTTGCCAGCGGCGAGCGCATCTGGGAGGTGGCCGTGGTCCGTGGCAACCGCGTGTTGCGCCTGCAGCGCTAGTCGGTCGAACGTGAAGAAAAGTTTTTCAGCCTGCCATGACGGCTGAGAGATCTTTCTCCACGGTCGCGTGGCTCAGAGGGCCGCAAGAACGCTGTCTGCCGCGGAAACGGTCATCTCGCCCGGATTCTCTTCCACGAAAAGGGCTTTCACCTGGCCGTCTTCCACGATCATGGCATAGCGCGTGGAACGTTCGCCGAGGCCGGCGGCGGAAAGATCGATGTTGAGCCCCAGGGCGCGGGCGAACTCGCCATTGCCATCGGCAAGAAAGTCGATGCGCCCCCTGGCACCGGCAGCCTCGGCCTGGGCATCCAGGACGAACACGTCATTGACGGCGGTGCAGGCCACGGCATCCACGCCCTTCTCCTTCAGCCGGTCCAGACTCTCCAGATAGGAGGGGATGTGGCGCGCCTGGCAGGTGGGCGTGAAGGCGCCGGGGATGGCAAAGAGCACCACCTTGCGCCCCCCGAAGTAGTCCCGGGTGGTGATGGCTTCCGGGCCATTGTCGCCCATGACCTGGAAGGTGACCTCGGGCAGGCGGTCTCCGACCTTGATCGTCATGGCGTGTCCTCCCCTGGTGTCGAACGTGTGCCCTTCTCCCTTGCCAACGTGCGAATGAAGGGCGTTGCCGATGCCGGACCGATTTCTTCCCTCGCAGACTATTCAAGCCTCAGTCTGCGCTCAACGCGGGTTTCGCCTGCCAGAATGGTGAGTGTCAGGTCGGCCCCCTTCAGGTCGTCCGGCTTCCCGATGCCGTCCACGGGCAGGGCGTAGGCCACCGTGCCGTCCTTCTGCGGGCCCAGATGGCGGGGGTGGCAGAAGGCGGCGATCACCGGTCCTTCCACCAGGATGTCCGTCTTCTCGTCCAGACCTTCGCCCTTCAGGTGCAGCACGAGCTCCGGTCGCCCCTTGCCGGGGCGCACGTAGGCGCGGGCTACCTGCGGCCCCTTGCCATCGGCGCGGGGGACGCGGGCAAGATAGCGGGCGATGAGGGCCGCCTCGGGCGTGGGCGCAACCGTTTCGCCGGCGGGGGGCAGGGTGCGCGCAAGCGCCGCCTGCGCGGGGATGCAGATGTCGTTGCACAGGGCGTAGTCCATGACGACGCGGAGATGCACGGGACGTGCGGGATCCGCCGGCTCGACGATGACGGGAAAGACCACCTCCTTCTTGTAGCCGATGGTCTCGCCCAGCTCCGGGTCGGCAAAGCGCGCAGGCGCGGGCCACAACACGGTGGCGCGCTTCAGGTTCCGCGAGCGGGAGAAGTCGAAGGACGGTGGCATGCCGGAATCGCCCGGCATCTTCCAGTAGGTCTTCCAGCCATCGGCGAGGAAGATGGCGATGCCAGCCAGGCGCCGGCCATCGATGACGCCACCGTCCAGCAGGCGCACGGTGGAATGGTCATGGCGCACTTCCGCTGCCGGCGCGGCCGTGGCGCAAGGCAGGGGCAGAACGGTGGCAGGCAGGGCCAGGCCTGTAGCCAGCGCCATACCCCCGGCAAGCAAGCAGCGGCGGCTGAGGGCCGGTCGTGGCGGCTCATGACTCCGCATGGGACAGGGCTGGATGGGTTGTCGTTTCGGCTGTCGCTTCATGCGCTTCATGGGTGGCGCGTTCCCTCCGTCGTGCCGGCTTGCAGCGAAAGGTCGTCGGGCCGTCTGTCATATCTGAAGGAAATATCGTGCCCTCCTCCTAGCATGGTGGCAGGCAAGGGCGCCATTCACTTTCGCGTCAGTCGAACAGGCGCACCCATGGAGCGGGCCGGCTCCGGGCATTGAACCCTGCCCACCTTCGGTCCCATATTGTGCTAGAATGAAAACGGCGATCTGCGCCGGGCCAGCAGCTCATGCGGCAGGCGCCAGACGGAACAGCACGAAAGGCAGGCACCATGGGCAGTTCGCAGGCATTCTACGGCGGGCAGTTTCTCATCGCCATGCCCGGCATGATGGATCCCCGTTTCGATCAGACGGTCATCTACATGTGCGCCCATACGGAGGAAGGCGCCATGGGGCTGGTCATCAACCGGCCGGCAGACGATCTGGATGTGGCGAGCCTGCTGGTGAAGCTCGGCATCATCGACGAGGCGGCGGCCGCCATCGAACTGCCGGAATCGCTGCGGCGGCAGTCGGTGCTGGTGGGCGGGCCGGTGGAGCCCACGCGCGGTTTCGTGCTGCACAGCACGGACTACTTTCGCCCCGAGGGCACGCTGCCCATCTCCGCCAGCGTAGGGCTGACGGCCACGCTGGAGATCCTGAAGGACATGGCGCAGGGGCGAGGCCCGGAACATGCGCTGCTGGCGCTCGGCTATGCCGGCTGGGCGCCGGGACAGCTCGAGAGCGAGATGGCCCAGAATGCCTGGCTCACCTGCGAGGCGGACGAGGACATCCTCTTTCACACGCCCCTGGAGAAGCGCTACGAAAAGGCCCTGGCCAGGCTGGGCATCGATCCCGGCTTTCTCTCGGCGGATGCCGGGCATGCATGAGCGGACATGCCAGCGCGCCGCCGTGCGTTCACGAGCCGTCAGTCCGGCAGATAGAGCCAGATGACGAAGCCAAGCACGAGGGTCAGGGTGAGCAACCGGCGATAGAGAGCGAGGGCACGAGGAATGTCGTCCGCGCCCAGACCCTCGCGGCCGTCTCCCATCCAGGACAGGTCCACCATCATGCCACGGTAGCTGCGCGGACCGCCAAGCGAGATGTCCATGGCGCCGGCAAGAGCGGCCTCGGGCCAGCCGGCGTTGGGCGAGACATGCTTGCGGGCATCGCGCCACATCACATGCAGGGCGCGGGAACCGGCGCGGGGCGAGGTGAGGGCAGCGGCCATGGCATAGAGCAGGCCGGTGATGCGGGCAGGGATGTAATTCGCCACGTCATCCAGGCGGGCGGCAGCCCAGCCGAAGTGGCGGATGTGGGCATGCCTGTGGCCGATCATGCTGTCGGCGGTGTTGATGACCTTGTAGATCACGATGCCGGGCAGGCCCAGAAGGGCCAGCCAGAAGGCCGGGGCGATGATGCCGTCGGAGGTGTTCTCGGCCAGGCTCTCGATGGCTGCCTTGACCACCTGCGTCTCGTCCATTCCCGTGGTATCGCGCCCGACAATGCGGCTCACGGCATGGCGGGAGGCGGTCAGATCCTCGGGATGGCGGCGTCGGACGAGAGCCGCATGCACGGCGCGCACGTGATCCTTCAGCGATTTCTGGGCCAGCAGGCTGCTGGCCAGCAGGCCTTCCGCCAGCGTGTGCCAGCCGGGGAGCAAAAGGCGCAAGAGCAGCACCACGAGAATGGCCAGCAGCCCCCAGAAAAGCACGAGAAAGAGCATGGCCGCCAGACCCCGCAGCCTTAAGGCCAACGGCGAAAGACGCTCATGATCGTTGAGGCGGGATTCGAGGTCGGCGATCATGTCACCGATCCATTCCACGGGATGGCCGATGCGCCGCTGCAGGAAAGCCGGCCAGCCGACAAGGCGCTCCACAGCCATGGCCACAAGGGCCACGCCCAGGGTCTGGCGCACGGGCAGGTCGGCCAGATGGGTGATCAGGGCCTGGAAGGCACGCGTGAAAAGATCGCCCAGCGGGCCGGCCAGCCGCTGCAGCCCCTCCAGAGCGACCGCGAGCAAGGCCATGGCCGCCTGACCCAGGGCGGCAAGCGCCCGGAAGGCATCCTGCAGTTCGGTTATCCCGTCCAGGACGATCATGTCGCAATGGCCCGATCCCCGTGTCCGTCTGCGTCGGGTGATTGGCCAGTGGCCAGACGTTTCCTGTGCTGTCCACAAGGCATCACAAGGTTGTCCACACCTTTTCCAGGGGCAGGCGGCGTTCCCAGCCGACGCGTTCCAGCTCCGGCGTCTCGTGTGGCGGCACGGCCGGGTGGCCAATGCACAGCCAGGCGATGAAGCGCCATTCGGGCGGGGTGCCGAGGGCCGCGGCGACATCCTGCGGATGCAGGATGGAGACCCAGCCCAGGCCCAGGCCGTGGGCACGCAGGGCCAGCCACAGGGTGTGTATGGCGCAGACCACGGAGTAGGCTCGCGTTTCCGGCATGGTGCGGGCGCCCAGGCGGCGGCCGGTCTTTGTGGCCTCGTCACAGAAAACGGCCATCTGCACCGGCGCCTCGCGGATGCCCGCGAGCTTGAGGCGGGCGTAAAGGGCCCGGTCGCTCTCCTCGGTGGCCGCCAGCGCCTCGGCATTGGCGCGCTCGAAGGCCTGTGCAATGGCCTCGATGCGGGTGCGGTCGGTGACCTGCACGAAGCGCCAGGGCTGGGCATAGCCCACGGAAGGCGCATGATGCGCCAGCTCCATGCAACGATGCAATACACCGGAATCCACCGGATCAGGGCGAAAGGCGCGGATGTCGCGGCGCAGGCGAACGAGCTGCGCGAAGGCCGTGCGAAAGGCCTCGTCGAAGGGGGCGCTCCAGGTGGCAGGGGCTCCAGTGTCGGCAGTTTCCGTCATGGCAGGCGCGGTCGTCTGGCGATGGCGAGCAAGGCATCGATGTCCACGTGCTCGGCAACATGGACGGCGAGGTCGTCCAGCAGGCGTTCGATGCGTGTCCCGTGGGCGAGGTCACTGCCACGGCCGCCCAGGGCCTCGATCCAGGCGCGACGGAAGGCATCCGCCTCGAAGGCGCCATGCAGATAGGTGCCCTGCACGCGGCCGTCCGGCGAGGTGGCGCCGTCATCCTGCCAGGCCTGACCGGCGCCGGACACGGAGGTGCACCCGGCAGAAGGTTCCGGCGCGGACGAACGGGCCGGGCGGTGGGAGGTTTCGTGCATGCAGTGTTCCACGGCCGGGTCGGGGCCGCGTTTGATGCGGGCGAAGGGGCGGGCGCAGTCCGGCCCCATGGTGCGGCCGAGGTGGATCTCGTAGGCCTTGATCAGCGTGCCGCTCGCCACATGCTCGGCCAGCACGCGGCGGGTAGTCTTTTCCGCTGCCAGCGTGGTTTCCACATCCAGCAGGGCCAGCCCCGGCGTTTCGCCGGGCGGGCCTTCCAGTCCATCAGGGTCACGGATGATGCGGCCCAGCATCTGATAGCCGCCGCAGATGCCGAACACGCGGCCGCCACGGCGCACATGGGCGACAATGTCAATGTCCCAGCCTTCGGCGCGCAGGGCTGCCAGGTCACTGCGGGTGCTCTTGCTGCCGGGCAGGAGAATCACATCGGCCCGGGCAGGCAGGGGCTGGCCGGGCGATATGATCTCCACCTCCACGCCGGGTTCCGCCTGCAGAGGGGTCAGGTCATCGAAGTTGGCGATGCGTGGCAGGCGCGGCACGGCGATGCGCAGGCACTGGCCGTGATGCCTGCCTGCTGCTGCCGGCGCCGGTGACTCCAGGACCATGCTGTCCTCTGCCGGCAGCAGGCGGGCTTCCGGAAAATGGGGAATGATGCCGAGCACGGGGCGCTGTGTGCGCACCTCGATGAAGTGGCGACCGTCTTCAAAAAGGGCAGGGTCGCCGTGGAAGTTGTTGATCAGAAAGGCGCGGATCCGCCCGGCATCGGGGCCATCGAGCACTGCCAGGGTGCCGACAAGGGAGGCGATGACGCCGCCCCGGTGGATGTCGCCGAGGAGCACCACGGGGGCGTCCACGGCGGTGGCGAAGCCCATGTTGGCGATGTCGCCATGGCGCAGGTTGACCTCGGCCGGAGAGCCGGCACCCTCGACGATGACGATGTCGGCGCGGCGGGCGAGGCGCGCGAAACTCTCGATCACATGCGGCAGAAACGACTCGCGGCGGCGGAAGTATTCTCGGGCAGCGAGTGTCTCGCGGCGGCGCCCCTGGAGGATGACCTGGGCGCCGCGCTCGCTCTCCGGCTTGAGAAGCACAGGATTCATGTCGGCCAGTGGGGCGCGGCGGGCCGCACGGGCCTGCAGGGCCTGGGCGCGGCCGATCTCGCCCCCGTCCACGGTAACCGCGGCGTTGTTGGACATGTTCTGCGGCTTGAAGGGCATCACGGACATTCCCGCATTGGCCAGCAGGCGGCACAATGCGGCGCAGACGAGGCTCTTGCCCACGCCGGAACCGGTTCCCTGGATCATCAGCACGCGGGCGGTCATGATGCGCAGTCTCCCGGGAAGTGCCGGCGGGTCGCAGGCAGGGGCACAAGCGGCGGCAGGCGGGTCTCTCCCGGTGCCGGAGCAATGACATGCAGGTAGGAGCCGCAGACATTGCCGATGCGCATGCCGGCAGCGGGCAGGGAGGCGCCGGTCGCATCGCGCACGGCCGTGAACAGGGGCGGCGGGGTCTCGTCGGCCGCCGCCACAGTCGTGTAGTGAAACTCGTGGCCGGCGAGTTGCGTGGGCCAGGGCAGGGGACCATGATGTTCCATCTCCCTGTAGCCCAGCTGGAGACGGCGTTCGGCAAAGGAGGTGACGAGCGGCAGCAGGCCGGTCATCTCGTGGCGGTTCCCTTCCTTGTCGATCAGGGCCCGACCGAGGACCATGTAGCCACCGCATTCGCCATAGACGAGGGCACCGCGGCGGGCGGCAGCCTTCAGCCCTTCGCGAAAGCGGCAGGCACTGGCCAGGCGGCAGGCGTGCAGCTCCGGATAGCCGCCAGGGAGAAAGACGGCATCGGCGGTCTCGTCCGGCGCCTCGTCGGCGAGCGGGGAGAAGGGCACGATCTCCGCGCCGGCCCTGTGCCAGTCCTGGAGCCAGTGGGCATAGGCAAAGCCGAAGGCCGCATCGCGGGCCACGGCGATGCGCTGGCCCAGGGGCGGGAGGAACGCGGTTGCGGTCTCGTGTCCCGGGGGGGCTGTCAGCGCGCGGCCCTCGATGTGCAGGGTGCGGGCAAGATTGGCCAGGCGGCAGAGAGAGACATGGCGGCCGATCTCTTTCGCGGCGTGGGCAAGCCGGTCGTCCAGGCGGTCATGTTCCATGGCCTGCACCAGCCCCAGATGGCGCGCCGGCAGGGACAAGGCGACCTGGCGTGGCACCATGCCGATGACGGGCCGGCCGGTAACGTGCTCGATGGCGGCGGCGAGGCGTTCGCCGTGGCGGGAGTGCGTGACATTGTTGAGGATGAAGCCGGCCACGCGCACCTGCTCGTGATGCATGGCCAGGCCACGGGCGAGGGCAGCCAGCGTGGCGCCCTGGCGGGCGGCATCCAGCACCACGACGACGGGCAGGCCAAAGGCGGCCGCGAGATCGGCGGTAGTGCCACTGCCGTCAGGAGCGCCGTCGAAGAGGCCCATGACACCCTCGATGAGCAGCATCTCTGCCTCTTCCGCCAGGGCGGCGAGGATACGGGCCAGCTGCGGCCGACCCATGGCCCAGGGGTCGAGATTGGGGCAGGGGCGGCCGCTGGCGGCGGCAAGGAAGGCGGGATCGATGTAGTCCGGGCCGGACTTGGCAGCGGCCACCGCCACACCGTTGGCGCGCATGCGGGCCAGCAGGGCAGCGGTAATCAGCGTCTTGCCGCTGCCGGTGGCGGCGGCGGCGATGATCACGGTCTCAGCCACGATCGTCCTCCCGGCTGTCTGCGACCGATGTCGGATCCTGCGCCAGCCACTGCCGCCAGGGCACGGTGGCACCGATGACCACGAGCGCGGGGCGGGGAATGGCCGAAGGGTCCACCCGACCTTCCACGAGGTCGGCGAGGGTGGCCTCCGTGACGGCCTGGTCCGGCAGGCTGGCGCGGGAGACGAAGGCGACGGGCGTGTGTCCTGCGCGGCCGGCCGCAAGCAGGCGGGCGGCGATGGCGCGGGCCTTGCGCAGGCCCATGTAGAGCACGATCACCTCGCCGGCGCGGGCAATGGCGGGCCAGTCCAGATCCGGCAGGCCACCCGTGGCATCGTGACCGGTGAGAAAGAGAACGCTGCTGTTGGTCTCGCCGGTGGTGACGGGAATGCCAGCCAGGGCCAGCCCGCCGATGCCGGCAGGAATGCCGGGGATGATGCGGAAGGGGATGCCGGCCTGCACGAGCGCGCGCGCCTCCTCCGGCCCGCGGCCAAAGAGGAAGGGATCGCCGCCCTTCAGGCGCAGCACGCGCAGGCCCTGCCGGGCCAGATCGACAAGCGTTGCCGTGATCTCGGCCTGGGGAACGGAGGCAGGATCACCGCCGCGCTTGCCCACGGGACAACGGCGGACCGTATCCGGCGCCAGTGCCAGCACGGCCTCGCTGACGAGGGCGTCATGCACGATGACATCGGCCCGCTGCAGGGCCTGCCAGGCCGCAAGCGTGAGCAGCGCCGGCGCTCCCGGACCGGCGCCGACGAGCCATACCTCACCCGGACGAAAGGGGGGCAGGGAGGGCAGACCGCCCCCTGATGCACGGGAGGAATCCGGTCCGGTTCTGGCAGGGTGTTCCGTCATGTGGCGGGCTTTCGACGCTTTCCGACGTTGTCGGTTCGAGGCGTTTGTATATACCATGCCGGCATGGAACAAGTCTCTGGAAAAAAGGCGCGTCTGCGCACGGGATTCAGCACCGGCGCCTGTGCGGCGGCAGCCGCGAAGGCAGCCTTTTTCGCCTTTCGGAAGGGGGGGTTCCCCGATCCCGTGTGCATCCGTCTGCCGGGGGGCGAGCGCCCCTGTTTTGCCCTGGCGGCGCAGGTGGCCGGCGAGGGCTGGGCGCGGGCCGGCGTGGTCAAGGATGCCGGGGATGATCCGGACATCACCCATGGCGTGCTGATCCTGGCCACGGTGCGGCCCAGGCCGGACGGCGGACGGGGCATCCGTTTCCTGGCCGGGGAGGGTGTGGGCACGGTGACCCTGCCGGGGTTGCCGGTGCCGCCGGGGGAGCCGGCCATCAACCCGGGGCCACGGCTGATGATCCGCGAGGCCCTGATGGACGTGACTGGCGGACCTGAACCGGACGTGGAGGTGGAGATCGCCATTCCCGGCGGGGCGGTGCTGGCTGAGCGCACCATGAACCCGCGGCTCGGCATCGTGGGCGGGCTGTCGATCCTGGGCACCACGGGTATCGTGCGGCCCTATTCCTGCGCGGCATGGATCGCCTCCATCCGCGAAGGCGTGGATGTGGCGCGGGCGTTGAAGTTTCAGCATGTCGCGGGCTGCACGGGGCGCACGTCCGAACGGGTGGTGCAGCGGTTGTTCAAGCTGCCGGATCCGGCGCTGATCGACATGGGCGGCTTTGTCGGCGGGCTTCTGAAATACGTGCGGCAGCATCCCGTGCCGCGGCTGACGATTGCGGGCGGCCCGGGCAAGATGGCAAAGCTGGCGCAGGGGGCGCTGGACCTGCATTCCTCGCGCGCACGAGTGGACATGGAGGCCCTGGCGCGGTGGGGTGCGGCCGCCGGCGGCACGATGGCGCTGACAAAGGCGGTGGCTGCGGCGCCCACCGTGGCCCTGGCGATGGCGCTGGCGGCGGACGAGGGCGTGAACCTTGCCGCAGAGATCGCCCGGCGGGCGCTGGTGACGGTGCGGGATGTGCTTCGGGAAGCGCCCGTGCGGGCCGGCGTGGTGATCGTGAGCCGAGACGGGCGGGTGCTGGCTTCGGTGGCGGAAGAGGACATGCCGGTGCCGGGCAAGGGGGCATGAGGCGTGGCGAAGGGGACAGACGATCGCCGGTCGTGCTGGTGCTGGGCGGCACGGCAGAGGGGCGGCGGCTGGCCACGACGCTGGCGGAAGCGGGATTTCGCGTCATCTATGCCTTGGCCGGGGTGACAGCGCGGCCGCGGGTGCCGGCGGGCGTGGCCGTGCAGACGGGGGGCTTTGGCGGCTCGGCCGGGCTTGCGGCGTGGCTGCGGCAACAGAGGGTGGCGGCGGTGGTGGATGCCACGCATCCCTTTGCCACGCGCATGCAGGCCCATGTAGCCAAGGCCGTGCGCATGCTGGGTCTGCCGGGCTTTCGTCTGGCGCGGCGGCCCTGGGTGCCCGGCCACGGGGACCGCTGGCTCGAGGTGGACAGCATCGCCGCGGCCGGGCGGGTGCTGCCGCGGGAGAGCCGGGGGCTGGCGATGCTGGGCAGCCGGGGGCTGATGCAGATGGCTTTTCGTGGCGATCTGTGGCTGCACGCGCGCATGCTGGCAGCACCGCAAAAGGCCCTGCCGCCGCGCTGGCGCGTGCTCAGGGAGGGGCCGCGGGGCACGGTGGCCGGCGAGAGGGCGCTGTTGCAGGCCGTGCGGGCCGCCTGGCTCGTCTGCCGCAACAGCGGTGGTGATTCTGGTCGACCGCGCCTTCTGGCGGCGCGGCAGCTGGGTCTGCCGGTGGTGATGGTGCGGGCCCCCGCGCCGCCGGCCGGACTGGAGGTGCATCACGAAATGGCGTCGCTGCTGGCGGTATTGACGGCACGGTTCGGATTTCCGGCGGCGAATGCCTCTTGAAGGATGGGACCTTCATCGGCCCTTTCGCCGCCAAAGTGTTCAACGAGAGGTTCGGTAGGGTCTTGAAGGATGGGGCCTTCACTCGGCCCTTTCGCCCCTGATGAAGGCGGTGATGGCATCGGCCGCGTCTTCCGCCGCAAAGTCGCGGAAGAAGTGATCGGCGTCGATCACCTGCAGCCGGATGCGCTTGCCGTCAGCCAGCGGCTTCACCTTCTCGATCAGGTCCGGCACCACCTGATCGTCACTGGCGGCGATCACCAGCACCGGCACCCTGATTTTCGGCAGCCAGTAGAGAGTGTCGCGGCGCGGATCCGGCGCATGGTAGCTGAGAAAGCTGTCTGGTGTTGCCAGCGCGTCCTTGCAATAGAGGATGCCGGGCAGCTCCATGGGATCCCCGCCGCGGCCGGCGGCCCGGAAGTCGCGGGCCTGGGCCAGCATCGGGGCAAGCGGCACGCCGAAACGCTTCTCGTATGAAGCTGCCGCCGTCTTCTCGTCATCCGTCATGGGCGCCAGCAGGATCACTTTCGTCACGGCCGGGTCGGCCATGGTGGCGGCATACCAGGCTGTCTGGTTGCCGCCGCGGGAGTGGCCAAGCAGCCAGATCTCCCTTGCGCCGCGGCGTCTGAGCCAGTCCACCCAGGCGGCGATCTCGGCCACGGCATCCTCATGGCGATGGCGCATGGGCTGCCGGCAGTCATACATGCCGCGGCGGCGGGTGATGCCCAGCGACAGGTTGATGGCGAGGGTGCTGATGCCGCGCTCCTTCAGCAGGTCCTGCAGGGCACGAATGAGTTCCATGCGGTTGTGGGCCAGGGTGCCGTGGGTGATGAGCAGCACGCCATCGGCAATGTCCTTGCCCTCGGCCCGTTCCAGGTTGCCCAGCAGCTCCAGCTGGCCAAGGCGGATGGAAACCTCCTTCGCCTGCGCCGACATGGGAGAGGCCAGGGCAGTGGCCAGCAGGAAAAGGACAAGGGGTGCCAGCAGCAGACAGCGCAGGCGCCGCCGGCGGCTCGTGACGGACATGGCGTTTCCTCCCCGGTGATCTTCTTTCATGGCGTCTTGAGCAGGCCACCATGGAGGCAGATTAGCGCCCGGGGCGATGGGCGGCAATGGGTGGGCAAATTGCATCCCGCATCCCTGTGCTGCTATCAAGGCGGCAGCGGGAGAACAATCGGCGAAAATGGAAGGGCGGCAACGAACGGGTGGAAGTGGCCATGGGCAAGGATCCGGAAATGCCTGCGCTGTTCGGTGACATGGGGCCAGACACCGAGGGCACGGCGGACCGCCAGGAGGGAAAACCGGCAAGCGGCGATACCGGGGGCGGGGGCCCGGAGACACGGCGGCCGCTGGCCGACGTCTTGCGCCCGCGGGCGCTCGAGGAGGTGGTGGGGCAGGAACATCTGACAGGGCCGGAAGGCACGCTCACGCGCATGCTGAAGGCCGGGCGGCTGCCCTCGCTCATTCTCTGGGGGCCACCGGGCACGGGCAAGACGACCATCGCGCGCTTGCTGGCACAGGTGCTGGATGATCATTTCGAGCAGATCTCGGCCATCTTCACCGGGGTTGCGGCGCTGAAGACAGTGTTCGAGGCGGCACGCCGGCGCCGGGCCCAGGGGCGGGGCACGGTGCTGTTCGTGGACGAGATCCACCGCTTCAACCGGGCCCAGCAGGACAGCTTCCTGCCCGTGGTGGAGGACGGCACGATCACGCTGATCGGGGCGACCACGGAGAACCCCTCCTTCACGCTCAATGGCGCGCTGCTGTCGCGCTGTCAGGTGCTGGTGCTGAAACGGCTGGACGCGGCCGCACTGGAAACGCTGCTGGAGCGGGCCGAGCGGCATCTGGGCTGGCGGCTGCCGCTGACAGATGCGGCACGGGCGGCGCTGATCGCCATGGCGGATGGAGATGGCCGCTATCTGCTGAACATGGTGGAGGTCATTCATGCCGCCACGGGCAGCGGGATGGCAGACGGTGACCTCGCGGCAGAAGGCGCACCGGCGCGGCTGGACGTGGAGGACCTGCGCCACCTGATCCGCCAGCGCCTGCCGCTCTACGACAGGAGCCGGGACGGGCACTACAATCTCATCTCGGCGCTGCACAAGTCCGTGCGCGGGTCGGATCCGGACGCGGCGCTCTACTGGCTGGCCCGCATGCTCGTGGCAGGCGAGGATCCGCTCTACATCGCCCGGCGCCTGGTGCGCATGGCCAGCGAGGACATCGGTCTTGCCGATCCGCAGGCCCTGCCGCAGGCGCTGGCAGCCGCCGAGGCCTACGAGCGGCTGGGCTCGCCGGAAGGGGAGCTGGCGCTGGCACAGGCCACGGTCTATCTGGCCACGGCCCCCAAGTCCAATGCCGTCTACAGGGCCTTTGGCGCCGCCTTGGAAACGGCACGGCAGACCGGTTCGCTGATGCCGCCGAAGATCATTCTCAACGCGCCCACGCGTCTGATGAAGGACGAAGGGTATGGCGCGGGCTATCTCTACGACCATGACCAGCCGGATGCCTTTTCCGGCCAGGACTACTTTCCGCCCGAGACGGGGCGCATGACCTTCTACGATCCGCCGGAGCGCGGCTTCGAACGGGAGATCCGCAAGCGTCTGGACTGGTGGGCACGATTGCGCGCGGAGCGGCAGCACCGGCGCGGGACGTGATCCGGCTCTTTCTTTCCGGACCCTGATCCTACGGAGCCGAACGTGAAGAAAAGTTTTCCAGCCTGCGGAGCAGGCTGGAAAATCTTATCTTCAGAAAAAACAATGCGTCCTGCTGGCTCAGGGCACGGCCCGGCGCCAGCAGGACAGCATTTCCGGCTTGAGTGAATCGCAAGGTTCTGACGATGTATCGTCAGAACCTTGCGATTCACACAACTCAATACCTTGTTTATACTTCACATGCGACTCCCTTTTGGGGGCGGTCCTTACGGACAGCGGGCGATGCGGCCGGGCACGGGCTGGGTGACAAGACCGGCAAGTTCCAGCTCCATGATGGCGGCCAACACCAGGCCGGGGGGATGACCGGACTCGCGAATGAGATCATCGAGATCGGTCTCGCCGGGACCGAGCAGGGAAAGTAGGCGGGCATGCAGGTCTTCGGGCGGGGCTGCGTCCGGATCGGGGGTGGGCAGGCCGCCATCGGGCACGGGCGAATCCGAGAACGGCCGGGCCTCGGGCAGGGGGCGGGCGGCCAGCGGGGCGAGGGTTTCGAGGATGTCGGTCGTGTCCGTCACCAGGGTGGCGCCGGCCTTGAGCAGGCGCAGGGTGCCGGCCGCCCGCGGATCCAGTGGCGAGCCGGGTACGGCCATGACCTCGCGGCCCATCTCCGCCGCCAGCCGCGCGGTGATCAGGGAGCCGGAGCGCAATGCCGCCTCCACCACCACCACGCCCAGGCTCATGCCGGCCACCAGGCGGTTGCGGCGGGGAAAGAATTCCGCCCGCGGGGCCGTGCCCGGCGTCATTTCGGTGATCAGCAGGCCGGTTTCGGCGATGCGTTCCATGAGCGGCGCGTTCTCGCGCGGGTAGATGCGGTCAATGCCGCCAGCGAGCACGGCGATGGTGCCGGTCTCCAGCGCGCCCTCGTGGGCAGCGGAATCGATGCCGCGGGCCAGGCCCGAGACCACGCCGTAGCCGGCACGACCAACATCACGGGCCAGCTGGCGCGCCAGCTTCAGCCCGGCAGCGGAGGCGTTGCGCGCCCCCACCATGGCCACCAGCGGCATGTTGGCCAGCTCGTCGCGGCCCCTGATGCAGAGAAGCGGTGGCGGCCCCTCAATGTGGCGCAGCAGGGGCGGGTAGCCCTTCTCGCCACGGGCCACGAAGCGGGCGCCCAGACGGGCGGCGGCCTCGAGCGCGGCCCGGGCCTGCGCGCGCGGATAGATGCGAAGGCCGCGCCGGCCGCCACGGCGGGCCAGGCCGGGCAGGGCCTCGAGGGCGGCCGCGGCACTGCCGTAGCGGTTGACCAGCTGGTAGAAAAGCACCGGTCCCACGTTTTCGCTGCGGGAAAGCTGCAGCCAGTCGATGCGCTGCTCGTCTGTCAGAAGTGTCTCCGGTGTGCCCATGCGCCCGAGGCCCCTGCTGTTGTCCCTGGACAGGGGGTTAGTCCGGTTGGCGCGCGAAGGCAACAGAGAGTTGTGTCAGAACGTCATCACCCGTCCTTCTTCAGACGGATGCGGGGTTCCTCGCCACGAATGAGGCGACGGAGGTTGTCGCGATGGGTGATGAATATGGCCACACCGAGGAAAAAGAGAAAGTTCACCAGCTGCTCGTGTCCGGCAAGCGTGGCCACGAGCGGCATCAGGGAGGCGGCGGTGAGGGCCGAGAGCGAGGAAATGCGATAGAGCCAGGCCATGGCCAGCCAGATGGCGATGAAGGCCAGGCCCAGCGGCCACCACAGGCCGAAGAGGACACCGATGAAGGTGGCCACGCCCTTGCCGCCCCGGAACTTCAGCCACACGGGCAGCACATGGCCGGCAAAGGCGCCGGCGCCAGCCATCATGGCAGCGGGCAGGTCTGCCGCAAGAACGGCGGCCAGCGTGGGCAGCAGGCCTTTCAGCATGTCCAGCAGCAGAGTGGCGGCGGCCAGTCTCTTCGATCCCGTGCGCAACACGTTGGTGGCGCCGATGTTGCCGGAGCCGATGCGGCGCACATCCCCCAGGCCGGCCATCCTGGTGAGCAGCAGGCCAAAGGGGATGGACCCCGCCAGATAGCCGATGACGAACCACAGCACGTCCATGATGCCGATGGCGAGACTCACGAGCGGGCCTCCCTCGCGACTTCCGCATCCGCGTGCATCAAGCGTGCACGCAACTTCATGGCTCCCGTGTCTCCTGCATTTCAGGCAGATGGTGCCGACAGGCGCGCAGGGCCATCGTAGGTGAAGACGGTGCGGCCGGCAACGACGGTGTGCACGACACGGCCGTCGAAGACGCGATTCTCGAAAGGCGTGTTGCGGGCCAGGGAATGCAGGGCATCGGGTCTGACCTGCCAGCTCATGCAGGGATCGACAATGGCGAAATCCGCCGGGGCCCCCGGCTGGAGGCTGCCGCCTTCCAGGTTCAGCAGGCGGGCAGGCGTGGTGCTCATGGCCTCGACAAGGCGGACGAGCGGCACCGCCCCCGTGTGCCAAAGGGACAGTGCGGCGGAGAGCATGGTTTCCACGCCCACGGCGCCAAAGGCAGCCTCGGCGAAGGGCAGGCGCTTGGTGTCGGCGCTCTGCGGATCATGGCTGGAGACGATGACGTCGATGGTGCCATCGACAAGGCCGTCCACGAGAGCCTGGCGATCCTCCTCCGTGCGCAATGGGGGCGAGAGCTTGAAGAAGGTGCGGTAGGTGCCGATGTCGTTCTCGTTCAGCACCAGATGATTGATGGACACGCCGCAGGTGACGGGCAGGCCCGCGGCCTTGGCACGGCGGATGACCTCCACGGATTCGGCGCATGAGACCTGCATGGCATGATAGCGGGCCCCGGTGAGTTCCACCAGGCGGAGGTCACGCTCCAGCATGATCACTTCCGCCTGCACGGGAATGCCGGGCAGGCCCAGGCGCGCGGAGAGTTCGCCCTCGTGCATGACGCCGCCGGCAGCGAGATCGTCGTCCTGCACGTGCTGGCAGACGAGCATGTCGTAGTCGCGGGCATAGGCCATGGCGTGTCGCAGCACGCGGGGCGAGGCCACGCCGCGACGGCCGTCCGTGAGGGCCACGGCTCCGGCCTCGCGCAACAGGCCGATTTCGCTCATGCATTCGCCCTTGAGCCCGCGGGTGATGGCGGCCATGGGCGCCACCCGCACCACCGCCGTATCGCGCGCGCGGCGAAGAATGAAATCCACGATGGCGGCCTCGTCGATGACCGGGGCGGTGTCCGGCATGACGATGATGCCGCTCACCCCGCCGGCGGCCGCGGCCAGCGAGGCGGAGCGCAGGGTCTCGCGGTGTTCGTTCCCGGGCTCGCCGGTGAAGACGCGCATGTCGATGAGCCCGGGCAGGAGCAGACACCCTGCACAATCCACCACTTCGGCGGCGCGTACCGAATCGGCCGTGACATCCGGGCCAGTGGCAAGGATGCGGCCGTCCTCCACCAGCACGCCGCCGGGAGCCTGGTCACGGCCCGTCGCCGGATCCACCAGACGGGCATTGACGAAGGCCCGGCGGCGGTCGTCGCCCTTCATGTGCATGGCCCAGGTCATGCCGCGCTCTCCTTGTCCTGCGGCTGCTGCAGATTGCGGGTCAGTGCATCGATCACCGCCATGCGCACGGCCACGCCCATTTCCACCTGCTCGCGAATCACGGATTGCGCGCCATCGGCCACACGGGAGGCGATCTCCACCCCGCGGTTCATCGGGCCGGGATGCATGACCAGCGCATCGTCCTTCGCCAGTGCCAGCTTCTCCTCGCTGAGGCCATAGAACCGATAGTATTCTCGCAGGGACGGAATGAAGGCGCCGTTCATGCGCTCCTTCTGCAGGCGCAGCATCATCACCACATCCGCTCCCTTGAGACCCTTCTGCATGTCGGTGTGAATCTCCGGACCCAGCCGGTCGGCTGCCGGCGGCAGCAGGGACGAGGGCGCCACCAGGCGCACGTGTGCGCCCATCTTCATGAGCAGGAGAATGTTGGAGCGGGCCACACGCGAGTGCAGAATGTCGCCACAGATGGCAATGACGAGATTCTGCAACCGACCCTTGTGGCGGCGGATGGTGAGGGCATCGAGCAGGGCCTGGGTGGGGTGTTCGTGCCAGCCATCGCCGGCGTTGATCACCGCACAGGAGACCTTGCGCGCCAGCAGATCCACGGCACCGGAATGCTGATGGCGCACCACCAGCAGGTCAGGATGCATGGCGTTGAGCGTGACGGCAGTGTCCAGCAGGGTTTCGCCCTTGGCCACGGAAGAGCCCTTCACCGACATGTTCATGACATCGGCACCAAGGCGCTTGCCGGCCAGCTCGAAGGAGCTCTGGGTGCGGGTGGAGGGCTCGAAGAAGAGGTTGATCTGGGTGCGGCCGCGCAGGATGGAAAGCTTCTTCTCCGCCCGGCGGTTGAGGGCCACGTAGTCCTCGGCCAGGTCCAGCAGGGCCTCGATCTCGGGCACCGAAAGCGGTTCGATGCCGAGCAGGTGCCGGCCTCTCAGGACGGGTTTCCGATCCTGGTTGCCCATGCGCCCCCCATTCCCTGCATTGCGGCGGCTGTTCCGGGATCCGCGATCGCGGCGACAGGACGTGCCTGGTCACCTTCTAGTAGGGCAAACCGGAATGGGGGGCAATGCCCGGGCAGGGCCTTTCCCGCGGCCGGACCGGAGAATCAGGTCTCACTTGCGCTCCAGCCTTTCCTTGAGAACGGCCAGGCCAGCGAACGGCGAAGGACGGTCCGTCCCGGTCGTGCTCGTGCCGCCGGTCACCGGCAGGGCGTCCGGGCCATTCACGTAGCCGCCAAGCTCCGTGCTGTAGGTGACGAAATCCGTTCCCGGCTTGCGCGGCCAGGGATCCAGGGCGAGGGCCAGGGATTCGGCAGCCAGCTCGCCGATGTCGATCACGTCGTTGGCAATGATGTCCGGTGCATCCTCGGCGAAGGGATCCTCCAGGCCTTCGGCGGTGGCGATCTCGCGGGTGGCCGCGGCTTCCGGCTTCATGTAGATGCGCTCCACCGGCTCGGAAACGGTGGCGGTGAAGATCTCCAGGGTGCGCACGCATTCCTGCTCCACCTCGGCCACGAACTCGCCGCGCACGCGGATGCGGCCCTTCTTCCAGGGCATGAGCTCGAAACGGGCCTTCAGCGAACGGATGGCCGGCACTTTCATGCGGCGGGCCAGCGCCTCGAGCTCCGTCGCACCGGCTTCGATCTCCTCGATGGTGCCATCCTTGCCGATCTTGTCGATCTCCACCGGTCGGGAGAACTCCGGCTCGATGACGGGCATCTCGGTCTTGCGTGTCATGGGAACGGTCCTGGATTTCTGGAGAAATGCGAATCTTCCCTGTGCGCGATGCCGCCAGCGGGATGTCATGCCTCAGGAAGTGCGGGCGGGGGCGGAAAATCCACCCTGCCTTCCGCCAGTTCCCTGTAGGGCTGGGCTGCCAGCCGGTCTTCCGTCGCGTGCACGTATGTCGCCAGGGCTTCCAGCGCCACGGGATCCGCTTCTCCTTCGAAGATATTGCGGCGGAATGCGTCTTTCAATGCCGCCTCGTCATTTTCGTCAAGAGCCTGCCGATAGGCGGCCACGCGGCCGTAGAAGGCCTCGGACATGCGGCGGATACGCCTGGCGATGCCGGTGTCGGGCACGCCCATTTCGCGCAGGTTGTGGTCCATGTCCAGGAACATCTCGTCGAAGAGGGCCTGGGAGAATTCGGCGGCAGCCTGTGTGCGCTCCCTGCGCAGGCGGTTCATGACGAGAAAGGCGTGCAGGGTGATCATGTCGAAGCGGCCGTTGACCGTGTCCGGCACGCCGAGATCCGCATAGAAGGCCGGCTGCCGCGACTGTTCCACAATTCGCCTGTAGAGACGGCGCTGGGGCGGCTCGGGATCGAAACGGGCAAGCAGGCGCTTGAGGATCATTGATTTCTCTCCGAAGTGCGTTCATATCCTTCCGTGGCCGGCATGTCTCCGGACCAGAGAAAGGCCAGGGGCACGGTGGCAGGCGCCGGAAGAGCAGGGAGCCGAAGATCATGAGCCGACAGCATCCGCAACCAGGTTTTCGGGCCGCAGGGCGCGGCTGGCAGACGGGGCGGCCATGCCGCCGGCAGGTGCTGTGGCTCGCCTTGTTGGCCGGCGCGGCGGGGCTTGCCGCCTGCACGCCCGACGTGATGCACCATGGCTATCTGCCGCGCAAGGGCGATTTCGAGAAGATCCGCGAGGGCATGAGCAAGGCGGAGGTGGAGGCCATCCTGGGCACGCCATCCACCACGGCCACCGTGGATGTGGACGGGGACAGCTACTATTACATCTCCACGGTGACGGAGCAGAAGGCCTTCCTGAAACCGAAGGTGATCGACCGCAAGGTCTTTGCCATCCGTTTCGATCGCAACGGCCTGGTGAAGAGTTTCGCGCTCTATGGACTGGAGGATGGCGAGATCGTCAACATCTCCGATCGCAAGACTCCCACGCGCGGCCGCGAGCTGACCATCCTGCAGCAGATCTTCTCCAACATCGGCAGTGTCGGCCCCGGTGTGGCCCAGCAATGAGCGGCGCTGCCCGCAGGCTTCACGCCTGTCTGACGCGACGGCGGCGGGTGCGGGATTCGCGCATCAGCTCCAGGCGACGGCGAGCCTCTTCCTCGCGCTTCTCGGCCAGCTGGGCCTCGCGCATGATGCCGGCCATGTATTCCATGTGGCCGCGGGCCTCGCGGGCGGCCCGCTCCGGATCGCCGGACATCACGGCGTCATACAGCCGCTTGTGCTTCTCGTAGAGCACCATGCCGCGGGCGCCATGCTTGACCGCCAGCTCGCGATTGTAGAACACGCCTTCCGCCAGCATGGAGAAAATGGAGCGGACGGTCTGGATCAGCATGAGATTGTGGGAGGCGTCTGCGATGGCCATGTGCAGGTCCACGTCCAGCTTGGCCTCCAGTTCCGTGTTTTCCTCGCGCGCGGCCCGCTCCATGTCATTGATGATGCGCGTGAGAATCTCCTTGTCCGTGTCGGTGGCACGCACCGCTGCCCAGCCGGCGGCAATGGCCTCGATCTCGCCGCGATACTCGATGAAGTCGAAAGTGGCGCGGGGATGACGGGCGAACAGCTCCACCATGGGCTGCGAGAACATGGAGCCCATGATGTCGGCCACGAAGGTGCCCCCGCCATGCTGCGTGCGCAGAAGGCCCCGTTTCTTCAGCTCCTCGATGGCCTCGCGCACGGTGGGCCGCGAGACATCCATGGCCTCGGCCAGATCGCGTTCCCCCGGCAGGCGATCCCCGGGCCTGAGCGTGCCCTCCAGGATCAGCTCCTCGATCTGGCGGGCCACCTCGGCCGAGATCTTGCGCTGGTCGATGCGCGAAAAGACGCTGTTCGGCATGGTCGTTCCCCCTCCCCAGGTTGTGGCGGGGTATAGCGCATTCGACGAAAGTTAACAATCGTTGAAAGCAGTGGTCAAGTTTGATACCCATTTTCGGGGGCGGGCGCCATTGTGCGGTCCTGTCATTTTCCCGCCCGTGCGGCCGGGTATCCAAAAGCGGCGTTGCGACATGTCGGCGCGGCGGGCTAGCATGCATGGTGCCATGCCTCAGGATTGCGGGCCTGGCCCCGGACAAGCCGAAAGAACATGATGGAAGAGTCGGGCCGGTTGCCTGCTTGGAGCCAGAAGAGGGAGGAGAGCACGCGATGAAGAGGATCCTGGGTGCTGCCGCCATGGCCGCTGCCGTGGCCATCGGCGCCATGACGGCTGCGGCCGAGTCGCCCGTGCGCCTGAAAATCGAGTCCACCTATCCCACCAAGCTTGTTCAGCTGGGCACGCTGGGCAAGAGGCTGGAGCAGACCATCAACACCATCTCCGGCGGGTCCATCCGCGTGAAGCTCTACGAGCCGGGCGCCCTGGTTCCGGCGCTGGAGGTGTTCGATGCGGTGAAGTCCGGTGCCGTGGATGCCGGCTGGTCCACCCCCGGCTACTGGCAGGGCAAGGAGCCGGCGCTGGCATTGTTCGCGGCGGTGCCGTTCGGACCGTCCGCCGGCGAGTATCTGGCCTGGATGTGGTATGGCGGCGGCGAGAAGATGATGCAGGAGATCTATCACCGCCACGGCATCCACTCCATCATCTGCGGCGTGATCGCGCCGGAAGCCTCCGGCTGGTTCCGCGCGCCGGTGAAGTCCATCACCGAGCTGAAGGGCAAGAAGATGCGCTTCTTCGGCCTCGGCGCCAAGGTGATGCAGAAACTGGGCGTGGACACGCAGCTGCTGGCGGCCGCGGACATCTATCCGGCGCTGGAGCGGGGCACCATCGACGCCACCGAGTTCTCCATGCCGGCCATCGATCTCAATCTCGGCTTCTACCAGATCGCCAAGCATTACTACTTTCCCGGCTGGCATCAGCAGTCCACCCTCTTCGAGTTGCTGATCAACAAGAAGAAGTGGGATGCCATGTCCGATCGCCAGAAGGCGATCCTCGAGACCGCCTGCCGGGCCAACGTGGCCATCGGCTTTGCCGAGGGCGAGGCGATCCAGTTCGGCGCCATCAAGAAATTGCAGGAAAAGGGGGTGACCCTGCACAAGTGGTCGAAGGAGGACCTGGACATCCTGCGCAAGGCCTGGAACGAGGTGGCCGCCGAGCTGGCTGCCCAGAACGCCGACTTCAGGAAGGCCTGGGAATCCCTGCAGAAGTTCCGCGAGGACTACAAGGTCTGGAAAGAGTACGGCTATCTCGACTGAAGGCCGGATGTTTCGACAGCCGCAACCTTCAGGCCTGACAATCCGGCCCGGCATGGCGCCTCGATTGCCGCCATGCCGGGCCGGCAGGTCATCGCCTCCATGCATGGGCGCGTTCGATCGCAAGCCTGTCGGGAGTGGTGGCACGTGCCCGGGAGAATAGAGCCATGCGCACCTTGCTGAAGGTGAGTGCGGCCATCGACAGGCTGCTGGCCATGGCCGCCGCCATCGGCGCCTGGGCGGGGCTGGTGCTCATCCTCGTGGTCTGCTACGACGTGGCCAGCCGCTATTTCGGCGTGCCCAAGCCCTTCGGCCTCAACTCCACCATGGTGCAGGAGTCCGAATACTGGCTGCACACCATCCTGTTCTCGCTGGTCATGGGCCATGCCTACATCCGGCAGGCGCACGTGCGCATCGATCTCGTGCGCGAGCGGCTGCCCGTCAGGGTGCGCTACGTGATCGAGATCGTCGGCATTCTCGCCTTCCTGCTCACCTACGTGGCCGTGGCCACGGTCTACACGTTCCGCTATGCCCGTGCCTCCTTCCTCGAGCACGAGGTCTCCAGCTCCACCATCGGCCTCACGAACCTGTGGATCCTCAAGAGCTTCCTCGTTGTCATGTTCGTCCTGATCGGGCTTGCGGGCATTTCCCAGCTCATCAAGTCGGTGGCCGGGCTTGTGGGCCGACTGCCACCGGAGAAGGTGGCCGAGACGCTGGGAGGGGATCTCTGATGCCCGTCGAGGAACTGCTTCCGCTGCTCATGTTCGTGGCGCTCGGGATCTTCCTGTTCTCGGGCTTTCCGGTGGCCTTCACGCTGGGCGGGGTGGGGCTGGCCTTCGCCTTCCTGGCCATGTGGATCGATCCCTTCCTCTTCGACTGGCCGCAGTTCGGCGCCATTCCCTCCCGCATCTATGGCGCCATTGCCGAGAACCTGATCCTGACCGCCATTCCCATGTTCATCTTCATGGGCACCATGCTGGAACGGTCCGGGGCCGCCCGCGATCTCCTCAACTGCCTGCAGGTGCTGCTGCGCCGTGTGCCCGGCGGCCTGGCATTGGCGGTGACGCTGATGGGCACGATCCTGGCCGCCACCACCGGCATCATCGGCGCCTCGGTGGTGATGATGAGCCTGCTGGCCCTGCCGGTGATGACGGCGCGTGGATACGATCCGCGCCTGGCCACGGGCACCATCGCCGCCTCCGGCACGCTGGGCATCCTCATTCCGCCCTCCATCATGCTGGTGATCATGGCCGACCTGCTCGGCCGCTCGGTGGGCAACCTGTTCGTGGCGGCGGTGTTCCCGGGGCTCATCCTCTCCGGACTCTACGTGCTCTACATCATCCTGCGCACGTGGACGAAGCCGCAGCTGGCCCCGCCTCTGCCGGCCGACATGGGACCACGCGGTCCTGGCCCTGTCCTGAAGATGGTGATCCGCTCCTTTCTGCCGCCGGTGATCCTGATCGCGCTGGTGCTGGGATCCATCCTCGCGGGTCTGGCCACGCCGACGGAGGCTGCGGGTGTGGGCGCCATGGGCGCTCTGGTGCTGGCCTTCGTCAACCTGGTGGTGTTACCGAGTCTGGGCGTGCAGGCGATCGACTTCGCCGGCACCGAGGCGGTGAACATGGGCGATCGGCTGGAGGGCGAGACCTTCGGTGCGCGCGTGCGCGGCTTCGGCCGGGTGCTGGCGGATGTGGTGCATCGCACGGCCCTGACCAATGCCATGCTCTTCGGCATCTTCATCGGCGCCACGCTGTTCTCCTTCGTCTTCCGCTCGCTGGGGGGAGACGACATCGTGGTGCGGCTGGTGGAATCCACGGGGCTGGGCTCCTGGGGACTGTTGTTCCTGCTGATGGGGATCGTCTTCTTCCTGGGGTTCTTCTTCGACTGGATCGAGATCACCCTCATCGTGCTGCCGGTGTTCTCGCCCATCATCGCGCTGATGGATTTCGGCAACCACTTGCCGAAGGAAGAGATCGTCTACTGGTTCGCCATCCTGCTGGCGGTGAACCTGCAGACCTCGTTCCTTACCCCGCCCTTTGGCTTCGCCCTGTTCTACATGAAGGCGGTGGCGCCGAAATCCATCAAGATCCAGCAGATCTATGCCGGCATCATTCCCTTCGTGATCCTGCAGCTCGTCGGGCTGCTGCTGGTGATGGCCTTTCCCGACATCGCCCTGTGGCTGCCGCGCCAGCTGCTGGATTGAGGATCGGGGTGCGGTTTTCTCTTGTCAGCGCTTCGGGGGCGCGGCACATTGCATGCGATGGCGGCGGTCATTCGCGGCATGACCGCGGCGATGCTTGCCATTGTCTCTCGTTCCGATCGTCTGTTGCCGTTTCATGACCGGGGGAGGTGTGCGCATGCGTGACGATTCCCGCATGGACCGGGTGTTCATCGGTTCCGCCTTCGACGAGGAGGGCCATCCCCTCAAACAGTGGCTCAACCTGCCCTATGCCAATCGTCACGGGCTGATCACGGGGGCCACCGGCACGGGCAAGACGGTGAGCCTGCAGATCCTGGCCGAAGGATTCTCCGATGCCGGCGTGCCTGTCTTCGCGGCGGACGTGAAAGGCGATCTCGCGGGCCTGTCGCAGGCAGGCGAGCCGAAGGACTTCCTGCTCGAGCGGGCGCGCAAGATCGGATTCGACGACTATGATTTCCGCGACTTTCCCGTGATCTTCTGGGATCTCTTCGGCGAGCAGGGGCACCCGGTGCGCACCACCATCTCCGACATGGGCCCGCTGATGCTGGCGCGGCTGATGAACCTCACGGAAGCGCAGGAGGGGGCGCTCAACATCGCCTTCCGAATCGCCGACGAAGAGGGCCTCCTGCTGCTCGACCTCAAGGACCTGCGCGCCCTGCTGAAGGATCTGGCCGATCGTGGCAAGGCCCTGACCACGGAATACGGCAATATCGACAGGCGCACCATCGGTGCCATCCAGCGTCGCCTGCTGGTGCTGGAAGAGCAGGGGGCAGAGCTCTTCTTCGGCGAACCGGCACTGGACATTCGCGACTTCATGCGCACCACGCGCGACGGGCGTGGCTACATCAACATCCTGGCAGCCGATCGGTTGATGCAATCGCCGCAGCTCTATGCCACCTTCCTGCTGTGGCTGCTCTCGGAGCTGTTCGAGGAACTGCCGGAAGTGGGCGATCCCGACAAGCCGAAACTGGTCTTCTTCTTCGACGAGGCGCACCTGCTGTTCGAGGAGGCGCCGAAGGCGCTGGTGGACAAGATCGAACAGGTCGTGAAACTCATCCGCTCCAAGGGCGTGGGCGTCTATTTCGTCACCCAGAATCCCATGGACGTGCCGGAATCGGTGCTGGCGCAGCTGGGCAACCGCATCCAGCACGCCCTGCGCGCCTATACGCCGAGAGAGCAGAAGGCGGTGAAGGCGGCGGCCGAGACCTTCCGCCAGAACCCGCGATTCGATACCGAGGCGGTGATCACCCAGCTGGGGGTGGGCGAGGCGCTGGTTTCCACGCTGGAGAAGAAGGGCGTGCCCGGCATGGTGCAGCGCACGCTCATCCGCCCGCCCTCCTCGCGCATGGGACCGATCACGGCGGAGGAACGTCAGCGGGTGATCCGCCATTCGCCCGTCTTCGGCCTGTATGACGAGCCGGAGGACAGGATCTCGGCCTACGAAACGCTCAGGAAGCGTGCCGAGGAGAAGGCGGAGGCCGAGGCCCGCGCCCGTGAGGCGGAGGCGCGCCGCAAGGCCGAGGAGCAGGCTGCCCGTGAGGCGGCACGGGCTTCCCGGGCCTCCTCCCGGCGCATGACGGCCACGGAACGGTTCATCAAGTCCATGGCCGGTTCCATCGGCACCCAGCTGGGCCGGGCGCTCATCCGCGGCATCCTCGGTGGCCTGATGCGGCGGTGACAGAGCCGGCCCCGAGGGACTGTGGCCAGAGCCTCGCCCCTTTCAGTCGAACGTGAAGAAAAGCTTTCCAGCCTGCTGAGCAGGCTGGAAATCCTTTTCTTCAGAAAAAACAATGCGTCCTGCCGGCGCCGGAGATGGGTGCCGGCAGGATGTCATTTGCTGCTCCCGGCGAATGGCCGGTCCCGAGGAGATGTGTGGCCGGGATCGCGCCCTTCACGCGTGTCTCCGCAGCCACGAGGTGGTGCGAGGGTAACGTTCCGGGCCTGCCTGCCGAATGGTTCATTCCGTTTCTGCCTCCACGTAGATCCGGCCACCGGCCTCGCGGAAGCGGCGGCTCATCTCCTGCATGCCCTGTTCCGCCTCGGCCATCTTCCGCACATCCTGACTGATCTTCATGGCGCAGAACTTCGGGCCGCACATGGAGCAGAAGTGCACGGTCTTGTGTGCTTCCCTGGGGAGGGTCTGATCGTGGAAGGCCTCGGCCCGCTGCGGATCCAGCGCCAGATTGAACTGGTCGCGCCAGCGGAACTGGAAACGGGCCCGGGAGAGCGCATCATCCCGGGCCTGCGCGCCCGGAAAGCCCTTGGCGAGATCCGCGGCATGGGCGGCGATGCGATAGGCAATCACGCCTTCCTTCACGTCGTCGCGGTCGGGCAGGCCCAGGTGCTCCTTCGGGGTGACGTAGCAGAGCATGGCCGTGCCCAGCCAGCCGATGTGGGCGGCACCGATGGCGGAGGCGATGTGGTCATAGCCCGGGGCGATGTCGGTAACCAGCGGCCCGAGGGTGTAGAAAGGCGCCTCGTGGCAGATCTTCAGCTGCCGCTCCATGTTCTCGGCAATCTTGTGCAATGGCACATGGCCCGGCCCCTCGATCATCACCTGCACGTCATGCTTCCAGGCGATCTCGGTGAGCTCGCCCAGGGTCTCGAGCTCGGCAAACTGGGCGGCATCGTTGGCATCGGCAACGGAGCCGGGGCGCAGGCCGTCGCCGAGGGAGATGGCCACGTCATAGGACTTCAGGATTTCGCAGATCTCCTCGAAATGCTCGTAGAGGAAGCTTTCCCGGTGATGGGCCAGGCACCAGGCGGCCATGATGGAGCCGCCGCGGGACACGATGCCGGTGATGCGCTCTGCGGCCAAGGGCACATGGGCCAGACGCACGCCGGCATGGATGGTGAAATAGTCCACGCCCTGCTCGGCCTGCTCGATGAGGGTGTCGCGGAAGACCTCCCAGGTGAGCGCGGCGGGATCACCGCCCACCTTCTCCAGGGCCTGGTAGATGGGCACGGTGCCGACGGGCACCGGACTGTTGCGGATGATCCATTCGCGGATGTTGTGGATGTTGCGGCCGGTGGAGAGGTCCATGACCGTGTCCGCGCCCCAGCGGATGGCCCAGACCATCTTCTCCACCTCCTCGGCCATGTCGGAGAGCACGGGCGAGTTGCCGATGTTGGCATTGATCTTGGTGCGGAAGTGACGGCCGATGATCATCGGCTCGCTCTCGGGGTGATTGACGTTGGCCGGAATGATGGCACGGCCGCGGGCCACCTCGTCGCGCACGAACTCGGGCGTGATCACTTCCGGAATCGCGCCGGCCGGCCAGTCCTCGCCGGGTTCGTGGAGACGGGCACCGCGGGCCCTGGCCTCCTCGATCTGCGCGCGCAGGGTCTGCAGGCGGGCGTTCTCGCGGATGGCCACGAACTCCATCTCCGGGGTGACGATGCCGGCACGGGCATAGGCCATCTGCGTCACCGCACGGCCATCCCTGCTGCGGCGCGGGCGATGCCGCACAGGGAATGCGGGCGCCAGTGCCTCGTCGCTGACAAAGCCGTTGTCCGCCGGCTGAACGGGACGGGGATCATGCTCCTCCGTGTCGCCGCGCTCGCGGATCCAGGCCTCGCGGATGCGCGGCAGGCCGCGGGTGACATCGATGCGCGCGTCCGGGTCCGTGTAGGGACCCGAGGTGTCATACACCACAAGCGGCGGCTCGCCGGCGGAAGGATCCAGCGTGATTGCACGCATGGGCACGCGCAGATCCGACCGGCTGCCCTCGACGTATACCTTGCGCGAGGCCGGCAGCGGGCCGGTGGTAACCGTGAAGGGGGGCTTGTGCATGTTCATGGCTTCATCTCCCGGGCGTGTGTGTCTCTCGTCGTCTTGCTCCAGTTGTTCCTGCGGTCCATGTCAGGCCAGGCGGGCCCCGAGAAAGGCATGGCGCGAAGGGGCGGCCCAGATGTCCAGGTGATCGCGCGCGGAAAGGAAGCTCTCCACGATGGCGCGCGTCTCGGCATCATGGGCGGCAAGGTCCGCATAGACCTCGCGGCTGGCGCGGCGGGCGGCGGCCAGCACCTCGGCCGGCCAGGGCAGCACGCGCACGCCATGCCTCGTCTTCAGGCGTTTCAGGGCGGCAGCGTTGCGCCAGTCGTGCTCGGCGAGGGTTCGGGCCGCCTCGGCCGCGCACAGGGTGGTGAGGACGGCTTTCAGCTCGTCGTCCAGCTTCTGCCAGACGCGGCTGGCCACCAGCAGCTCGCCGGCGCCGTTGGGCTCGTGGAAGGCGGGATAGTGATAGACCTTCGCCACCTTGTAAAAGCCCATGGCCATGTCCGAAAAGGGGCCCAGGAACTCCGTGGCATCGATGGTGCCGGCCTGCAGGGCGGGCAGGATGTCGCCCGGGGCCATGGTCACCGGCGTGCCGCCCAGCCGCTCCAGGATGCGCCCCCCCAGGCCGGGCATGCGCATCTTCAGCCCCTTCAGGTCGGCCAGCGACTTCACGGGGCGGCGGAACCAGCCGCCCATGGAAGGGCCGGTGTTGCCCACGAGCAGGGGCTTGATGCCGAAATCGGCATAGAGGCGCTCCCACAGGACCTGGCCGCCCCCCTGTTCCAGCCAGGCGCGGTGTTCGTGAGGCAGAAGGCCGAAAGGGCCGGCCGTGAACAGGGGCGCGGCGGGCATCTTGCCGGCCCAGAAGAGCGAGGCCGTGTGGGCCAGTTCGGCCGTGCCGTTCTGCACGGCATCGAAGACGGCCAGCGGCGCCACCAGTTCACCGGCGGCATGCACACGGATTTCCAGCCGGCCACCGGCGAGGCGCTTCGCCTCTGACGCCAGGCGCTCGGCGGCCTGTCCCGGGCCCGGCATGTTCTTCGGCCAGGAGGTGACCATGCGCAGCTGCACCTTCGGCGCTGTCTGCACGGCCGGCGCGGCCAGGGCAGTGGCCGAGGCCACGGGGACCATCGCCGCGGCGGCGACGAGCCGGCGGCGGGAGAGGGGGTGGTGGCCATCCGCGGCCGTGCCGCTTCCCGAAAGGGCGGCAGGCATGGCATGGCTGTTGCGGGTGTCCCTGTCGGTCATTTTCTCTCTCCATCTGCTGTCGTGGTGTGGGGGGGCGTCATTTCTGCCCCGGGGCCGGCACCGGCCGGCTGCAGGCGCACGGGATCGGGCCCGGCCCCTCCCAGAACCGGGGGCGCGGCCAAAGCCGCATGCAGGTGTCGGCGGGCGGCCTGCACGGCATCGCGCAGCCCCTTGCCGTGGGCAAGGTGGGCGGCGACGAGGGTGGCAAGCGTGCAGCCGGTGGCGCGGGGCGCCGGCTCGGGCTGGCGGGGGCTCAGAAAGACCTGTTCGTCCGTTTCCATGACCAGCACGTCCATGATCGGTCGGGTGCCGGGAAGGTGCCCCCCCTTCAGCAGCACGGGGCAGCCGTAGCGGTGGCGCAGGGCGCGGGCCTGCGCGCGCATCTGGCGCTCGTTGGTGGCAGGCAGCTCGCCGAGCAGGGCGGCGGCCTCCGGCAGGTTGGGCGTGAGCAGGCAGCCATGGGCGCACAACCGCCGCAGTTGGCGGCGGAAGGTGGAGGAGGCAGCGCGCACGGCACGGCCGCCGGGGGTGGCGCGCAGCACAGGGTCCACCACCAGCGGCAACGGGCGGGCGATCTGTTCCAGCGCCGTGACCACGGCCTCCAGGGTGGCGGCATCGGCCAGCATGCCGGTCTTGATGGCGCGCACGGGCAGGTCCTCGATGACGGCGATCATCTGGCGGCGAATGAAAAGGGGGCCGGCGGGCTTGAGGTCATAGAGCCCGCGGGCGTTCTGCACGGTGAGCGTGGCGATTACCGGTGCGATGTGCACGCCGGCAGCCTCGCCGGCACGGATGTCTGCCGCCAGGCCGGCGCGACCCGTGGGATCCGTGCCACCGATGGCCATGACCACGGGCAGGACGGGCGGCGTGTCCGCATTTTCCGTGACTGGCGTGCTCATGGGCGGGCCTCTCCGGTGGCTGGCACATGCGAAGAGCCAGGTGCCGCATCCACGGCGGCACGCAGGGCGCGGGCAGCGGCCTCGGGATCCTCGGCGGCACAGACGGCCGAGATGACGGCCACGCCATCGGCCCCGGCGGCCATGGCAGCGGGGGCGTTCTGCACGGTGACGCCGGAAATGGCCACGATGGGCAGATCAGGCCGCAGGGCGCGCAGGGTCTGCACGCGCTGGGCCAGACCTGCCGGCCCGATGGCCGGGGCGGGTTGTTCCTTGCTGGTGGTGGGCCAGACGTTGCCAATGGCCGCATAGGACAGGTCGGCCAGGGGGGCGGCCTCGATCTCCCCGAAGGTCTTGAGCGAGAGGCCGAGGATGGCGTCGCCGCCCAGCAGGCGGCGGGCCTCCGCAGCCGGCATGTCCTCCTGTCCCACGTGCAGGCCGTGGGCGCCCGCAGCCAGAGCGATGTCCGCCCGGTCGTTGATGACGAGGGGCACGTGCGGGGCCTCCCTGCGCAGCAGGGCGAGCAGGTCGCGAGCCAGGGCGAGGGTGCGGGCGACAGGGCCGCGCTTGTCGCGCAGCTGCAGGAGGGTGGCGCCGCCACGCACGGCCGCACGGGCCACGTTCAGGGGATCGCGGTGCGCACAGGCGGCCGGATCGAGAATCACGTAGAGGCGGACATCCAGTCCGTTCGACACTGCCGTCATGGCGGCGTTTCCTCCCCCAGTTTCCAGAGCGCATCCACGAAGGCCGTGCGCAGGGACGCCGGGCCGGTCCCTGCCGCCTTCGCCTGCCCGGCGGCCTGGGCGAAGGCCGTGTAGGCCCGTTCGATGGCTGCATGCGGGGTGCATCGGGCGAGAAAGGCGGCAATGAGGGCGCTCAGGGCGCAGCCATATCCCACCTGTCCGGCAAGCTGGGGCAGACCCGGCAACGGTATCGTGATCCCGCCATTGGTCAGGCAGGGGCGGGCGCCCGTGGCGAAGACCACGCTGCCTGTTCCGAGCGCGAGGGCGGCCGGGTCCCCGTTTCCCCCGTTCAGGGCCCTCACTTCATCGGGATTGAGCCTGACGACAGCGGGAGACTGGGCGAGAAGCACCTGCGCGAAGGCCTGACGGGCCTTGCTTCTGTGAACCATGGCGGGATCGAGAAGCCAGGGAATCGATCGTTCTCTCGCCGCCGCAACGGCCGCCCGCGCCCCCTGCTTGCGCGGCTCGTCAAGCTGAGCAAGACTGACGAACAGGGAATCGGCACTGGCCGTGAATTCCGCCGCCTGGTCCTCTTCGTGCGTCACCGTTGGCTGCGCGCCGATGGCGGCGAGCACGTCGACCACGAACGGCGCCGTGACCGCGCCGATGATCACGTGCACGCGCGGGCGCGTCTGCCTCAGCTCGGCCAGATATGGAAGTGGATTGCCGCTCACCCCTGTCTCACCCGCGCACGCGCGGATCATGCGCGGACGGAAGGCGGCAGATGGTGGCAGAAGAGGATTTCGGCAGATCCATCATTCGCCCTCATTCCCTACGCCGGCATGACCCGGATCAGGTTCCATGGGTTGGCGGGAGGAACCCGCCTCTCAGCCCTTTCCTTCGGGCACCCCAATGAGGTCCCGTTCTCTTTACCACGGCGCCGGAGGGGTGCCAAGCCGGTGTCGGTTGCGAAGGGGCGGGATGCGGCCTAAATCCTCCTCGCAGGGCGGAAAGAGACCTGGCGGATCTGGCACCATGACAGACGACAGGCAGAAGAAGCCGGAAGAGGGCTGGTCCGATGGCACCGCGTGTGCGAACGCTGCCGCGGAAGAACCGGCCGGTTCTGCAGTCGGGGCTGGCGATGGCGAAACGGCAGGCCTGCGCACGGGCGCGGCGGTGATTGCCGAATTCGTGAAGACGCTGCCGCGCCGTCCCGGCGTCTATCGCATGTATGACGCGAAAGGCGATCTGCTCTACGTGGGCAAGGCGCGGGACCTGAAGGCACGTGTCTCTTCCTATGCGCGAGGCACGGGGCATTCCAACCGCATCACCATGATGATCGCCCAGGTGGCGCGGCTGGAGTTCACCACCACGCGCACGGAGGCGGAGGCGCTGCTGCTCGAGGCCAACCTCATCAAGCGGCTGAAGCCGCGCTACAATATCCTGCTGCGGGACGACAAGTCGTTTCCCTACATCCTCATCGAGAAGACAGGCGAGGCCCCGCGGCTGACCAAGCACCGGGGGAGCAGGCGGGTGCCGGGCAGCTATTACGGGCCGTTTGCCAGTGCCGGTGCGGTGAACCGGGCGATCTCGGCGCTCGAGAAGGCTTTCCTTCTGCGCACGTGTCCCGATTCCGTCTATGCCCATCGCACACGGCCGTGCCTGAAGTTCCAGATCCGGCGCTGTGCCGGGCCGTGCACGGGCGAGGTGAGCCCGGCGGACTATGCCGCCCTGGTGAGGCAGGCGGAGGACTTTCTCTCGGGTCGCTCGCAGAAGGTGAAGGCCGATCTTACCCGGCAGATGGAAGAGGCGGCCAAGCGGCTGGATTACGAGCGGGCCGCTGTGCTGCGCGACCGGCTGGCGGCCATGGCCCATGTCACGGCGGGGCAGGGCGTCAATCCGCGCACGTTCGAGACGGCGGACGTCTTTGCCCTTGTGCGCGAGGGAGGGCTGACTTGTGTTCAGGTCTTCTTCTTCCGCAACTGGCAGAACTGGGGCAACCGCGCCTATTTTCCGCGGGCGGAAGCGGAGCGGCCGGAGGCCGAGGTGCTGGCGGCCTTCATTGCCCAGTTCTACGATTCCCGCCCCGCTCCGCCGCTGATACTCCTCTCGCATGCGGTGGAGGAGGCCGCGCTCATCGAGGAGGCCCTCAGCGAACGGGCCGGCACGCGCGTGCGGCTGCATGTGCCGAAACGTGGCGAAAAGCGGCAGTTCGTGGAGATGGCGCTGGAGAATGCCAAGGCCGCGCTGGCCCAGCGCCTGGCGGGAGGACGTGCACAGCGGGCGCTGCTCGAGAGGGTGGCGGAGGTGTTCTCCCTGCCGCGGGTGCCGCGGCGAATCGACGTGTTCGACAATTCGCACATCCAGGGCGCGCATGCGGTGGGTGCCATGATCGTGGCCGGGCCGGAGGGCTTCATGAAGGCCCATTACCGGCGGTTCAACATGCGGCAGGCGGCCACCGACGACGATTTCGCCATGATGCGCGAGGTGCTCGCGCGGCGCCTTGCGCGGCTTGTGCGCGAATGCCCCGGCGGTCCGCTGGCGGAAGAAGTGCCGGCGGGGGGTTTTCCACAGTGGCCGGATCTCGTGCTCATCGACGGGGGGCGCGGACAGCTCAATGCGGCGCTTGACGTGGCGCGCGAGCTGGGCGTGGAAGGCGTCACCTTCGTGGGCGTGGCCAAGGGGCCGGACCGCAATGCAGGCCGGGAGACCTTCCATCTGCCGGATGGCGGCGTTTTGCGCCTCGCGTCCGATGATCCCGTGCTGTATTATCTCCAGCAGCTGCGGGACGAGGCCCATCGCTTCGCCATTGGCTCGCACCGCCTGAAACGGAGGAAGGCCGCGCGCGGCAGCCTCCTGGACGGCATTCCCGGTGTTGGCCCGGCCCGGCGCAAGGCCCTGCTGGCGGCCTTCGGCTCGGCGCGGGCGGTGGCAAGGGCCGATGTGTCGGAGCTTGCGGCCGTGGAGGGGATCTCCGAAAGGCTGGCGCAGGTGATATATGACCATTTTCACTGACAGTCCCGGTGATGGCTCTCTCGAGCTCGCTGTGCCAGCGGCAGGCTGCGAATGCGACCATGTGGTGAATACGGGCCAAGGCGGTGAACACGGGCAAGGGGGCCCTGTCGCGCATCAATGGCCGGACAGGACGATCCGTGACACCTGAGAGAGGCAGAGCTTCAGAACGGAACCACGGAACCATGAGCGAAACCGGAATGGAGATGGGGATGGGTGCACGGGCGCGCTCCAGCTTGCCGGTGGCGTTGCAGGTGCCGAACCTGCTCACCTACGGGCGCATTGTCGCCGTGCCCCTGGTGGCGGGGCTGCTGCTGTGGGGCACGAACGGGGCACGCTGGATGGCGCTGACCCTCTTCATTCTGGCGGCCGTGACGGACTTCTTCGACGGCTGGCTGGCACGGGCCTGGCAGCAGCAGTCGGCCCTGGGGCGCATGCTGGATCCGATTGCCGACAAGCTGCTCGTGGCCGGCGTGCTCCTCATGCTGGCGGCCAACGGGCAGCCGCTGCATGGCGTGCACCTGTGGGCGGCCTTCATCATCCTCATGCGCGAGGTTCTGGTATCGGGCCTGCGCGAGTTTCTGGGCCAACTGCAGGCCTCGGTTCCGGTGACCTTGCTGGCCAAGTGGAAGACGGCCCTCCAGCTTGTGGCCATCGGTTTTCTCATTGCCGGGCCGGCAGGCGACGAGGTCATGCCCTATACTTCGCAAACGGGTATCATCGGGCTGTGGCTGGCGGCCCTGCTGACCATGTACACCGGATTTGACTACTTCCGGGCCGGTTTGCATCATGTGATCAGCGAGGAGCGAGCGGCGTGAAGATTCTGTATTTCGCCTGGGTGCGGCAGCGGCTGGGCAAGGGCGAGGAAGAGGTCTCGCCACCGGCGGAGGTGCGAACGGTGCGCGATCTGCTGGAGTGGCTGCGGGGGCTGGACGAGGCTCATGCCGAGGCGCTCGCAGACGAGCAGGTATTGCGTGTGGCGGTGAACCAGGAGCATGCCGATCTCGACACGCCCCTGGGCAATGCGCGCGAGGTGGCCTTCTTTCCGCCCGTGACGGGGGGGTGACACCTTAGGTGCGATCGATCGGCTTTTCGCCTGCCATGAAGGCTGGAAAACTTTTCTTCACGTTCGACCAATCGGTCTTGCCGGCTCAGGGCACAGCCCGGCGTTGGCAGGACATCACTCTGCCGCGGGACGCATTGCAGGATTCTGCCGGAGTTCCGGCACATATTGCATTCGCAATCCCCCGATACTCCATGGAGATTGCAAGTCCGCCTGTTGCCGGAAACTTTCCAGGCGCCTCTTTGTTCTTCACGGATGAACGGGTGATCCTTCTGGCCTGAGGACACGTCGTCTCTCCCGTCTTCCGATCTCATGCCTCTTCGCCATGCGTTGCGGGCATTCTGCCTGCAGGCCGAACGTCTGGTCATCAGTCGGACACAGCTCCGGAAAGAACCTGCTGAATGCTCTTCGTTGCCTGTTTCCAGGAAAGACCGGCCCAGGCATGCCTTTGCGACATGCCGTTCCATGACGGGGCTCACAACCGCGATACACTTCATGGTCGAGGCCGGTTGCCGGCATTGCCATCCCTGTTTGAAGCACCAACTTATGGTAGAGTTAAGTAGATTTTTCTCTTCCTTTCATGATTCCTGTCCATCATGGCGCTTGTGGGGAGGGAGACCGTCACTGAGCGAAGGAGGGCAAGTTCAGTGATGAGGTCCACACACGTCAAGAGTGGAATGGTTCAGGAGATATGCGAGATTCTCTTTCATGATTCTCGAGATCGGTTCCTGCCGTGGGGATTTGTTCACCATTTTGCTTTTATGTTTCTTGTATTGTTGCTTTACAGTGAGGCCCTGTCAGATAATGGAATTCTTTCCCATGCCAGCAGTTTGTCGTTCATAGAATATTCCATAATAATGTTCATATCCATATTGACCTACCCAGCATGCTCGAAGACCTTTCGGGAAAGAATCCTGGTATCGGCATTTTCTTCATTGTCTGTTCTTGTTTTCTATGTCTTCATAGACAAGAATCTGTCCTACCTGAACAAGGTACCGAGAATCTCCGACCTTTACACGGTGCTGGATGGACTGGCTGTCATGCCGGCGGAAGTCGGTGGCGGCATGGTCCTGTTGTCCGCGGCGGTGGGCATCCTGGTCTTCCTGATCTGGCGGGCCGGCCGGGCGGTCCGCTGCGAGGGACAGGAGAGCATCTTCAGGGAGCGGGGCAAGCTGTTTTTGCTGGCATTGAACATCGTGCTCGGCAGTGCCCTGTTTTCCGTGGTCCTGCACATGGGCAGCGCCCTTGTCTTCACGGCCCTGGGGAAAACCAGTCACTGGTCCTCGTCTGCCTGCGGGCTCTGTGCCCTGGCCTTTTCCGATCGGGAAAGCGTGCATCGCAACGGACGCCTTGTGACCTTCCTCTGGCGGAACGTGCAGGAGATCCATGCCACCTTCAAGCTGGCCGGTTTCGAGCCGGTCATGGATCTGGAGGAGCGGCTTTATCCGGGAACGGTCAGGGCGCCGCGAAACGTCTACGTGATCCTGCTCGAAAGCTTCATCGATGCCCGTCGTCTGGCGGTGACGTATGATCGATCCCCGCTGGCCAAGCGCATGGAGACCCTTCTTCGCCGGCAGGGCAATGGGCAGTTCTCGTCTCATCGGAGCATCATCTTTGGCGGCAATTCGGCCCAGACAGGCTTCGAGCTGCTCACAGGCGTGCCGGCATTCGATGCTGTTGCCTCCATAGCCTATGACGTGCTCACGGGCCGGCGTACGTTCAGCCTGCCCTGGCGGCTGCGCGCCCATGGCTATCGCACCCTGGCGGTGTTTGCCAGTCAGTCCAGGTTCTTCAACGAACCCGCGGCCATGCGTTCACTCGGGTTCGACAACCCCGTGTTTCTCGGCGACATGCCGGATCGCTTTCCCAAGGCGGATGGTGATGTCTGGATGTTCGACGGTGATCTCTTTCGACATGCCCTGCACCTTCTCGACCGCCTGCGCACGCAGGATGACGGCCCCTACCTCGTCTTCCTTCAGGGGATGTATGGGCATGCGCCGTTCTATCGCAACAAGCGCCTGAGGCCGGATGTGGTGCGGGTTGAGCGCGGCAGCGCGCATGCCCAGGACGTGGCCAATATCTTCCTGTATCGTACCCGGGCCCTGGCCAGGTTCATTCAGGAGATCCAGGCCAGGGATCCGCGGGCCTTGATCGTGGTGGCGAGTGATCATCTGCCGCCTCTTGAGCCTTTTGGCCTGTCTCTGAAGGATGGCGACCGGTACAGAAACATTCTTCTCGTGTTCGATGGCCCACGCTTGCTTTCCATCAAGGAGCGGCGAACCTACCAGATTCCCTGGATCATCTGGGACTTGCTGAGCGGCGAGACACACGAACGGCGTTTCACGGAAGAGGAGCTGCTGGCCTTTCACTACAGTGTGCTGAAGGCCGGGCGTTCCGGCCTGCCCGCTCGCCATCGGCAGGCTTCCCCGTGACTTGTCAGGCGCACAACAGGATACAGGGGAACAACACGGCGGGCGGCACAAGCCGGGGCAGCATTTCTGGCTTGCGTGAATCGCAAGGGTCTGACGATGTATCGTCAACCCCTTGCGATTCACACCCATCCAATCATCCGCAAAGTTCTTTCAACTCAATACATTGTCGATACTTCACATGCGACTGTGAAGGTTTCTTTGCGATCGCGTTTGCGCTCGAGCTTGCCGGTGTCTGGTTGCGGTCCGGCCATCCCTTCCGGCATGCCGGTGGCAGATCAGGCCTGCTGGCCGGCTTCGTCGCGAGGGTCCACGGTGGTGGCAACAATGTCGGCGCTTTCCTCTTCACGGGGGCTGCGCTCCTGGCGACGGATGAGACGGATCAGGCCACGGGCCAGGGCACAGCCGGCGCTGGCCATGCCCCTGGCGGCCCTGGCGGGGCCTTCCAGGCGCTCGCGCCAGCGGGCGGCGCGCTTCAGGTCCTGATCCAGGCGTGCCATGGTGCGGGAAAAGCCGGGATCGTCATCCTCCACCCAGGTCTTCAGGGCCCGGAGATAGATGCCGCCCAGCGCGGCGGCGCAGGCCGCGCCTTCCAGTCCCGGGCGCTCCAGCCCGGCGGCAGACAGCATCCAGCGCTGGCTGGCCAGATACTGACAGGCGAGTGGCGGATGTTCCCCGGCAATCAGGGGCGATTCCTTCAGGATGTTGCGAATGGCCGGGCGCCAGGGCGCCAGCACCTCCAGCCGGCGCATGATCAGCTCGAACAGCCGATCCACCGCATCGCCTTCCAGCGGATCCTTTTCCAGGGAGGCCAGCACCTGCGCGTCCACGCGCCGGGCGAAATGGCGCAGGATCTCGTCGCGTCCGTCCACATGCTGGCGCAGTTCGGCCAGGGACAGGCCGGCACGGCGGGCAATGTCGGCGAGCGTGACATTCGTCCAGGGGGTTTCGACGGCCAGTTCCAGAGCCGCATCGATGATGGCATCGAGGCGCTGGCTGTCGCCGAATGCCGACTTGCGGCGCGTGCGGGTGTCCTTCTTCTTTTCGGCCATGGCGTTGCTGCTCCCTTGCCATGCTGCAGTTCGACGAGTGCAGGCCGTTGCCGTCTCGCAGCCGTGTCACGCCCGTCAGCATCTGCAGTGCAGTCACTGTCCTTCAGCGCAGTGCGAAATGTAGCACGATTTTGCGGCATTGGCAGGGCCGAGCCGGCATGCCGGCGACTCTCAGTTCTCGCCGGCCAGCTCGCGGGAGCGACGGGCGGCAGCCTCCACGGCCAGACGCATGAGGTGGCACAAGCCGCCGCCTTCCTGCATGAGCAGGGCCAGGGCCGCGGCGGTGGTGCCGCCTGGCGACGTGACCGCCTCGCGCAGGTCGGCCGGCGATTCGGGAGATTGCGCCAGCAAGGCGCCGGCTCCCGCGATCGTGGCCCGGGCCAGGCGTGTGGCCACGGCATCGGGCAATCCCTGGGCGCGGGCCGCTGCCTCCAGGCATTCGGCAAGGAGAAAGACATAGGCCGGACCCGAGCCGGAAACGGCGGTGACGGCATCCATCTGGTCCTCCTCCGGCACTTCCACGACCTCGCCCAGGGCCGCAAGCAGGGCGCGGGCGATGGCCTTCTGCTCTTCCGTCACCTCGGGGCTGGCACAAAAGGCCGCAATGCCCCTGCCGATGGCCCCGGGCGTGTTGGGCATGGCGCGCACCACTGGCGTGGCCGGCCCGAAGTGGCGCTTGAACGAGGCGATGGTGCGCCCCGCGGCAATGGAGAGGACGAGCGGCGTCCGGCCAGCAAACAGAGAAGCAAGGGGCGCCAGCGCCTCGTCCATGACCTGCGGCTTGACGGCGGCCACCAGAATGGCAATGCGGCCCAGGACCTCTTTCGGCGGGTTGAGCACAAGGCCGTGGCGCTCGATGAGCTCACGCAACATGCCGCTGGGGACGGGTTCCTGAATGACAATCCGGTGCGGATCCATGCCGGCAGCGAGCCAGCCGCGGAGCATGGCGCTGCCCATGCGACCGGCGCCCAGCAGCAGCAGGGGGCCGGGCAGGTCCGTCAGGGTCGTGACGCGGGTGTGCCTTCGTGCCGTGTCGTTCATGCCCTTGCCCTCCTTCGGCAGATACACGTTGCCTGCCTCCCTGTCAGGTGACATGTCGGGCACGACCGTCAAGGTGAGGGCAACAGGCGCGATGTGCTGTCTGCCGCCAACGGTTGGCCTCTCAAGCCTCGCCGGCGGTCTCGAAGATGCAGTCGCGCAAGGCATCCTCCGCCTTGCGACCGGCCCAGAGGACAAACTGGAAAGCCGGATAATGGGTCGTGCAGGCCTGCGCGGCGGTGGCGATGAGCGCCTCGCACTGGGCCGGCGTGGCCGGGGCGCCGCCTGCCAGAAGCAGGGCGTTGCGGTAGAGCACCAGGCCCTCCCGCGACCAGATCTCGAAATGGCCGGCGGCCAGGCGCTCGTTGAGCAGGCCCACGAGGCGCAAGGCCTCGGCCCGGCGGGATTGGGGCACGCGAAAGTCGAACATGGCGGCCAGCTGCAGCAGCTCGCTGTCCGGATTCCAGGCAAGCGAAACCTGCAGATCCGTGGCCGGGGTGGTCACCACCATCTGTGCCTCCTCGTCATGCAGGCGGGCCAGGGACCAGCCATGACCCATGGCCAGATCCTCGACGAGGTCTAGCGGGTTGGCGGCGGCAGGGTGCTCCAACGTCGGGTAGGCGGCCGTCATGGGAAATCCTTTCCTCTCCGGGGGCATCAGACAACCTGCTGCGAAACCTTGCAGATTTCGCGCAAATCGCTGCACGGCAATCACGAATCACGGTGTCATCACGATGCCGCAAGGCGAATCCGGCCGCAAGAGTCGGAATGACCATACTCCACAAGGGGCAGACTGGATGACAGGACAGTCGACGACCACAGGCGGACCCGACCGACGGAACAGAAAAGGGGCGGCGCACCTGCCTGCAGGCACAGGTGGCCGCCCTGAAGTTTCGGTCTGACGCACGCAGATATCAGATATCAGACGGTCCGTGGGTCAACCGGGACATGGATCCATCGAAAACGCGGCTGGCACCCGGCCGGCCGTGGCGCCTCACACGCAGCCGGTGGGCTTGGGCAGGCCGCCATACTTGGCGATCACCTTCATTGGACCCGTCTTCCACAAATCGAAGAGCTCCTTCTTGCTCTTGCCCGTATACTTCATGAACTTGCGCAAGGGGGGCGTGGTGTTGTGCTCGGCATAATACTGCCGGGCCATCATGATCTGCTCCCACATCTCGTCAGTGAGCTCGAAGCCGTCGGCCTCCGCCATGGCGCGGCCGATTTCCGGCGTCCAGTCGTTCATGTTCTCCAGAAAGCCATCGGCATCGCGCGGTGGCAGGGTGATGGTGCTCATGGTTTCTTTCCGTCTCCTCTTTGGTGTTGCCGTTCACCCGTTCACTCTCGTGGCACAGGCCGTTCGGCAAGGATGCCAGGCGCGGATGTCAGGCGTTTCCTTCCCTTCGCGTGCCACAAGGTCTCCTGGATCAGGCGAATGGTGACATTTCGTCTGGCATCATGCCGTCAAGGTCGTCCTTTCCTCATGACCTCTTCACATGCATGAAAATGAGAGTCATTTTCAGGAAATCCAGACTCATTTCGGCATGCGGGACGGAAACCGTAATCGTGGGAGCGGATGGTGGGCCGCTTCATGCCTTGTGTGGAGGCGTCAGCATGCGGCCGCATCCGAACGGGCGTCTGCCTGCGCAGGCGCCGGAAAAGGCTATCCGTATTCCTTGCGCATTCCCTGCGCGAACGGGCCGGAACCTGCCCGGGCCGATCAGAGGAAGAGGGAGGAGACGGATTCCTCCCGAGCGGTGCGGGCCACGGCTTCGCCCAGCAGCTCGGCGATGGAGATGACCCGGATGTTGCGGGCCACGCGCACGGCCTCCGTGGGCTGGATGGAATCGGTGATGACCAGCTCCTTGAGGTCGGATGCGGTGATGCGGGCCACGGCGCCACCGGAGAGCACACCGTGCGTGATATAGGCGGAGACCTCGCGGGCACCGCGCTCCAGCAGAGCCTCCGCGGCATTGCACAGGGTGCCCCCGGAATCCACGATGTCATCGACAAGGATGCAGGTCTGGCCCTTCACGTTGCCGATGATGTTCATGACTTCCGATTCACCTGGCCGCTCGCGGCGCTTGTCCACGATGGCGAGCGGCGCGCCGATGCGCTTGGCCAGGGCGCGGGCGCGCACCACGCCGCCGACATCCGGAGAGACGACCATGATGTTCTCCAGGTCATAGTGCTTGCGGATGTCCTGCACCATGACGGGGGCGGCATAAAGGTTGTCGGTGGGGATGTCGAAGAATCCCTGGATCTGGCCGGCGTGCAGATCCAGCGTGAGCACGCGGTCGGCTCCGGCGCGCTCGATGAGGTTGGCCACCAGCTTGGCGGAGATCGGCGTCCGCGGACCGGGTTTGCGGTCCTGCCGGGCATAGCCGAAGTAGGGCATGACCGCGGTGATGCGCCGGGCCGAGGCGCGACGGAGCGCATCAATGAGGATGAGCAGCTCCATCAGGTGGTCGTTGGTGGGAAAGGAGGTGGGCTGGATGATGAAGACGTCCTCGCCGCGGACGTTCTCCTGCACCTCCACGAAGATCTCCATGTCGGCAAAGCGGCGCACCAGGCACCGCGTGAGCGGAA
>CAZNLW010000001.1:45100-63445 GCA_964574205.1 uncultured Rhizobiaceae bacterium | reverse complement strand
TCCACGTCTTCCTGGCTCTTGTCGATGAGCGCCTGCAGCATCTCGCGCTCCGGCGAGAACCAGAAACCGTTGTAGATGAGCGTGGCATAGCGTGGCATCAGCTCGTCCTTCAGATGCATGGCCTCGCGATCCAGGGTGATGGATTCGATGGCCCGATGCGCCGGCAGCAGGATGGTGCCGCCGGGTGTTTCGTAGATGCCGCGGCTCTTCATGCCGACGAAGCGGTTTTCCACCATGTCCACCCGCCCGATGCCATGCTTCTTCGCCAGCGCGTTGAGCGTGGCCAGCAGCGTGGCCGGGCTCATGCGCTCGCCATTCACCGCCACCGGGTCACCACGCTCGAAATCGATGGTGATCTCCTCCGGCGCGTCCGGCGCCTCCCAGGGTGCCACGGTGCGCTGGAAGACATGAGGCGCCGGCTCCTGCCAGGGATCTTCCAGGATCTTGCCCTCGGAGGAGGAGTGCAGCAGGTTGGCATCCACCGAGAACGGCGCCTCGCCACGCTTGTCCTTCGGCACGGGAATCTGGTGCTTCTCGGCGAAGGCGATGAGATCCGAGCGGCTCCTGAAGTCCCATTCCCGCCAGGGGGCGATCACCTTGATGTCGGGATCCAGCGCATAGGCCGAAAGCTCGAAGCGCACCTGATCGTTGCCCTTGCCGGTGGCGCCGTGCGCAATGGCATCCGCTCCCGTCTCGTGCGCGATCTCCACCAGCCGCTTGGCGATCAGGGGTCGCGCGATGGCGGTGCCCAGCAGATAGACCCCCTCATACAGCGCATTGGCGCGGAACATGGGAAACACGTAGTCGCGCACGAACTCCTCGCGCAGGTCCTCGATGTAGATCTCCCGGATGCCTAGCATCTCCGCCTTTCGCCGGGCCTCGTCCAGCTCCTCGCCCTGTCCCAGATCCGCGGTGAACGTCACCACCTCCGCACCAAGATGCTCCTGCAGCCACTTGAGGATGATGGAGGTGTCAAGCCCGCCGGAATAGGCCAGCACCACCTTGCGCACGGATCCCCTGCTCGCCATGATCCCTTGCTCCGCTCAAGACATGAAAGACATGAAGGATACCAAAGCTTCCATGGACCGCTCGCGAAAGGCGGCAAGCGCCCGGCCGGCCCTGCGGATATCGTCGCCTGCCTGTCATGTCCGGCCTCGATGCGGTGTCGCCGCCTTCGCTCCTGACGGCAGGTTATAGACGGCCCTCCCCGACGGGCAAGGGAAAAGCGCAGCCCGTGACCTGACGCATGCAAGGAGGCAGAATGCGCCATGCCATCTGCCCCATGCCACACTTGCCCGCTGTCGTTGCCGGGAGTAACCTTGCCCCCGTCAGATGCTCTCCGGGGTGTCCGGCCTGCCGCTGCCGGCAGCCACTCGGGTTGACGGCAGAAGCCGGCCGGGCTGAGAGGCCCCTGGGGCCAACCCGTGGAACCTGATCCGGGTCATGCCGGCGGAGGGAGCAGAGCGGCCGCGTTCGCCCCGCAGATCATGGGACGGAAACCATCCCGGGGCACGCATGTCCGCCAGCCCGCCTGCTGTCGCAGACCATGCGGCACCGGCCGCAGGCAGCGGGCACCCGTAGGCGGATGAGTCATTCCGCCGTTTCCCGCCCCTGCCCTCCACCTTGCGACCCGCAGAAGGCCATGCGGGCAGGCCCCAGCATTCCGCCCGCGGGACGGAAAAGACGGAAGACGGATCATGATCACGTGCGCAAGCATCACGGCCATCGGCCGCCAGGTCCGAAAGGCCATGCAGGCCTGGGCGGCAACAGCCATCACCCTGGGCGTTCTTGCCGGCATCATCGCTCCGGCCATGGCTGGCGGGAACAGGCCGGTGCTCACCATTTACACCTATGACAGTTTCACGGCCGAGTGGGGGCCGGGCCCGGCCATCGAGAAGGCCTTCGAGGAGACATGCAATTGCGACGTGCGTTTCGTCGCCCTGGGCGACGGTGTGGCCATCCTCAACCGCCTGAAGATCGAGGGCGAGCGCACGAAGGCCGACCTCGTGCTGGGCCTGGACACCAACCTCATGGTCGAGGCCGGAAAGACCGGCCTGCTGGCGCCGCATCAGGTCTCGCTCAAGTCCCTGCGCCTGCCTGTGAAATGGGATGACGACACTTTCGTGCCCTATGACTGGGCCCATTTTGCCGTGGTCTATGACAGCGCACGCATCAAGAATCCCCCCACCTCGCTCAAGGCGCTGGTGGAAGGACCGGCAAACGTGAAGATCGTGATCCAGGATCCGCGCACCTCCACCCCGGGCCTGGGCCTGCTGCTGTGGATGAAGGCCGTCTATGGCGACAGGGCCGGCGAGGCCTGGAAGAAACTGAAGCGCCGCGTGCTCACCGTCACTCCCGGCTGGTCGGCCGCCTATGGCCTGTTCACCAAGGGCGAGGCGCCCATGGTCTTCTCCTATATCACCTCACCGGCCTATCACATGATCGAGGAGAAGACGGAGCGCTACAGGGCCGCCATCTTTGCCGAGGGCCATTACCTGCAGATCGAGGTGGCCGCCGCGGTGAAGACGGGCCATCTCGAACTTGCCCGGCGCTTTCTCGCCTTCATGCTCACCCCCGGCTTTCAGGACCACATTCCCACGCGCAACTGGATGTTCCCGGCCGGTCCCACGTCGAAACCCCTGCCCGAAGCCTTCGGCCGGCTGGGCACGCCGCCGCGCACACTGCTCATGACGCCGGAGGAGGTGGCCCGAAACCGCAAGGTCTGGATCGCGGAATGGCTCCGCGCCATGAGCGAGTGACTGCGGCCGCCCACGATCCGCCGGAAGGATCCAACGGATTGCCGTGACAAGGGAATGCCGTGACCTGCCATGCCATTGTTCGTGTCGCCGGAAGGCGGCGGCTGTTCCGGTCACGTGAAGACCGGTCCTTGACGAAGCGCTGCCCGGAAGCGCAGCGGCCCTGGACGGCCCTTGCGGGCATCGTGCTCGTTCTCCTGCTGCCCCTCGGTGCCGCTGCCGGCCTGTTGCTGATGGCGGGTGCAGATGACATGGCAGCCGACACCGTGCTGCCGGATGCCTATGTCTGGCGCGTGGTGCGCTTCACGCTGCTGCAGGCGGCCCTTTCCACCCTGCTTTCCGTGACCCTGGGCATGTGGGTGGGCCATGCCCTCTTCCGCCAGGGACACATGGCCGGGCACGGGCTCGTCACCCGGCTTCTTCTGCTGCCGTTCGCCCTGCCGCAGCTGGTGGCCGTGCTCGGCCTGCTGGCGGTGTGGGGACGGCACGGCTGGGTCAATCAGCTGCTGCAGGCGCTGGGCATGCAGGACGGCATCAGTCTCTATGGCCTGCCCGGCATCCTGCTGGCGCATGTGTTCTACAACGCGCCGCTGGTGGCACGGCTCGTGCACGTGCGCTTGGCTGCCATGCCCACGGAATATCTGCGTCTCGCCGCGCAGCTCGGCATCCCGCGGCGAGCCTTCTGGCGCCTCGTGACCTGGCCCGTGCTGCGCGGCATCCTGCCCGGGGCGGCCCTGTTGGTCTTCATGCTCTGTGCCGGCAGCTTCACCGTGGTGCTGGTGCTGGGCGGCGGTCCCGGCGCCACCACGCTGGAAGTCGCCATCTATCAGAGCCTGCGTTTCGATTTCGCCCCGGCCCGCGCCCTGATCCTCGCTCTCCTGCAGATGGTCCTGACCGGCACGCTCTTCCTGCTGCTGCGCCGCCTCGCTGCCTGGCCGGACACCATGGCGGGGCTTTCGCCGGTCGCCCCCCATCCCCATGCTCAGGAGCATGGCGCACGGCTGATCGACGGGGCCGCCATTTTGCTGCTCGTGGCCCTCGTGGCCCTGCCCCTGGCCGGCATCATGCAGGCAGGCCTGGCGGCCGACCTGGCCCGGCTGTTGCAGGAAACCGCCGTGTGGCAGGCTCTGGTCACATCGCTCGCAATGGCTGCTGCCGCCACGATGCTCGCGCTCATGGCCTGCGCCCTGCTGCTGACATCCATGGCCGCGCCACGCGGTGGCGTGCGCACGGGGGCCTGGCCAAGCCTGGCCGAGGCCGTGGCCTCGCTGGTGCTGGTGATCTCCCCGGTGATTCTTGCTGCCGGCTGGTTCGTGCTGCTGGCGAGAACCGACCTCGCACAGGAACGCACGGCCGCCTTCTGGCTGGTGTCCGGCATCAATGCCCTCATGAGCCTGCCCTTCGTCTGGCGCACGCTGGCGCCCGCCTGGCGCGACCTGCGTCAGCGCCATGGCCGCCTGTGCGCGCAGCTGGGGCTGTCGCTGCCGACACGTTGGCGGCTGGTGATCCTCCCCGGCCTGGCTCCGGCGCTCGGCCCGGCGCTTGCCATGTCTCTGGCCCTTTCGCTGGGGGATCTGGGGGCGGTGGCGCTGCTCGGTTCGGAGGAGTTTCGCACCCTGCCGCTGCTGATATACCAGCGCCTGGGCAGTTATCGCACCGCGGACGCCGCCGGTCTGTCGCTCATCCTGCTGTTGATGGTGACAGCCCTCATGCTCGCCACCGAACGCCTGGCCCGGAAAGGAGACATCCGCCCGTGACGCCGCCCGAGAACCCGCGCACCTTCCGCCCCGCCTCCGGCGGCCTGCCGGTGACGCTGGCAGACGTGCGCTTTTCCCGTGCCGACTGGGCCGTGCATTACGACCTGGCCGTGCCGGCCGGTGCAGTGGTGCTTGTCATTGGCCCCTCGGGGGCCGGCAAGACCACATTGCTCGATCTCGTTGCCGGCTTTCTGGTGCCGAAGACCGGGCGTATCCGGATCGGAAAAGAGGATGTCACCTGCGCGCCACCACACAGGCGGCCGGTGACCATGATCTTTCAGGAACACAATCTCTTTGCCCACCTGGATGCCTTCACCAACGCCGGCCTGGGGCTGGAGCCCTCGGGCCGCTTTTCCCGATCGGCAAGGACACGCATTTTCGAGACGCTGGCCGCGGTGGGGTTGCAGGGACGGGAGGATCGTCTGCCAGCGCAACTCTCCGGCGGCCAGCGCCAGCGGGTGGCCCTCGCCCGCGCCCTGCTGCGGGCGTCGCCGGTGATGCTGCTGGACGAGCCCTTTGCCGCGCTCGACCCGGCCCTGCGCCGGGAAATGGCGGCCCTGCTTGCCCGCCTGCACGCGGCGCAGGGCATGACCATGCTCGTCGTTTCCCATGATCCGGCAGAACTGCTGCCGCTGGCCAGCCACGTGGCCATAGTCGAGGCCGGCCGCGTGGCGGCCTTCGCGCCACCTGGCGATCTTCCCCGGAGGATCGCCCGCCGTCACGGCCTTGACGGCGCACCCGCAAACGGCCAAGCCGGTGTCTGAGGAGGAGAAGGTCGCGCCATGCGGCCACCACCTGCCTGCGCATGTCTGGAGAGGTCGCCATGGCCTTTGTGGCAACGGTACTCACGCTCTATCCGGAGATGTTTCCGGGCCCGCTGGGCCATGCCCTCGCCGGTCGCGCCCTGCGCGCGGGCATCTGGTCGCTGGAGGTGCGCAACATCCGCGAGGCCGCCACCGACCGTCATCGCACCGTGGACGACACGCCTGCCGGCGGGGGAGTGGGCATGGTCATGAAACCGGACGTGCTGGCCCGCGCCATCGACATGGCTAGCCCCGCGGACGATCCGCGGCCACGCCTGCTCATGAGTCCGCGCGGCCGGCCGCTGGATCAGCCCTTCGTGCGCGAACTTGCGGCCACCGCCGGCGTGGTCATCGTCTGCGGCCGTTTCGAGGGAGTGGACGAGCGCGTCATCGAGGCCCGCAACCTCATCGAGGTTTCCATTGGCGATTTCATCCTCTCCGGTGGCGAGCCGGCGGCCATCTGCCTGCTGGATGCGGTGGTGCGCCTGTTGCCCGGCGTCATGGGCAAGGCGGAATCGGCCGTGCACGAAAGCTTCGAGACAGGACTTCTGGAACATCCGCATTACACCCGCCCGCGCGTGTGGGAAGGCCGCGCGATTCCCCCCGTGCTGCTCTCCGGCAACCATGCCGAGATTGCCCGCTGGCGCCAGGAGATGGCCGAACGCATCACCCGCGAGCGCCGACCCGATCTGTGGCAGAAATGGCTGACCCGCCAGCAGGCGGAAAAGACGAATGGAAAGAAAGGGCGGAATTGAGAGGTGCGTCACGCGCCCGATCGGAAAGCCCTTTCAGCCCTGCCGATGCGCAAGCGCTTCTTCGACGTGATCGGCCAGTCCTTTCGCCGCCTCTTCCAGCAGGTCCAGAACATGCTCGAATCCCTCCTCGCCGCCATAGTAGGGATCGGGCACCTCCTCCTCTGGCCGGTGCGGTGCGAACTCCAGAAACAGCCGCACCTTGTGCGCATGCGCCGGTCCCGCCAGCCGCTTCAGATGCTCCAGGTTCTCCCTGTCCATGGCAAGGATCAGGTCGAATGCGGCCATGTCCCGCCGCGAGGCCTGCCGCCCGCGCAGAGAAGAGATGTCATGCCCGCGGCGGGCAGCGGCCCGGCGGGCCCTCGGGTCGGGCGGCTCGCCCACGTGCCAGTCGCTGGTGCCCGCGGAATCCACCTCCACCTTGTCGAGCAGCCCGCGCCGGGCCAACTCGCTGCGGAACACGCCCTCGGCCATGGGCGAGCGGCAGATATTGCCGAGACAGACGAAGAGAATGCGCATGCGGTCCCTTTCCCATTGGCGATCGGGCAGCCACATGCCGGCCTTCCGCATGCAGCGCAGGCACGGCATGCCACCACACGCCAACCATGTTGAGCGAGACTTGCCATCTTGCGAAGATTTAAGATGGCACGTCGGCCAGAGTGTATAGAATGAGTTCCTGAAAGTGGCCAGAGGTCTGGAAGCTTTCGGCCATGACGGGAACGGGGCGGAGGCACGGGGCCGACCTGCCCGGCCAGGGAAGAGAGCCGGAAGAAGGGCTGGACAGGCAGGCAGGCGTGCCCCATATCGTCATGCCGAAAGGCCAGATGTCTGGCAGACGGCCTCGCCAGGGAGGCCCGACGACGGGAAAATGATCTCGACGGCTGGCTTGAGACGGTCTTGAGAGAGGGAACGAGGACATGAACGACTACGAGATTCGCACTGCCGCGCGCGCGGGCACCCGCGCGCACACGACGGCCGCAGCCATCGACGAAGGCCTGCGCGCCTACATGCTCCGTGTCTACAATTACATGGCGCTCGGCGTGGCGTGGACGGCCATTGTCGCCATGTTCATGGCCGCCAATCCGGCGTTGATGGCCACCGTCGCCATGGGGGCGATGAAGTGGGTGATCTTCATCGCCATCATCGCGCTGGGCTGGTTTGCGCCACGCCTCATTTTCTCGGGCAATGCGGCCACGGCCTATCTCGCCTATGGCGCCTATGCCACCCTCTGGGGCGTTCTCATTTCGCCCATGATCGCCTTCTACATGGGCACGGCCCCCAATCTCGTGGTGCGTGCCCTGCTGATCACGGCGATCACCTTCGGCGCCACGAGCCTGGCCGGCTATGTCACCAGGCGTGACCTTTCCGGTTTTGCCGGCTTCTTCATGATGGCCTCCATCGGTCTGCTCGTGGCCATCGTGGTGAATGCCCTTTTCTTCCAGTCCACCATGGCAAGCCTGATCACCTCCATCCTGGTGGTGCTGCTGTTTGCCGGCGTCACGGCCTGGGAGACGCAGCAGATCAAGGCCATGTATGTGGCGGGCGACCTGCCGGCCACGGCCCGTTCCAAGGCCATCTTCGGCGCCTTCATGCTCTACGGCAGCTTCGTGACGCTGTTCATCCACATCCTGAACATCCTCGGCATCATGAGCGACGAATGAGCCCCAAAAGGGCACGAGGCTCAGCACCACAACGGACGAATCGCGCAAGGGCCCGGCATCTGCCGGGCCCTCTTCCTTGACGCACCGAACGGTGGCCGTTTCTGCACGGCCACGCGAAATCGCCACGGGATCTATCCCCGTGATTGCCGAATGCACACGGTTTTGCATGGCTTTGCCCGGATTTCGGCACATTGTCTCCGCGTCCCTGCCATGGGTATCGGCGAGCATTCGGGCGTTGCCTCTGATTGGCCCGGCTTCCTTCCGGCAGGTGCCGCCGGTGAGAAAGCCCCAAGCCCCCAGTCCCGTCCGGCGGAGCAGGCCGGGCAGGAGGAAGCCGGGCCGCCCCTTCCTGCTGCCGCCGTCAGCCCACAGCAGGTGAACACCTGTGAGCACATCGCGCGCCTTGATGTGGCTCAAGGCCGCTTTCCGATGCATATGCCATGTTCAGGGCAGAACCGGCGGCCCGACGGCGCCGCCACAGGCAACCTTGCCGGAGAAGCCGCCATGCTGAAGGCGACCGTGCTGCTCGTGCTGCTCACAATCAGGGGCGACGGCCCGCTGCAGGCCAATTTCGTGAATTTCGACCACCTGCCCGCCTGCCAGGAACGGGCCCGCCAGCTTCAGGCCATTCTGGAGAAGGGCGGCATCAAGGTGGTGGAAAACCGCTGTCTGGAAGGCTTTCAGGGGTTCACGAAGCACCGTCACCGCCAGAGCAAGGGCGGCAAGGGCCGCCAGCAGCCGAAACATCTCTATCTTGTCGTCACCTCGCCAGGGCGCGCCATGGTCATCCCGCAGAAGGACATGGCCGCTTGCAGGCAGACTCGGGCACGACTGCTGAAGAGCGAATATCCGCGCAAGGCCTGGTGTGCCTGGTCCGAACAGCGCCTTCTGCCTGCACCCCGCCGCAATGAACCCGGCAGCGACAAAAGGGAGAACGCCACGCTGGAAAAGGCCATCCGTCCCGCAAATGACTGAACCCGCCACCGGCAAGACGATGGCGGGGGGTCACGATCTCGCTGGCAATGTCCATATCCTGTCCCGGGTTGTCGGCGCCCCGGCAAGACAACCCGGCAGTTTCGTCAGGCGCCGGCCTGCTCGCGCGCGGCCAGGCGGGCCTGTATCTGCTTCTTCAGCTTCCGCGCCTTCGGCGACAGCTGGGAATCCCGGGCCTTGAGCAGGAAGGCATCCAGCCCGCCGCGATGCTCCACCGTCTTCAGTGCCTGCGTGCAGATGCGAAAGCGGTAGCTTGCGCCCATCACGTCACTCATCAGATGCACATTGACGAGATTGGGCAGGAAGCGGCGGCGGGTCTTGTTGTGGGCGTGGCTGACGTTGTTGCCGGTCATCACGCCCTTGCCGGTCAGTTCACAGCGGCGCGCCATGGTCCTGATCTCCGAGTTTGTCCGAATTCACGCAAGAGCCGCGGCGCCAAAACACAACGACCGCCACCCGCCCACCCGTTTGCACCACCGGAACCAGCAGAGAAAGGGGGCAGGGGCAGTCTGCTGGAAGGCCGCCAGCGACCGTCAGTTCGGGCACAAGGCTATAGGGAAGAGAAGTCGTCTCGTCAAGCGCGAACTTGCACCAGCGGCCGGCAGGAAGGGCGCCGATCGCCGGCGTTCACTTCTCGAGAGGCGCCAGCAAGCGCACCGGCAGGCTGGCGGCATCGATCAGCGGCCAGTCATCGCCGCCAGGCAGCTGAAAGTGCCACCATTCCGTCTCGATGGGTTCGAAGCCTGCCGTGACCATGAGTCCTGCCAGCAACATGCGGTTGCAAATGACCGCCGCCGGCACGTCACGACTTGAGGGATGGGAGCGCTCGCTCATGTCATCGAAATCCGTGCCCATCGCCAGCGGCTCGCCGCCAGGTCGCGCCAGGGTCAGGTCCACGGCGATGCCCCGGGTATGCGCCGAGCCTTTCCAGGGGGGAAAGACATAGGACTCGTCCGGACAGGCCCGCCACAGCGCAAGCTGCGCCCCCGCAGGCCGATAGCCGTCAAAGATCACGAGCTCCAGCTCTGCTGCCACGGCCAGCGCCGCTGCCCGCTTCAGGGCCTCGGCGGCTTCCGGCCGCAGAAAGACGCGCGGCGCGATGTAGAGGGGGCGCCCCGTGATGTTGGCGGCTGTGGCATAGCGCACATCCAGGCGGATGCCGGGACCAGGCACGATTTCCACCAGTTCGGCGCGCACATGGGCCGGCATGGGAGGCAGCGGGGCATCCACGCCCGGAATGCCCCTTCCCTGTCCATCGGCCGTCTTCATTGATCCTCCCCCGGGCGGCGAGAGACAATCGCCGGCGGCACGTCAGCACTGGTCACGACCCTCACGCCCGCTTCTTCCCACTGCCGACGCATGGCCGCCAGCGAGCCATCGAGATCGATGGCGCGGCAGGCATCCTCGATCACGAAGGCGGAAAAGCCGCAGCGCACCGCATCCAGCGCCGAGTAGCCCACGCAGAAATCCGTGGCCAGGCCAGCCAGCCACACCTCGTCGATGCCGCGGCTGCGCAGCCAGCCCTCCAGTCCCGTGGGTGTCGTGCGGTCGTTCTCGAAAAAGGCGGAATAGGAATCGACTTCCCGACGAAATCCCTTGCGCACGATGGTCTGCGCCGGACGCTGGTCGAGATCGGGATGGAAATCCGCTCCCCGGCTGCCCTGCACGCAATGGTCCGGCCACAGGACCTGTGGACCGTAGGGCATCTCCACCGTCGTGAACGGCGGCTTGCCCGCATGCTGGCTGGCGAAGGAAAGATGATCGGCCGGGTGCCAGTCCTGTGTGAAGACCACCGCTTCGAACAGCGGCATCAGACGGTTGATCACCGGCACCACCTCGTCGCCCCGTGGCACCTCCAGCGCACCACCGGGGCAGAAGTCGTTCTGCACGTCGATCACCAGCAGGGCCCTTGCCATTTCCGGCCTCCCTTGCCTGTCCGCACACCCATTCGGCCCGCGAGGCCACCATTGGCAATGCGATCCCGCAGCCGCTTGCAGAAGAGGTCGCACCCGTCATAATGGCCCCGGCAACGGATGCCGGCAAGAGCCCTTCCCCGGGCCGTCCACGCATCGGCAGTGTCCCTCGCCAGCCGACGCGGCAAAATGGAAGGAATACCCATGGAGCACGGATTTGCGGAGGCCTTCTGGCGCGCGGGCCAGCTCGTGATCACGCTGGACCCCGAGCTGCTGGAGATCGTCCTGCGCTCGCTTTACGTGTCCCTCACGGCCGTTCTGATGGCAGCGATCATCGGGCTGCCCGTCGGCGCGCTGCTTGCGCTCTATCGTTTTCCCGGCCGGCGAACACTGGTGCTGCTGATCACGGCACTGATGGGCATGCCCCCCGTGGTGCTGGGGCTCGTGGTCTATCTCGTGCTTTCGCGCGCGGGCCCGCTGGGCGTGCTGGGCCTGCTCTACACGTCCACGGCCATGATCATCGCCCAGACATTGCTGGTGCTGCCCATCGTTATCGCCCTTTCGCACCAGGTGATCGCGGACATGTGGCGGGAATACGAGGAGACCATGCGCTCGCTGGTCATCCGCGGCCCCCGCCTCGTGCGCACCATGCTCTTCGAGGCACGCCATGCCCTGGCCACGGTGATACTGGCCGGCTTCGGCCGTGCCATCGCCGAGGTGGGGGCAGTGATGATCGTGGGCGGCAACATCCGCCATGCCACCCGCGTGATGACCACGGCCATCGCCCTGGAGACATCCAAGGGCGAGCTCGCCCTGGCGCTGGCCCTGGGCCTCATCCTTCTGGTGCTGGCCCTGGCCGTGAATCTCGCCGTGCACGGCTTGAGCGCCTTCAGTGCCGCCCGCGGCATGGCCTGAGGCCTTGCCACACGTCCGCATGTAACCTATCCGGACAAGGCGGGGCAGGTGGCCGGCGGCACCCGCCGGTTCCCGTCCTGCCCGAAACGACAGCAAGAAGAATGCACGTCATGATCCCCATTCGTAGGCATGCTCCGGGTCTTGTCCTCGGCTTCCTGCTGACCGTTGCGGCCGGTCTCGTCTCCATGGCCGGAGCGGCAGGCGCCGGCGAGACCATCATCGTGCAGTCCACCACCTCCACGCAGAATTCCGGACTTCTGGACTATCTGCTGCCCCTGTTCGAGCAGAAGACAGGCATCCGCGTGAAGGTGGTGGCCGTGGGCACGGGTCAGGCCCTGCGCAACGCCCGCAACGGCGATGGCGACGTGCTGCTCGTTCACGCCAAGGAAGCGGAACTGGCCTTCGTGCGCGAGGGCTGGGGCGTGGACCGGCGGGATGTCATGTACAACGACTTCGTCATCGTCTGTCCCGAGGACGATCCGGCCGGCATCAGGGGACTGAAGGATGCCGCCGAGGCCCTGCGCCGCATCGCCGCACGCAAGGTGCCATTCGTCTCCCGTGGCGACGATTCCGGCACCCACAGGAAGGAAATGGCGCTGTGGCAGAAGGCCGGCATCGATCCGCGCCAGGAGAGCGGCACCTGGTATCGCGAAGCCGGTGCCGGCATGGGCGCCACGCTGAACATGGCCGCCGCCATGAACGCCTGCACGCTCTCCGACCGCGCCACCTGGATCGCCTTCCGCAACAAGGGGGATCTTGTCATGGCTGTAGAAGGCGATCCCGCCCTCTTCAACCAGTATGGCGTGATCCTGGTGAATCCGAAGCGCCACCCTCACGTGAAGGAAAAGGCCGCCCGCGCCTTCATCGACTGGCTCACGGGACCGGAGGGGCAGAAGGCCATCGCCGGCTATCGCGTGAACGGCCAGCAGCTCTTCTTCCCCAATGCCCCGCCCCATTGAACGGCGCCGAAGGGAGGCCCGTGCCGCATCCCGCTCATGCTTCCTCGCCCTTTTTCAGGTGCAGGGCGAGTTCATAGACCTCCCGCCGCGGCCGACCGAAACGTTGGGCGATCTCTTTCGCGGCGCGGCTGACGGGCAAGGTCTCCAGTGCATCCTTGAGCGCTGTCTCGAGGGCCGCCGCCTCTTCCCTGTTCTCGCCGGCAGCCGTGCCCTTCACTGCCACCGGCGGGCCGATGACCAGAGTGATCTCGCCCCTGATGTGTTCCCGTGCCGCCATCCCTGCAGCCAGCTCGGGCAGCGTGCCGCGCAGCAGCTCCTCGTGCAGCTTGGTGAGCTCCCGCGCCACCATGGCCTCGCGCGGTCCCAGGATTGCGGCCATGTCGGAAATCGATTCCGCCAACCGGTGCGGGCTCTCGTAGAGAATGAGCGTGGCCGACACGCCGGCCAGATCCTTCAGCCACCGCTGCCGGGCCGCACGTTTCGGCGGCGGGAAGCCGGCGAAGAGAAACTGATTCGACGGCAGTCCGGAGACGGAAAGAGCCGCCACCGCCGCGGAGGGCCCGGGCACCGCATGCACGGCATGGCCGGCCTCGATCGCTGTGCGCACCAGTTTCATCCCGGGATCGGAGACCACCGGCGTGCCGGCATCGCTCACCAGCGCCAGTGCCTCGCCGGCAGACAGCCGCGCCAGGAGGCGCGGGCGCATGCGCGCCGCATTGTGCTCGTGATAGGCAACCATCGGCCGGCGAATGCCGAAATGTTGCAGAAGCCGCCCCGTGTGCCGCGTGTCCTCGGCCACGATGACGTCCGCGCCTGCCAGCGTCTGCAGGGCGCGCAAGGTGATGTCGCCGAGATTGCCGATGGGTGTGGCCACCACATGCAGCCCGGCAGCTGCCCTTGGTGCCGCGATCCGCTGCCCGGCCAGCAGGAAATGGCGTTGACCATCGGCCCCATCGCCCTCTCTGCCGGCTGCATCGGCAGCTTCGTTCTCTCTTTGGCCGTTGTCCATGAAAGCCTTCCCCCAAAGGGCCGGCCGGGGATCCAGGCGCGGAATCGGCCATGCCGCTATCTGCAAGTGGTTAAAGAACCGTCAACCAATTTCATAATATTGTCCGAAACCGACGGCAAATTTCTGGCGGCCGATCACGAGGGAGGTTTTCCGTGAAGCTGTTGCGCGCGATGCAGCAGGGGCTGCGCCGGGGCTGGCAGACCCTGCGCAACCAGACCCGCCTCGCCCTCGCTGCCGGCTTGGCCCTGACAATGGCCGGCTGTGGCGGTGGCATGGACCTTGGCGAGCTCTTCTCCGATGCCGGCCAGCCCCCGGCACGGCAGCATCAGGCCGCACCCAGGCCCCCTGCGGACACGGGCGCCAGGGGATCGCGCGTGGCCCTGTTGCTGCCGCTGGGTGCGCCAGGCGAGACCGGCCGTGTGGCCAGGGCGCTCAAGCAGGCCGCAGAGCTTGCCATGATCGACGCCGGCAACCCCGGCATCACCCTCGTGGTCAAGGATACGCGCGGCACGTCAGCCGGCGCCCGCATGGCCGCCCAGGCTGCCATCGGCGAGGGCGCACGGCTCATCCTCGGCCCGCTGCTGGCCCAGAGCGTGCAGGCCGTGGCCCCGGAAGCCCGGGCCGCCGGCATTCCGGTGATCGCCTTCTCCTCCGTCTCCTCGGTGGCCGGCAATGGCGTCTATCTCATGAGCTTCCTGCCCGAGGAAGAAGTGGACAACGTCGTCCGGTACGCCGCCCGTGCCGGCAGGAAACGCATTGCCGCTCTCATACCCAGCTCCACCTACGGCACCACCGTGGCCCGTGCCCTGCGCCATTCGGCCCGCCGTCATGGCGTGACCATCGTCGCCGAGGAGCGTTATGTGCGCACCCCGCAGGGCATCGTCGGTCCTGCCGAGCGCATGGCCCGCAAGATCGCCGATCCGGCCAGCCGCATTCAGGCCCTCTTCTTCCCTGAGGGACCAAAGCTGATCAAGGCCGCCGGCCCCGCCATGGCCAGGGCCGGTGTCACCTCGCGAACCGTTCAGCTCATTGGCACCGGCCTGTGGGACACCCCCGGCATCCGCACCACGCCGCTGGCCATTGGCGGCTGGTATGCAGGTGTGGAGCCGCGCCTGGTGAATTACTTCCGCGACCATTACAGGCGCACCTACGGCAAGGCCCCGCCACGCATCGCCTCGCTGGCCTATGATGCCACATCGCTGGCCATCGCCTTGGCCCGTGGCGACGGGCAGGGAACCTTCTCCGAGCGCCAGATCACCAACCCGGAGGGCTACCAGGGCATGAACGGCCTCTTCCGCTTCCACAAGAACGGACGCATCCAGCGCGGCCTGGCCATTCTCCGGGTGACGCCCACGGGCCCGGAAGTGGTGGCCCCGGCGCCGGAGCGCTTCACGGGCGACTACTGAGTTCGGCACGGCCGTTGCGTCCCGCCCGCGACATGGGCGCTCCGCACTGCTGGCACCCGGTGCAGAAAGGGCCAGTGGGCAAGCTGCCGTTTTGAGGATAATCTCGCCAGTGATTCGGGGTGAGGGGCGTGATTCGCCAGCAAGCCGCAACAGGCGAACAGGCTCGATCCCGGTGTGGCCTTTCTCCGGAAAGGGATCACGACCGGAAACCCGGCGCAATCCCTTTGGCAAGATCGGACATTCCCGTGCGTGGCGTTCGGTGTCGCGTTTTCCGGCTCTCGGCTCGCTCTGCCTGCAGGAACAGGGCGGAAAAGACCGAAAGGCCCGCCTCGCAACGGCCTGCTGACCAGCCATCGATGAAACCGGGACGTGCGGAGAGATCATGAGGGGCAGGACGCACAGACGAAAGGGCAGAGACAAGAAGGGCAAAAAGGGCGACATGCGCCAGGCTGGCCTTCTCCCTGCCCTTGTGGCGGGGATCGCGACCACGGTGGTGGCCCTGCCGGACCTCGTGCCGGCACGCGCCATGGCCCTTGCCGACACCACGGGACCGGGCACAGCAGGGGCCGCCGCTCCCCTGGTCTGGCCGCTGGTCGGCGCTGCCGGCCTGGCGATGGGAATTGTCGGCCTGCTGGCCCTGCGCCATGTCAGGAAATTGCGCCAGCAGGTCGAGACAGCGGCAAGGGCACAGGAAACAGCCGAGTCCCGACTGAACGAGCTGGAGGCCCTGCTGGCTGCCGAGCCGCAGGTTCTGGTTGTCTGGGAAGGGCGCAAGGCCCTGCCGGATCACGTCTTCCACCACCTGCCCGAGAGCAGGGACGTGCCGGAAGATCTGGCGGCCTTTCTCCGCCTCGAGACCTGGCTGGATGCCGAATCCGCGTCCCGCCTCAAGGATCGCCTGCAGCGCCTGCGCGAGGAGGGCAAGGCCTTCAACATCGCCATCACCACCCGTGACGGCCGCCTCATGGAGGCGGACGGCCGTGTCGCCGGCCCACGCGTTCTCCTGCGTGTGCGCCCTGTATTTGGCGAACGGCGCGAAGCCTTCCGCCTCACCTCCTCCGTGCGCCGCAGCGAGCAGCGGCTGAAACGCCTTACCACCCTTCTGGATGCCGCCCCTGTGCCTGTGTGGATGGAAGACGACGAGGGCCGTCTGCTCTGGGCCAACCGCCGCTGGCGCGAGGCCGTGGAGGAGCCGGATCTGGAAAAGGCCATGGAGGCGGGGCTGAAGCTCGTTGATCCCCGCATCATGCAGCCTGTGGGTGGCACATCCGCCACCGCTGCAAATGCCGGAGGCACGGCAGCGGACAATCCGCCCCGCGAGCGCCGCTGGCATGCGGCCACGGTCATCGGTGGTCAGCGCCGCCTGCTGGAGATCCACGAGAGCCGGCAGCAAGATTTCAGGGCCTTCTGGGCCATCGACATCACCGAGGTGGAAACCCTTCGCCGCGAGCTGAAGAACCTGCACGAGACGCAGACCAGCACGCTGGACAGCCTCACCACGGCCATCGCCATCTTCGGCCCGGACCAGCGGCTGCACTACTTCAATCCCGCCTTTGCCCGCCTCTGGCGCCTCGACGAGGATTGGCTCCGCCGCCAGCCCACCGAAGGCGAGATACTCGACCGCCTGCACGATCTGGGCCGCCTGCAGCAACATGCCGACTTCCGCGAGTGGAAGGCGGCGCGCCTGGCGCTCTACACCTCGCCCGAGGGCAGCGAGGAGCGCTGGCACCTGCCGGACAACCGCACCATCCGTGTCATCACCGTGCCCCATGCTCAGGGCGGCGTGCTCTGCATCTATGATGACATCACCGAGAAGGTGAAGCTGGAAAGCCGCGTGCGCAGCCTCACGCAGGCCTATCGGGAGACTCTGGACAACCTGCACGAGGCCATTGCCCTCTTCGGGCAGGACGGGCGCCTGCGCCTGCACAACCCGGCCTTCGCTGCCATGTGGAACCTGCCCGAGGAGATGCTGGCCGAAAGGCCCCATATCAGCGACATCATCGACCGCTGCCGCAAGAAGGTCACCGACGAGGCCTGGTGGCAGCGCCTGCGCCTGTGTGTCACCGGCATGGCCGAGGGGCGCCAGGGCTTCTCCACCCGCATCGAGACCACCGACGGCCGCGTCTTCGAGCATTCCGTCGTGCCTCTGCCGGACGGCAACACGTTGCTTTCCTGGGTGGACATCACGGCCGCCGCCACCAACGAACGCATCTTGCGCGAGCGCAACGAGGCCCTCATGGAGGCAGACCGCATCAAGTCCGCCGTGCTCAATTCCATCTCCTATCACCTGCGCAATCCGCTGAACGCCATCGTCGGCTTTACCGAATCCATGGAGATGGGCATCGCCGGCGAACTCAACGAACGCCAGCGCGAATATCTGCGCTACATCCGCACATCCTCCTCCGATCTCATGGCCGTCATCGACACGATCCTGGATCTTGCCACCATCGATGCCGGCCGCATGACCCTCGCGATCGAGCCGGTGGACATCGGGGAAGTGCTGGAGGAGGTAGCCCGCCGCATGGAGGAACGGCTGGAGAACCGCGACCTGACGCTGGAGATCGATATCGCGGACGACGCCCGCGTGGTCCGGGCCGATCGTCAGCGCCTGATGCAGATCCTTTCCCAGCTCCTCTCCAACGCCATCGGCTTTTCGGATGCGGGCCGCACCATCCGCATGGGCGCCCGCCGCGGCCACGATGGCATCGAGATCTGGGTAGCGGACGAAGGCCCCGGCATCGATCCCGAGTTTCTCGAACGCGCCTTCGAGCGTTTCACCGCCCGCCCTGCGTCCACGGGAGGGCATCGCGGCCCGGGCCTCGGCCTGCCCCTGGTCAAGGCCCTGGTCGAGCTCCATGGCGGCGACGTGCAGCTGGTCTCCCGCATCGGCGAAGGCACCACGGTCATCTGCCGCTTTCCCGAGACGCCCGTGGAGAAGCGCCAGGAGAAACCTGAGACAGCCGGGGCCTCGCCCACCTCCATCGGCCGGGAAAGAACCACATCCCCACAGGAGAGGAAACAGGCCGGACAGGCGACAGCCGTCGGTGCCGCCACGCCCCTGCGCATTGTCCCGCATCGTGGCAAGGCGGACGGAAAGAAGGCCACGGCCAGCCGCCTTTCCCGCCGCACCGCCTCGCGCGTGCGCATCAGCCGCAAAGGCTAGGGCACAGGCACAGACCGGTCGTTCTCCCCGGATTTTCGAAGGCAACACACGAACAGGGAACGCATGCACAAGCCCCGCATCATCGAGCGCCATCTGCCGGATGATGCCGCCACCATGAGCCTGGGCCGGGAGATCTCCCTTTTTCTGCGCCCGGGCGACTGGATCCTCCTTTCCGGCAACCTGGGTGCCGGCAAGAGCACGCTGGCACGCGCCATCATTCGTGCCCTGGCACCGGACATGGGCGAATTCGAGGTGCCC
>CAZNLW010000001.1:27248-45090 GCA_964574205.1 uncultured Rhizobiaceae bacterium | reverse complement strand
GTGCAGCCCTACGAGTTCACCCGCATCCCCGTGGCCCACGCCGATCTCTACCGCATCGGCGATCCGGAAGAGGTGCATGAACTGGGGCTGGAAGATCTGGCCCGGCAGGGCATCGTCATCGTGGAATGGCCCGACCGCCTGCCTGCTCTGCCGGCGGATTTCCTGCACGTGGACCTTGCCGACACGCCGGATGGTGAAGGCCGCATCGCCCGACTGGCGGGCCATGGCGCTTGGGAGGAGCGGCTGGCGCGCATGGAAACCGTTCATGGCTTTCTCGCCGCGCATCTGGAAAGCCCGGCCTGCGAGCGCCGCTTCCTGCAGGGAGATGCCTCTACCCGCCGCTATGAACGCATCGCCTGCCCCGGCAATCCCTCGCGCATTCTCATGGACATGCCCGAACGGCCCGACGGCCCGCCCATCCGTGACGGCAGGAGCTACGACGAGCTGGCCCATCTTGCCCATTCGGCCAGGGCCGTGTGGGCCATCAACACCTTGCTGCGGGACAGGGGGTTCTCCGCGCCGGCCATCCATGCCGCGGACCTGCGGACAGGCCTGCTGCTGCTGGAGGATCTGGGCAATGACGTCTTCGGCCGCCTCTATGCCGAGGGCCGGATGCCGGCGCTGCTGGCAGCAGCCACGGATGTGCTGGCAAAGATGCGCGCCACCGAATGGCCCGACCGCGTGGAGACGCCAGCCGGCCCCCACCTCATCGCACCCTACGACGACGCGGCCTTCCTCATCGAGGCGGAGCTGCTGCTGGACTGGTTCTGGCCCCGTTTTGCCGGTCATCCGCCGACACCGGAGGAGCGAGCAACCTATCGCCGCATCTGGCTGTCGCTGCTGCCATTGGCGCGAGAGGGACACCCGGTACTGGTGCTGCGCGACTTTCACTCGCCCAACCTGCTCTGGCTGCCCGATCGCCAGGGCATGGCTCGTGTGGGTCTCATCGACACCCAGGACGCCGTGCTGGGCCCGGCGGTCTATGATCTGGCCTCACTGCTGCAGGATGCACGGACGGACATTCCCGAGGCGCTGGAGAACGAGATGCTGAACCGCTACATCGCTGCCGTGTCGGAGCGTGAGAAGAATTTCGACGAAGATCGTTTTCGCACCGCCTATGCCGTGATGGGCGCACAGCGCGCAGCCAAGGTGCTGGGCATCTTCGTGCGCCTGAAGGAGCGCGACGGCAAGCCCGCCTACATGGCCCACCTGCCGCGCGTGGCCCGGTATCTGCACCGCAACCTGGCTCATCCGGCGCTCGCCACATTGCGGCTTTGGCTGCTGAAGCATCTGCCCATGCTGGAGACACCGGAGAAACTCACTGAGGCAAAGGCATGACCGCCCCCGCATCCATCATGAGCGCCAACCGCATCGACGTGGCCATGGTGCTGGCCGCGGGGCTGGGCACGCGCATGCGCCCGCTCACCCTGAAGGCACCCAAGCCGCTGATTCCGGTAGGCGGCCGGCCCATGCTCGATCATGTCTTCGATCGCCTGCGCGCCCATGGCGTGCACCGTGCCGTGGTGAACATGCACTGGCTGGCCGATCAGGTCGCTGCCTGGGCGGCTCGCCAGGAGCCACCGCCGGAAATCCGCCTTTCCGACGAACGTGATCGTCTACTGGAAACCGGTGGTGGCATCCGCAAGGCCCTGCCCCTGCTGGAGACGCAAGGCCCCTTCTTCGTGCTCAATGCCGACAGCTTCTGGCTGGAGGCTCCGCAAGGCCCGCCCGCGCTGGCCAGGCTGGAGGCCGCCTGGGACGAAGCAACCATGGACTGTCTGGTCCTCACCGTGCCGCGGGAAAGGGCCGTGGGCTATGCCGGTGCAGGCGATTTCGTCATGGATGCCACCGGCCGCGTGCAACGGGGAAGAGGCGAGGGCGCACAGGCCTTCACCGGTGTCTATGTGGTACATCCTCGTCTCTTCGATCACGCACCGGAAGGTCCCTTCTCCATGAACAGGCTTTTCGATATCGCCATGGCCGCCGGGCGCATGTATGCTGTCAGCCACGCCGGCCTCTGGCTGCACGTGGGCACACCCGAGGCCATTGCCGAAGCCGAGGCCGCCATGGCCGCCTGGCCTGTGGGCCCGGCGCCCGCCTGATGCCCGGCAGGCCGGTTGCATGCGGCAGGAGATCATTCCGGCACGTCCGGCGCCATCCACATCCATGAGCGAGACCACACGAAAGAACAACCGGGACCCCCATGAAACAGGCCTGAGGCCGCGCCCACGGCTCTATGCCATTCCCCCGGATGTGCCCTTTCTGCCGGCCCTGGCCCGGGCCATGCTGGACGGCCATCTGCCGGCAGCGGACGGGTCACCGCCGCGCCCGCAGGACCTCGCGGACTGGCACATCTTCCTGCCCTCCCGCCGAGCTGCCCGGGCGCTGGCCGCAGAGCTGCTGAAGGCCGCCCCCGCCGACGCGCAGATCCTTGCCCGCATCCACCCGCTGGGCGACGTGGACGAGGACGAGCTGGTACTCGCGGAACTGGCCGCCGGCGACGCGCTGCTGCTCGATCTGCCCCCGCCCGTGCCCCCCCTGGTGCGCCGCTTCCTCCTCGCCGGCCTGGTGCGCGAATGGGCCGAAACCGACGAAACCTGGCCGCTGGCCCGCATCATCCGCGACCACGCCGGCGAAGCACTCAAGTTCGCCCGGGCGCTGGCCAGTCTCATCGACAGCTTCGAGAACGAGGAAATTCCTTTCGACCGGATCGGCGACCTGCTCGCACACGAACAGCCGGAACACAGACTGGCCGCCAGGGACCTGCTGGCCCATGTGCGCGAGCACTGGCCCGCACGGCTGAAGGAACATGGTTACATGGACGCTGCCGCCCGCCGCGCCGTTCTCCTTCGCAGGCTGGCAGAACGCCTGGCGCAGACACCGCCCTCTGCTCCCGTCATTGCCGCCGGCTCCACCGGCACCATGCCGGCCACGGCCCGCCTGCTCTCCACCATTGCGCGCCTGCCACAGGGCTGCGTGATCCTGCCTGGCCTGGATACGGAGATGGACGAAACCGCCTGGGAGAGCATCGACGAGGGCCATCCCCAGTTCGGCATGAAACGCCTGCTGGAACGCATGCAGGCCCATCGCGGAGAAGTGGCGCCCTTGCCCGGCATCCATCGGCGCGCGGAGGGTCGGGCCCGCACCTGGCTCCTTTCCGAGATCATGCGTCCGGCCGAAACCACCGATGCCTGGGTGAGAACCGTCACCCGCCGCACCGAAATGGTAAGAAAGGGGCTGATGGGTCTCAACCTGCTGCAGGCCGAGACACGCCAGCAGGAGGCTCAGGCCATCGCCCTGCTCATGCGCCGCCTGCTGGAGGAGGAAAGGGAACAGGGCAAGGCGCGCACCTGCGCCCTGATCACGCCGGACCGGGACCTTGCCCGTCAGGTGCGCGCCATGCTCGCCCGCTGGAACGTGGCCGTGGACGATTCAGCCGGCCGGCCGCTGGCCGACACGCCCCCCGGCATCTTTCTCAAGCTGCTGGCCGAGGCGGCCCTTTCCGGCTTCGCACCAGAGGCCCTGAGTGCTCTCGCCAGTCACCCCTTTGCCGCATTCGGCCTGCCACGCGGCACCTTCATCCGCCGGTTCGAGCGGTTGCAGACGGCCGTGCTGCGCCACCTGCCCGTCTTTCCCGGCATTGCCAGACTGCCGGACGCCGTGCGCCACCGCCGGCAGGAAGTGGCCGAGCATCCCGGTTTCGAACACCGCGCCGTGCGCCATTTGCCGGAAACGGCCTGGAACGGGATGGAAGCCCTGGCCCGGCGCATGGCCGAATACCTCCTGCCTCTCGCCGATGTGTTTGCCGCAACCGGACCGCAGGCCTTCGCGCTGCTCCTCCGCACCTTCATGGAAACGGCAGAGCGTGTAGCCACGGATGCCCAGGGCGCCTGTGCCCTGTGGCTGGAGGAGGCCGGCGAGGCCCTGGCCCATGCCGTGGCCGAACTGCTGGACCACGCCGGCAGCGCCCCGGCCATGACCGCACGCGACATGACCCTGTTCCTGCGCGAGGAGCTGGCCGCCGTACCCGTGCGTCCCGTGCATGCCCGCCACGCCCGCCTTTTCATTCTCGGCCTGCTGGAAGCCCGCCTCATCCCGGCAGACGTGAAGATCCTCGCCGGCCTCAACGAGGGGATCTGGCCGCCCGTGGCCGAGAACGATCCCTTTCTCAACCGCCCGGACCGGCGGCAGCTCGGCCTGCCGGTGCCGGAACGCCGCCTCGGGCTCACCGCCCATGACTTCGTGCAGGCCGCTGGCAATGCCGAGGTGTGGCTCACCACCAGCGACCGCATCGATCAGCAGCCTGCCGTGCCCTCCCGCTGGCTGCTGCGGCTGAAGGCCGTGCTGGAGGCTGCCGGCGCCCGCGATGCGCTGCATGCGGCGCACGAGCTGTTGCAATGGGCCACCTGGCTGGATCGTCCGCAGGCTTCGGATGGCAGCCTGCGGCCACCTGTGCCCATATCGCCCCCATCCCCACGCCCCCCCATCGGGGCGCGCCCGGCCCGCTATTCGGTCACGGCCATCGACCGCCTGCGCCGGGACCCCTACGGCCTCTTTGCCGAGCAGATCCTGGACCTGCGCCCTCTCCCGCCACTGTCCTGCCAGATCACGGGACGCGAGCTGGGCCAGATCATCCACATCGCACTGGAGCGCTTCGTGCAGGCCTTTCCCGATGCCCTGCCGGCAGATGCGGAACGGCAACTCGCGAATCTGCTGCTTCAGGCCTTTGACGAGAGGATTGACGATCCCGCCCGCCGCCACTGGTGGGCCGGCCGCTTTGCCCGCATCGCCGCCTGGCTGGTGCAACAGGAGGAACAGTGGCGCGAGGGACTGGAGCGCATTCATGTGGAATGCGAAGGCCGTCTGCCACTGGGCCTGGTCATGGGTGACCGCGAGATGACGCTCACCGCCCGGGCCGATCGCATCGATCGTCTGCCTGGCGGACGCGTGCGCCTCATGGACTTCAAGACCGGCACCCTGCCGGCCGTGAAGCCGGATTCGGCAAGCTATTCCAGCCAGCTGGACCTGGAGGTGTGCATGCTCCTCGATGGCGCCTTCGCCGACGTGGGCAAGGCGACAGAAGTGATCGAAGCCCTCTATGTGCAGATCACCGGCGGCGAGCCCCCGGGCAGCCGGATCACCCTCCGCCCGGAAAAGGGCAGGACCCTGGCAGACCGCAGTCGGGCCGTGCTGGAGAGCGCCCGCCGTCTGCTGGCCGGCTATGCCGCCCCCGGCCAGCCCTACCTGCCTGTCGGCCATGGCAGTGGCCACGGCCATCCCAGTGACTGGGAGCACCTTTCCCGCTGGCAGGAATGGATCCACGGCCTGGCCGAGACGACAAACGGCGGGGAACACACCGGAACCGGAGCTCCGGATGAGGACGGGGAGACATGAGAGAGACGGCCATGTGCACGAACGGGCGGAACCCCACCAACCCCATCGCCGAGGCCACCCGCCGCCAGCGCCGGGCCGCAGATCCCGGCGCAGCCGCCTGGGTGAGTGCCCACGCCGGTTCTGGCAAGACGCATGTGCTGGTGACCCGTGTCATCCGCCTCATGCTGGAAGGCACGGCACCGGGCCGCATCCTCTGCCTCACCTACACCCGCGCCGCTGCCGCCGAGATGAAGAACCGCCTTTTCGAGCGCCTCGGCGCCTGGATCGCCCTGGACGATGCCACCTTGCGCCGGCGCATCGCCGAGGACCTGGGGCACACCTTCCGCTATGCGCCGGGCGAGGACATGGCCCATGCCCGCCGCCTTTTCGCCCGCGCGCTGGAGACTCCGGGCGGCCTCAGGATCCAGACCATTCATGCCTTCTGCGAGCGCCTGCTGCAGGCCTTCCCCGTGGAGGCCGGCCTGCCGCCGGGCTTCGAGGTCATGGACGAGCTCGACGCCCGCGAGCTCCTGGCCCGTGCGGCCACCCGCGTGCTGAGCGGGGAAGCCGGCGAGCACGCACTCGCCGATTCCGTGAACACGCTCTCCGCTCTGCTCCGCGAGGAAGGATTCGCACAGCTGCTTCATCGCCTGCTGCGGGAGCGGGAGATCTTGAGCCGCCTGCAACAGGAGAAAGGGCTGCTGGATGCCGTCTCGCTGCTGCTGGCCGCACACCTGGGCCTGTCCCCCTCCGACACGGCAGAAGACGATCTCGAATCCTGGCTGACGCGGCTGGATGCGGATCTGGTGCGCCATGTCCTGTCGCTCTTCGAGGAATCCGACAAGCAGACGGACAAGGAGCGTGTGCCGCACCTGCAGGCCCTGCTCGAGGCCATCGAGAACGGCAACGCCACAGCCGCCTGCGAAGCCGGCACGAAGCTCTTTCTCACCCGGCAGGGTTCGCTGCAGAAACGCCTGTTCACGAAAGGATTGGAGGAAACCGATCCGGCAGCGATGGCACGCTGGAGGGAAATGGCCGATGACTTCCTTGCCCTTTTCGAACGGCTGAAGGGACATGACCTGCTGGCGGCCAACCGCGCCCTGCTCACGCTCGCCCGCGCCGTCATGACCGAATACGAGAGACTGAAACAGCGTCATGGCCTCTATGACTACGACGATCTCGTCATCCGCACCCGCAATCTGCTGGACGCGCAGAACGTCACGGCCTCCTGGGTGCTCTACCGTCTGGACGGCGGCATTGACCACGTGCTCATCGACGAGGCGCAGGATACCTCCCCCGCCCAGTGGGAGATCATTGCCCGCCTCACCGAGGACTTCTGCGCCGGCGAATCCGCCCGCAGCGACGGTCGTCTGCGCACCGTCTTTGCCGTGGGCGATTTCAAGCAATCCATCTATTCCTTCCAGGGCGCGGAGCCGACGGCCTTCCGCCGCATGCGGGAGCACTTCGCCCGCTGCTACGATTCCGCCCGGCTGGACTTCGTGAAGGAGGAGATGAACATCTCCTTTCGCACCGCGCCGGTCATCCTCGAGGCCGTGGACAGGGTTCTCGCCCGCATCGACCTGGGCCTGGGCGAGGAGCGCCCCGAGCCCCACCGCCCTGCCTGGCCGGACGTGCCCGGCCGCGTGGAGCTGTGGCCCGTGATCGCGCCGTCGGGAGAGGAGGGCAAGGACGAGGATCCCTGGATCCCGCCGCGACATCTCAGGCCGCCGGAGCGACCGCAACAGCGGCTCGCCCGCCGCATCGCCACCACCATCCGCCGGCTGGTGGATGGCCGCACGCCGGTGCGCGACAGCGATGCGGAAGGCGGCTTCCGCCCCATGCGCTGGGGCGACGTGCTGGTGCTGGTGCAGCGCCGCAGCGGCTTCATGGAGGCCATCATCGCTGCCCTCAAGCAGGCGGGCATCCCGGTGGCCGGTGCCGACCGCCTGAAGGTGACCGACCACCTGGCGGTAAAGGATCTCATGGCCCTGGGCCGCTTTCTGCTCGATCGCGAGGACGATCTTTCCCTGGCCTGCGTGCTCAAGAGCCCGCTGCTCACCCGTGACGACGGCCACCCCTTCAATGACGACGACCTCATGCACCTGTCGTTGGAAACAGGCAGTCGGCAGACCTCGCTCTGGCAGCGCCTCCAGCATGCCGCGGCCAAGGGCTGGCCCTGCACCCACGCCGTGAAACGCCTGCGCGAGTGGTGGCGGCGGGCCGGTTTCGAGCTGCCGTTCGATTTCTATGCCGGTGTGCTGGAGCGGGACCGCAGCCGCCGCGCCTTCATCGAACGTCTGGGCACGGAGGTGGAGGAGCCCCTGGATGCCTTCCTCGACATTGCGCGCCAATACGAGCGCGACCACCCGGCCAGCCTGGTCGGTTTTCTGGACTTTCTGGAAACGGCTGCGCCCGAGATTCGCCGCGAGATGGAAGCGGGCAAGGACGAGGTGCGCGTCATGACCGTGCATGGCGCCAAGGGCCTGGAGGCCCCGGTGGTCTTCCTGCCCGACACCTGTCGCAGACCGGAAGGCGGCAAGGAATCCGTCATCCGCGTGCCGCTCTCGCCGCCTGCACCGGCTGCGGCGATGGAAACGGCACAGGAAGAGGCGCGCTCGAGCCCCGCACCGGCAGGTGACATCGGGTTTCCGTTCTGGATCGGCCGTGCAGACCTGCGCAACGCCCGGGCCGAGGCCCTGCGCGAGGCCTGGATGCAGCGCCGCATGCAGGAATACTGGCGCCTGCTCTACGTGGCCATGACCCGTGCCCGCGACCGCCTCTACATCGGTGGGGCCCTGAACCGGCCTCTCCCTGACGGGAACGCCCCGGGAAAGGACAAGTCCAGGGACCCGCTCGAGAACACCTGGTATGCCGCCATTCGCGACGCCCTCTTCCCCGCTGGCGAGGGCGACCCCCACGCGGTACGCGACGCGGAGGGACACATTCTCTGCTGGCGCATGGAGACAGGCGCCTCTCCCACGGCAGGCGCACCGGAAGAGAGGCAAGGCCCGACGATCCTGCCCTCCTGGGTGCACACACAGGCCCCGCCGGCGCCGGGTCCCTCGCTGTGGCTGGCACCGTCGCGTCTGGCCCGGATCTTCAGCGAGGCCGATACGGAGGACGAGGCCCTTGCCCGTGCCGCCACCCGGGCCCGGGCCAGCCAGCCCGTCTCGCCTCTGAGGGGCGATCCCGGGCGTATCGAACAGCGCCGCTTCGCCCGCGGCATCCTTGTTCACCGCCTGCTCCAGCACCTGCCCGACCTGCCGGCAGACACCCGTCGCGAGACGGCCGTGACATGGCTCATGGCTCCGCCCCGCGACCTGCCGAAAGAGGCCGCCATCGAACTGGCAGACGAGGTGCTGAAGGTGATGGACGACCCCGCCCTGGCCCCCCTCTTCGGACCGGAAAGCCGGGCCGAGGTGCCCTTTGCCGCCCGTCTGCCGCTGGCAGACGGTGGCGAGATGCTCGTCTCCGGCCAGATCGACCGGCTGGTGATCACCGATTCGGCCATCATCGTGGCGGACTACAAGACCGCCCGCCCTGCACCCGAAAGACTGGATGACGTGCCGGAGGAATACATCCGCCAGCTGGCTGTCTATGCCCGCGCCATGGAAACGCTCTGGCCCGGGCGCGCCGTGCGCGCCGTGCTGGTATGGACGGCCACGCCGGCGCTCATGGAGATTCCGCCGGAAAGGCTTGCAGCTGCCGCAACGCCTCCGCGGCCATGATGCCGGCGCTCATGGCCACGTTGAGCGAGCGCAGCCCCGGCCGCATGGGGATGCGCACCCGGGCATCGGCCACCGCATGCACCGCCTCCGGCACGCCGGCGCTCTCCCGGCCGAAGAGCAGCACATCTCCCTTCCGGAAGGTGAAATGATGATGGGCAACGCTCCCGCGGGTGGTGGCCAGCACCAGCCGCCGTCCCGTCATGGCCTCCTGAAACCGTGTCCAGGAATCGTGACGCACGATGGCCACATGATCCAGATAGTCCATGCCCGCCCGCCGGAAGGCAGCGTGCGACCACGGAAATCCCGCCGGTTCGATCACGTGCAAGACCAGTCCGAACACGGCACACAGCCGCGCGGCCGCTCCCACGTTGGCGGGAATGTCTGGCTGGTAGAAGGCAATGTCGACCACGCCGGACATGGCTGATCACGCCTGGGGTTCGGCTGCCGCCCGATCCCGAAGGCGTTCGGGACGGGCCACATCCTGTCTTTGCCAGAACGACGCGGGGCCGGCAACCTGTCAGCAGGAATGCCGGCCCCGTCGTCATGTCCAGCTTGTGCAAGCCAGAACGGCAAGCTCACTCCGCCGGCGTGGCGGCCGCCTTGCTGCCCGTGCGGCAGCGCAGGCACGTCGGCAGGGCAAAGGCCGCGGCGATGAACAGAAGCCCCATCACGATGCCGGCCCATTCCCCCGGAACGGACGGAAACAGGGCCGGATACTGGGTACCCGCGATGGGAAACAGCGTCACCTTGCCGCCGGCGATTCCCGCCAGCACGCCGGTGGACTTCACCCATCCATAGGCCAGCATGTAGGCGAAGGCACCGATGAGGCCGCCGAGCACGAAGAACAGCGCATCCTTGCGCCCGGTGGCCGCGGCCGTCACCGAGGTGCCCGGGCAGTAGCCCCCCACGGCGAAGCCCGCGCCCAGGAGGATCCCGCCCAGGATCACGCCCCAGTTGGCGGCCTTGATGTGAATGTGGCCGGGATCGACGATGCCCGCGAGCAGACCGCCGAAAAGCAGCACCTGGGCCACGCCGATGGCCAGCAGGATGACCTTGGCCAGGTGCAGGCGCGAGAGCCTGAGCATGTGGATGATGAGGTTCGGATTGGTGGCGCCGGCCCGGTCAAGCGCGAAGCCGAAGGCGCCGCCAATGAGGATGGCCAGCAGGATCTTGCTCATGGTTCACGCCTCCTCTTCTCGCGGATAGAGCCACATGGCGAGCGGAATGGCCGTGGCAAAGGCAGCGGCCGTGAACAGGAAACCGGAATAGGCCAGCTGCATCATGCCGCTCATCATGTGACCAGACGTGCAGCCACCCGCCAGGCGCGCCCCGAAGATGACGATGAACCCGGCCACGAAAGCCGCGGCATGGCGCTTCCAGGTCTCCGGACCGTAGTTCGCACGCCAGATCCCGGGCATGGCGCGCTCGCGCCTTGGCACCCAGCCACGCAGGAATGCCGAGAGTGCTGCGCCGGCCATCATCGCCAGCACGAAGACGAACGAATAGTTCAGCGGATTGGCCACGTTCTTCGCATACTTGCCCCCGCCCTTGTCGAGATAGGGATTGGGGCTCGCATAGCCGTGCTTCGCCTGCGGGTCCTCCACCACGATCTCCGGATTCACGGCATCCCAGATGATGCCGTCCAGGATCACGAACTGGGTGGACACACCGATGGGCTTGACCAGCAGCACGGCGATGAAGAACACGATGCCGAGCAGCAGGCCGCCCCACTTCCACGACAGTGTCATGACTGGTACTCCCTGAAAGTCTGAACAGACCGTTGTGTGTCGAATCCCCGCGAACGGGATGACGGATTTGCAGATTTCGCGATGGCATGCGGTTTGAGGGTTTCCAACCGGATGGTCGCCTGTGCCGTGACACACACCGGACGCAGGCCCAGTCCATGGACTAGAGCTAATATGAGAAAAATCTGATACAAGACCACCCCTTGCGGCAGTTTCCGCGTTGTGGAATGACTCGCGAGGGAAATCTGCGCTCGTTGAGTGAAGAATGACCAGAAGACAACCATTGAAAGAGCGGGCAGGTGGCATGGATCCTGCTGCTGGCCCTGCGGGCCAGGGCACGCTGTGTCGGAATGGCACGGCCCGTTCATCGATGGGCGACGGCACGGGGCCGTCATGAGCAGGCAAGCGAGGGCAAGCCTTGGCGGATCGACAGGACCGAAAACCGGAGGCAAGGGCCCCGGACACCACGGAGCCCACGGACGTGCAGGCCTATCTGGCCCATGCGCGCGAGGCGGAGTCCGCCTGGGTGGAGGCGCGCGAGAAGGTACATGATGCCGCCACCCTGCGCCTCTTTGCCGTGCAGCAGGATCTGCGCCCCTATGTCGCCGCCATGCCCGAGGCAAAAGGGCTCATCGATCTTGCTCTCGTGCCCGGCTATCCGCCCCGCTTGTGGATCGACCTTTCGGCTTACGTGATCGTGGATGAGACGGACGACCGCACCCTCCGCCTGATCCAGGAGACGCTGGAAGAACGCCGCGTGCTCTATTCCACGTCGCAACCGGAGGACATGACAGCCTTTCTCAAGCGCTTCATTGCCCATCGCGTGGCCCGCCGCCATCGCTGGCTGGCGGGCGAAACGCCGATCGAGCTGACCGCGAAGCCCGAACCATATCCCGCACGGACAGAACCGGAAAACGGGAGCCGGGAACGCACAGGACCTTCTGCCGGCCTGCTCTGGCTCGTCTGGCTTGCCGGCGTGGCCAGCGGCATTCTCCTCCTGGCCCTCTTCCTCCTGCTCTCCGGCAAGCTCCCCGCCACATTCTGAAGCCGGGGAGGTTCATGCCGCCAGCCCTATTCCCGAGGCAGCATGCCGGAGAGGCGGCGTCTTCGTTACAATTTGAAACATGGTTTGATTTGTTGGCCTGGGCGCTCTCTGATACACAAGGCCACAGGACGTCTGGGAATCGTGCGCAAGGCAAGAGGTGGAGCGGAGCACGTCAACCCGTCGTTTACCATTTCGCGGCTAGCACTGGTTGCAGGGCCGCAGAATCACCAGTTGCGAGGCCGGAATGACCGTGAGGCGTGAAGGTTCCGCCACGAGCGACAACAGCATGGGCCAAGTGCCCGCCAAGGTTGCCGGCGAACGGCGGCTGGGCGGTTTTTCCACCCTTGTCGAGGGGCTTGAGTTCGCGGCCCGCACCACATCCGGCTACATCTTCCACTCGCCGCGCGGTGCCGTTGACCGTTTTCTTTCCTATGCCGAGCTGCGTGACCGCGCGCAGGAAACGGCCGGGCGGCTGATGGCCACCGGCCTGCAGCGGGGCGATCGCGTGGCCATCGTGGCCGAGACGGCGCCGGCGTTCATGATCGCCTTCTTCGCCTGCCAGTATGCGGGCCTGCTTCCCTGCCCCATGCCCTATCCCATGCACATCGGTGGCAAGGAGGCCTACATCGCCCGCATTGCCGCCATGATGCGGGCCGCTGATGCCGCCTGTGCCCTGGGGCCGGCAGAGCTTCTGGACCACATGCGGATGGCGGCACGGCAGGCTGGGGTGCCGCGCGTGCTCAGCCACGACGAGCTCGCCGCGCTCGATCCGGCCGGAACTCTCCTGCAGCCCCTTGCCGCGGACGAGTCCGCCTACATCCAGTATTCCTCCGGCTCCACGTCGGATCCCAAGGGCGTGCTCATTTCCCAGCGCGCCATCTGTGCCAATACCACGGGCATCCTGCGCCATGGCCTGAAGATCCGGCCCGAAGACCGCGCCTTCTCCTGGCTGCCGCTCTATCACGACATGGGACTCGTGGGATTCTGCCTCGCGCCCATGATGGGCCAGGTGCTGGTGCACTATCTGGCCACGCCGGCCTTTGCCCGCCGCCCGGCCCTGTGGCTGAAGCTCATGTCCGACTGGCGCTGCACCATTGCCTATGCGCCCAGCTTCGGTTACGAGCTGGCCGCCCGCCGCATCAATGGCCAGGCCGCTGAACTGGATCTTTCCGCCTGGCGCGTGGCCGGCATCGGCGGCGACATGGTGCGTGCCGATGTGCTGGAGACCTTTGCCAGGAAGATGGCCGTGGCCGGTTTCGACCCGAAAGCCTTTCTGCCCAGCTATGGCATGGCCGAGATGTCGCTGGCCATCAGCTTCCACGATCTGGACAGTCCGCCGCGCACCGACACCATCGACCGCGCCATCGCCCGTCTCTCGCAACGGGCCGAGCCGGTAGCCGATCCCGGCTCGCGTCGGGCGCGGACCTTCGTCTCCTGCGGCCGCGTGCTGCCCGGCCACGAGCTGAAGGTGGTGGACGCCGAGGGCCGCCCCTTGCCGGAGCGGCACATCGGCCACATCTGGGTGAAGGGCCCCTCCATGATGGACGGCTATTTCCGCAACCCGGAGGCGACGGCTGCGGTGATGAAGCCCGGCGGCTTCATGGATACCGGCGACATGGGCTACATGTTCGACAGCGAGATCTACATCACCGGCCGCGCCAAGGACCTGATCCTCTATCACGGCCGCAATATCTGGCCGCAGGATATCGAATGGGCCGCCGAACAGGTGCCGCCGCTGAAATCCGGGGATGTGGCCGCCTTTGCCGTGGAAGGGAAGGACGGCACCGAACGGGTGGTCGTGCTGGCCGAATGCCGGCTGCGCGATCCCGAGGAGCGGGCAGATCTCCGCCGCCGCATTTCCGCGGCCGTGCATCAGGCTGCGGGCATCGAGTGCGACATCGTGCTCGTGCCGCCGCACAGCCTGCCCTACACCTCTTCCGGCAAGCTCGCCCGTGCCCGCGCCCGTGCCCTGTTTCTGGCCGGCGAGATCCGTCCCCTGTGCGATGCCGGGATGCCCGACTGCACGGAAGAGGCCGCGGCCATGGTCGCCGGGCGCTGAGCCTGTTTCCAGGGGCCCGGCACCGTTTCCGCAACGATGATCCTGCGGTTGACAAACCGGCACGAGGGCGGCAACCGCATCGGATCGCGCTCCATGCCCGTCGCGCCGTGAACGACAGGCCATCACGCATGCCCGAACGCATCGCCATGACTGGCGCCACCGGTTTCGTGGGTACGCACCTGCTGCGCCATCTGCTCGGAAAGGGGTATGCCGTGCGCGTGCTGGTGCGTGATTCTGCACGCCTGTCCCTGCCCCGGGAAACCGCTGATCGGGTAGAAACCGTGCAGGGTGCACTGGATGACGATGCCGCCCTGAGCAGGCTGGTGGCCGGCGCGGATGTGCTGATCCATGTCGCCGGGGCCATTGCTGCGTCCACGGCCAGGGTTTTTCATGAAGTGAACGCCGAGGGCACGCGCCGCCTGGCCGAGCGAGCGGCCGATGCCGATGTTGGTCGTTTCGTCCATGTCTCCTCGCTGGCAGCCCGCGCACCGCATCTTTCACCCTATGCCGCCTCCAAGCGCGCCGGCGAGGAGAAGTTGCAGGAAGTGGCTGCCAGCCGCGGCCTGAAGACCGTGATCGTGCGCCCCCCCGCCGTCTATGGTCCTGGCGATCGTGCCACCCTGTCGCTGTTCGATCAGCTTTCGCGCCGCCTGGCTCTCGTGCCTGGCCATGGCCGCCAGCGCCTCTCCCTCATCCACGTGGCCGATCTGGCCACAGCCCTTCACCACCTGGCCACGGCCCCATCCTGGCCTGTGGGAGAGGTGCTGGAGATCGACGACGGGCGCCCCGGTGGCTATGCCTGGGACGAGCTGGCGGAACTGGCACGCAGCGTATGTGGCCGGCCCTTGCGGCTGCTGCATCTGCCGCGGTCGCTCGTGCGCCTGGCAGGCACCGGCGCCGATGCATTCGCCCGGCTCTCCGGGCACGCCCTCGTCTTCTCCGCCGCAAAGGTGAACGAGCTCTATCACGACGACTGGGTGGCCCGCTCGCCGAAGGTGCAGGACCGCACGGACTGGACACCGCGGCGGCAATTTGCTGAAGGTTTCCGCGAAACCCTGGCCTGGTACGTGCGCGCCGGCTGGCTGCCGGTTGCGCGCTTGCCGGCCGATCCGGAGAATGCATGACGGAGAGCCCCCGATGAGCCAAGCCCCCGGCAGGGAAGAGATCATCGCGCGTCTGATCGAGCTGCTCGCCCCCTACAACCGGCAGGGAATCGCGCTGAAGCCCGAAACCGACATCGCTGCCGAGCTGAATATCGATTCGGCCGGCGTCATGGACTTCATCATGGAAGTGGAGGACACTTTCGACATCGACATCCCCCTCAACGTGCTGTCCGAGACGCGCACCATTGACGATCTCGCGCGCGTGGTGGAAGAACGTCTCGGCTGAGTGTCGGCCCCCGCCACATGGCACCCTTGCCTGGCAGGGACGGTGTGGCAAGACGGGGCAACGCAAGGAACCGTCCGGGCATGAAGGATCTGCTGGAGAAGCACCGCGCCGTCTGGGAACGCCACGAGCAGGCGACGAAATTCGGCACGGACATCGTCGGCGTGGTCAACGAGAAGGTGCTCTCGCCCACCCGCGCCATCATCAACGGCCGCGAGGTCATCCTCGCCGGCACCAACAACTACATGGGCATCACTTTCGATCCGGACTGCATCGAAGCCGGCAAGCGCGCGCTGGAGGAATACGGCACCGGCACCACCGGCTCGCGCATCGCCAACGGCACCTATGCCCTGCACCGCCAGCTGGAGGCTGCCATCGCCGACTTTCTGGGGCGCAAGCACTGTATCGTCTTTACCACCGGTTTTCAGGCCAATCTCGCCATGATTGCCGGCCTTGCCGGTCCGCAGGACACCATCTTCATCGACGCCGATTCCCACGCCTCCATCTATGATGGCTGCACCCTGTCGCAGGCACGGGTGATCCGTTTCCGCCACAACGATCCGGACAACCTGGCGCGCAAGCTGGCCCGTCACGACCCGGAAGAAGGCGGTCGCCTGGTCATCCTGGAAGGCATCTATTCCATGTTCGGCGATCGTGCCCCCTTGCGCGAGTTCGTCGAGGTGAAACGTGAATACGGCTTTCAGCTGCTGCTGGACGAGGCCCATTCCTTTGGCGTGCTGGGCGATAACGGCCGTGGCCTGGCCGAGGAGGCCGGAGTGGAGAAGGATGTGGATTTCATCGTTGGCACCTTTTCCAAGTCCATCGGTGCCATCGGCGGCTTTGGGGCCGGCGACCACCCCCTTTTCGAGGCCCTGCGCTGGGCGGCAAGGCCCTACATGTTCACCGCCTCCCCCAGCCCTTCCACCGTGGCCACGGCCCTGTGCGCAGTGAACAAGCTGAAGGCCGAACCGGCACGCCGCGAGCGCTTGCGCCACAATGCCCGACGCCTGCATGAAGGCCTGCAACGCCTGGGACTGAAACTCGCCTGCGAAGAGGTTTCGCCGGTCATTGCCGTGATGTGTCCGGACGAGGTCTCCACCATCGCCATGTGGAACGCCCTGCTTCAGGCCGGCGTCTACGTGAACATCGCGCTGCCGCCAGGCACGCCCAGAGGGACACATCTGTTGCGCTGCTCCGTTTCCGCCGCACATACGCAGGAAGAGATCGACGAAATCATCGACCGTTTCGCCAGGGTAGTTGCCAGCTACCCGGCGCGCACTGCCGGCAGGAACTGAACACGGCAATGGCCTGGCCCCCGAACTCAGACTTCGGTGGATCCAAATCCGCCATCCCCTCGCGCCGTGTCGTCCAGGGCGCTCACCTCCTGCCAGGCGACCCGCACCACCGGCGCCACCACGAGCTGGGCGATGCGCATGCCCCGCGTGATGCGGAAAGGAGATTCTCCCAGATTGATCAGGATCACGCCGATCTCGCCGCGATAGTCGGAATCGATGGTGCCCGGGGCATTGAGGCAGGTGATGCCGTGTTTCAGAGCCAGGCCGGAACGCGGCCGCACCTGCGCCTCGAAGCCTGGCGGCAGGGCGAGGGCAATACCGGTGGGCACCAGTGCGCGTTCGCCCGGCATCAGCACGAGGGGCCCGTCCGCCGGCACGGCCGCGCGCAAATCCATCCCCGCACTGCCCGCCGTGGCATAGGCTGGCAATGGCAAGTCCGCCGCCTGCGCAAGCCGCACCACCGGCACCTGAAGATCCCCACCCCGGAAGATCGCCCCATCACTCATGCCCGTCTCCCATGTGATTGCCAGATCGGCTATCGGATGGCACGCCCCGCCACGACAGTCTTTTCACAGGAGGTCAAACATGCCCTTGAGCGAGGGAGAAGAAACCAGCCCGCCCCTGTTCAGGGCTCCAGTTCCACGTCCCAGTAGAGATAGTCGAGCCAGCTTTCGTGCAGGTAGTTGGGCGGAAAGCGCCGGCCCATGCGGTGCAGCTCCCACGGGCTGGGCTCGCGCGGCGGCGTGCGGGGCCACATGTCCGCCTCCTCGGGCAGACGGTTGCCTTTCTTCAGGTTGCAGGCAGAACATGCCGCAACCACATTGTCCCAGGTCGTGCGACCGCCCCGCGAACGCGGGATCACGTGATCGAAGGTCAGATCCTCGCGGCTGCCGCAATACTGGCAGGAGAAACCGTCGCGCAGAAACACATTGAACCGCGTGAAGGCCGCGCGCTCCGGAGGGGCGATGTAGGTCTTCAGCGCAATGACGGAAGGCAACCGAATGGCCATGCTTGGCGAATGGATCATCCGGTCGTATTCGCACAGGACATGCACCCGGTCGAGAAAGACGGCCTTCACCGCCTGCCGCCAGTCCCAGACGGAAAGGGGATGATAGCTGAGCGGCTGGTAATCGGCGTTCAGCACGAGCGCCGGGTAGAGAAGATCCTCTGGCTGTGCGACCTCCGTCATTGTCCTGCTTCTCGTCATGCGG
>CAZNLW010000001.1:0-27238 GCA_964574205.1 uncultured Rhizobiaceae bacterium | reverse complement strand
CCAAAGGATACGAGACGCAAACATGACATCTGGCCGCCCCCGCCCGCAAAAGGCGCGAGACGGCCACTATCTTTTCGCCGAACGGAAACCGCCATGCCAGCCAGCTCCGGACACGACATGCGGAAAGGTTCCATTACCACTCGCTTCGCCCCCAGCCCCAACGGCGAGCTGCACTTGGGCCATGCCTATGCGGCCCTCTTTTCCGCACGCTGGGCGCAACGGCGCGGCGGCCGCTTCCTGTTGCGCATCGAGGACATCGACTTCACCCGCAGCCGCGAGGAATACGTGCAGGGCATCCTTGAGGATCTCGCCTGGCTCGGACTCTCCTGGGAAGAGCCGGTGCGCCGCCAGAGCGCCCACATGGCCGAATACCATGCCCGCCTGGAACAGCTGAAGGCACAGGATCTCGTCTACCCCTGCTTCTGCAGCCGAAAGCGGATCGCCGCCGCTCTCTCGAAGAAGGGAGAGAACTGGCCCCGCGATCCGGACGGCCGGCCGCTCTATCCCGGCACCTGCCGGCACATGGATCCGGGGGAACGGGCCGATCGCCTGGCCGCCGGCGAGGAACACGCCTGGCGGCTGAACATGGACAAGGCCGCCCGCCTGGTCGAAGGATACCTGCGGAAACCGGTTTCATGGCGCGAGGAAGGCACAGGACCGAACGGCGAGACTGGCGAGATCACATTCGATCCGCGCCAGTGGGGCGATGTGGTGGTGGGCCGCAAGGACATTGGCATCTCCTACCACCTTGCCGTGGTGCACGATGATGCCTTGCAGGGCATCACCCATGTCACCCGCGGGCAGGATCTGTTTCACGCCACGGCCATCCACCGGCTGTTGCAGGAGATCTTCGGCCTGCCCGAACCGGTCTACGTGCACCACCCACTGATCACGGACGAGACCGGCCGCAAGCTTTCCAAGCGCTATCGCGATCGCGCCTTGCGCGCCCTCAGGGAAGAAGGCACAAGCTCCGAAGAGCTGCACCGCATGCTGAAAGCCGCCATGCCCGGCCTGTGAAAATCCCGGGGCTCAGCCGCCGCCAGCGGCCTGTGGGCGCCGCGCCTTCGATCGGCCGGCCGCCTTGCGCTTGACCGCCTTGCGCTTTTTCCAGTGGGCCTTGGCCTTGCGTTGTTTCAGCTTGCGCGCCCGCGCCTGCTCGCGCGCCAAATGCTTGCGTCGCTGCTCCAGAAGAGCGGGCACCATGGCGGCAAAGGCCGCCGGGCCATAGACCTGGCAAGGCGTCTTGTGCACGCGCGCCAGGGCACAGAAGGTGAGCGCATTGCGATCCGACAGGTTCCACAGCAGGCCGGCCCAGGCCTTGCGCTCCGGCAGGCGGGCCACGCCACTCGCGGCCGGCTGCTCTGGCAGGCCGGCGGCCGTCAGCTCCGCGGCCAGCACCTCCTCGGCATCCACCGCCCGCCGATACTCTCCGAACGCCACCGCCCAGCCGCTGGCGTTCTCGGGATTGGCCAGGCGGATTGTCTGCCGCCGGCAGATGGCCGCACGCATGTTCACGGGATGACCGCCCGTATTGCGGATGGCGGCGATGAACGGTCCCTTGCGCCGCCCCGGGTAGATGGCCCGGCGGAAGCCCTCCTCAAGCATGATGCGGGCATAGAGCGCCCGCGTGTGCCCCGTGCGCCGGCCGAAAACCACGGCGCCCAGCAACCGCCCGTTGCGTGTGGCAGTGGCCAGCAGGTTGAAGCCGGAAGCACAGATGAAGCCCGTCTTCATGCCGTTGGCCTCCGGCATCAGTTCCAGCAGCTTGTTGCGGTTCTTCTTCCTCGCCTTGCCCTTCATCACGTAGCGGGACGCGAAATATCGCCACCAGTCGGGATGCCTCTTGAGAAACCGCTGGTAGATGGCCATGGCCAGAAGGCCCATGTCGCGTGCCGTGGTCACCTGCTGGGGATCATGCATGCCATGGGCATTGACGAATCGGGTGCCGTTCATGCCGAGCCGCCGCGCCATGGCATTCATGCGCTGCACGAAGGCGGCCTCCGATCCCGCCACGGCTTCTGCCAGGGCCACGGCCATGTCGGCATCGGAGCGCACCAGCAGAAAGGCCAGCATGGTGTGCACATCCAGCCTGTCCCCGGGCTTGGCGCCATAACGCGCAGCCCCGCGCCCGCCGCCGTTGGCCGCCGCGCGCGAGATGGTCACCAGCTGATCCAGCCGCAGCCGCCCGCGGTCGATGGCATCGAACACCAGATAGGCCGTCATCAGCTTGGTCAGCGAGGCCGGATGCCACGGCCGCCCCGCCGCCCGCGCAAGCAGCACCTCGCCCGTCTTCATGTCGAAGACGAGCACGGGCTTCTCCACCACAGACGCCTCTGCCGCTTCCCTGGCCTGCACGGGCAGGGCAAGGCCGGCAAGCGCCAGCAGCAGGATCATGAACACGGCCAGCAGGCCGGCTGGATATGCACGAATGTCCCTGGGCATGAAATCGGGCTCTCTGTCCGGAATGGGCAGGCGGCATGCATCTGCACGCCAGCCTGTGCCACGCGCCACAGGCCTAGCATTGCCTGGTTCCGCTTTCAATGCGACAGGTGCGGCGGAAATGCGGCAGGGCATACCGTCCTGAAGGGCATTCGGCATGTGCAGCCAAGACAACGGTCGGTTCATGTGTCAGAGAAGGAACGGGCCTCCTCGAACAGGCGCCGCACGCCTTCCAGCTCTGCCATGTTGAGGGAAAAGCGGCTCAGGGCATTGTGCAGCACTTGCTGGCCGAATTCCGGAAACGCCGTGCAGGCACGCAGAAACAGCGCCCGCGGCAGGCACAGGGCGCTCACGGAGGTCTCCGCGCGCACGGAAAGCCGATGGGGCAGCCCCGCCACCATGGCCATCTCGCCGATGAAGGCACCCCGGGAAAGCCGCGCCACGAGATGCCGCTTCAGCGTCTCCGCATCGGCATCGGCCGGTGCATCATGTGCACTGGCACTGCCGGCCAGCAGCAGCCAGCCGGTCTCGTCCGTCTCGCCGTGGCGGACGAGCCATGTTCCCGGTGCCAGCGTGCGACGTTCGGCCGAAAAGACAAGCGCCTGCAGATGCGCGGGTGGCACGCCTTCAAACAGCGGCACCTTAGCCAGCAGCGACACATATTCCCTGAGTGCCATGGCGCGCCTCTCGCCCCGCCCCCATGTCTGCCCGACATTGCTTATACACTGGCTGAATCGACAGGACCAGTGCGCCTGGACGCGCACGACAGGCGAAAGCCCATCACCTCTTTCATCTGCCGTCTCCTGTTCCCATATGGTGAATGAAAAGGAAAGAGGAGACGCCATGTCCACCACAACCGCCAGAGACAGGATCACGGGCGTCCCGGCGCGCTACTGGTCGCGCGAGGTGGATGGCCGCATCGTCTGCGAACTCTGTCCGCGCCGCTGTCGGCTGAAGCCCGGCCAGCGCGGCCTGTGTTACGTGCGCGCGGCCAACGAGAAGGGGGAGCTGGTGCTCACCACATGGGGCCGATCATCCGGTTTCTGCGTGGATCCGGTGGAGAAGAAACCGCTGTATCATTTCCTGCCGGGCACACCCGTGCTCTCCTTTGGCACGGCAGGCTGCAATCTCACCTGCAAGTTCTGCCAGAACTGGCACATCTCCAAGGCCAGCCACGACGACGTGATCCAGCGCGAGGCCGATCCCGCCACCATCGTCCGCATGGCCCGCGCCACCGGTTCGCGTTCCGTGGCCTTCACCTACAACGATCCGGTGATTTTTCTCGAATACGCCATGGACGTGGCCGATGCCTGCCATGCCGCCGGCATCAACACCATCGCCGTCACCGCCGGCTACATCGAGGACAAGCCGCGCAGGGAATTCTTTTCACGGATGGATGCCGCCAACGTGGACCTGAAGGGATTCACGGAGGACTTCTACCGCAGGCTGGCCACGGGCCACCTGAAGCCCGTGCTGGATACCTTGCGCCATATCAGGCACGAAACCGACTGCTGGCTGGAGATCACCACGCTGCTCATTCCCGGAAAGAACGATTCCGAAGAGGAGATCGCGGCCATGAGCCGCTGGATCATGGAACACCTGGGGCCTGATGTCCCCCTGCATTTCTCGGCCTTCTATCCTACCTGGCGCATGCAGGATGTGCCACCGACGCCACCGGAGACGGTCAAGCGCGCCCGCCGCATCGCCATGGAACAGGGCCTGCGCTACGTCTACACCGGCAACATCGTGGATCCGGAAGGACAGAACACCTACTGCCATGAATGCGGAGAGCTGCTTATCGGCCGCAGGGGCTACGAACTGACGGCCTGGAATCTCGTCAATGCCGGCCACTGTCGCAACTGTGGCGCCCGCTGTGCCGGCGTCTTCGAAAACGAGCCCGGCAACTGGGGCGCCCGCTATCTGCCGGTAGATCCGGCCGCCTTCTCCGTGCACGAGGAAGGGTGAGACTTTCCGCCCGGCAACTGGCTGCCCGGCCGCTCATTCCCCGCCCGTGGTGCCAAAGGCCCGTGCCAGCCGTTCCATCTGCGAGGCCACCGGATTCTCGGCCACGGGTGTTTCACGGTTGCGGATCATCTCGTCCAGCCGTGCGATGCGATCATGCAGCGCCTGCGTGCGATGAACGAGATCGCGCAGGCCTTCCGGCAGCATGGCCAGCATCTCCGGATCTGCCGGCTCGGCAGGCTCGATGGTGATTCGCTCTTGTTCCTCCTTCGCCGTGTCCTCGCTCAGCTCGCCGGAGCTGACAGCCTTCTGCAGCAGCAGCCAGGAGGCCATCTGCATCAGTCGCGTGGTCAGCCGCATGCTCTCTGCCGCATAGGCCAGGGCCGCCGCCCTGTCCAGCTGACGCGCCTCCTGCCGGCCAGGACCATCCAGATAGTCTGCCGTCTCCTCCACCAGCGCCATGCCTTCCTCGAAGACCCTGGCGAACTGCTCGGAAGCCGTGAACCGGCTCATGAAATCGATGAGGTTTTCTCCCCTCTCCCCGCCCATGTGTCCCTGCTCCGTCATGCTCAAGGAGACCTCCATGTCTGTTCAATCATGGGCCCGAAACGGGCAATGGTCAATATCGAGACACGCCCGGCAGGCCGAAAGGGCAGCCAGCAAGATCCGGGCCGAAAAAGAAAAGAGGCCGCGCACGCAGCGCGGCCTGAAGTCTAACAGGGAGGCGTCAAACAGAGTGGACAGGAGCCACTCGGAAGAAATCCAGATGACCGGATTACGTTAACCATGTTTATCGGCTCATTGTTACCAAATGGTTAACACCCGGCCTGTGCCCGGGAAATTTTCTTGAAAACACCTGCGACCACACGACGCACGTGCAATAAGCCGATAACCAGAAGCGAGGGTTGCGAACGCGGCTGTGGATTTCAGTCGCTCTGCCGTTGCAGCCGTGCAATGTAGAAGCCGTCCAGATGCCGGCTGGCTCCGATGGACATGGGCGGCAGGGTGCGCACGTCGCCCTCGGGCGTGAGAAAATGGGCTTGCCCGCCCACCTCCGCCGCCTGCACGGGCACGCGGACAAATTCGGCATGCATCTCCAGGAAACGCGCCACCTGCGCCTCGCCCTCCTCCGGCTGCATGGCGCAGACGCAATAGACGAGCAGTCCGCCCGTGCGCACGAAACCGGCCGCCCGTTCCAGCATCTGCCATTGCAGATCGATCAGGGCCTGCATCTGCGCCGGTGTTTTCAGCCACAGCACCTCCGGATGCCGCCGTGCCGTGCCCGTGGCCGTGCAGGGAGCATCCAGCAGCACCAGATCCGCCGGTGCATCCGGCTGCCAGTCGAGCATGTCGGCCACCACCACTTCGGCCGAAAGGTCAAGCCGCGCCAGGTTCTCGTGCAGACGCGCAAGACGCCGTTCGGACACGTCCACTGCCGTGACTCTTGCGCCGGCGGCAGCCAGCTGGGCCGTCTTGCCGCCTGGCGCCGCGCACAGGTCCAGCACGCGCTTGCCGGCCACATCACCCATCAGTTTCACGGGCAGGGCGGCAGCCGCATCCTGTACCCACCATTTCCCCTCAGCAAAGCCGGGCAGCGACGACACCGGCCCCGTGGTCCGCGCCACGCGCACCGTGCCCGTGGGCAGCAGCAGCCCTTCCAGCCTCTCGGCCCACGCGGCGGACATGGCCGGGTTCTTCACTGTCACGTCCAGCGCCGGCTCCACCAGCAGGGCCTCGGCCATGGCCCGGGCCGTCTTCTCGCCCCAATGGCGAATCCAGTTCATGCGCAGCCAGTCCGGAATGTTGAGCTGCAGGGGATCCAGTTTTGGCAGGAGATCGTCACGGGCCGCTGCCAGCCGCCGCAGCACCGCATTCACCATGCCGGCCATGGGCCGCCCCTCGCGGTCCTGCCGGGCAATGGCCACGGCCGTGGAAATGGCGGCATGGGCCGGCACACGCAGAAACAGGATCTGGGCCCCGGCCGCCAGCAACAGGGCCCTGGTCAGCGTGGCCTTCTTCGGCAGCTTCCGGCGCAGGAAACGGGAAAGAGCCGCCTCGATCTGTCCCCGATGACGCAGGGCCGTGCGCACGATCTGCTCGGTCAGCGCCCGGTCCCTGGGACTCAGGGGCTCAAAGCCTCTCGCCTCGCTGGCAAGAGCATCGTCCAGCATCTGCCCGGCGCAGACCACCCGTCGCAGAATGCGGGCCGCCAGACGTCTTGGCGCCAGGCCCGGTGGCAGCCCGCCTTTGCGGACAGACGAATTTCCCCTGGAGGATTGTGCACCCGCAGCGGCCATGGGCATGCATCATCCCCATGGCCCGCGCCGGCGCCCGGCCCGTGACCAGGGACCTCCCCGCATGGCCGATCCGGCTGGCCGCCCGTGGCGGACAGAAAGGCCGGCGCCATCACCCGGCCAACGGCCTTGCACATCACCCGCAATACCCATCTCGCGCGCCAGTTCCAGAAGTGCGGCGATACGGTTTTCCGTGTTCGGATGCGTGGAGAAGAGATTGTCCATGCCCTGCCCCGTAAGCGGATTGACAATGAAGAGATGCGCCGTTTCCGGATGGGCCTCCACCTGCGGGTTGGGGATGGCATGCGCGCCAGCGGCGATCTTTTCCAGCGCCCGCGCCAGCCACAGCGGATTGCCGGCGATCATGGCACCTTCCCGATCGGCGGCATATTCGCGGGTGCGCGAAATGGCCATCTGCACCAGCATGGCGGCAAGGGGCGCGAGGATCATCATCAGCAGCGTGCCCACGATCCCCAGCGGATTGTTGCGATCGCGCCCGCCCAGGAACATGGCGAAGTTCGCCAGCATGGAGATGGCGCCGGCGATCGTGGCCGTGATCGTCATGATCAGCGTGTCGCGGTTCTTGATGTGCGCCAGCTCGTGGGCGATCACGCCGGCCAGCTCTTCCCGGTCCAGCATGTGCAGCAGCCCCGTGGTCACGGCCACGGCCGCATGGTCCGGATCGCGACCGGTGGCAAAGGCGTTGGGCTGCTCCGTGTGGATGATGTAGACCCTGGGCATGGGCAGACCCGCCCGCCTCGCCAGCTCGCGCACCAGGGCATAAAGCTCGGGCGCCGAGGTCTCGTCCACCGGTTCCGCCCCGGTCATGGACAGGACCATCTTGTCCGAGTTCCACCAGGAAAACACGTTCATGCCGATGGAAACCAGCAGGGCGACCAGCATGCCCGTCTGGCCGCCGATCAGATAGCCCATGCCGATGAACAGCGCCGTGAGCGCCGCCAGCAGGAATGTCGTCTTCAGATAGTTCATGGCCGGACCGGTCGCCTTCTTCCGTTCCTGATCTGCCGAGCCGCTGTCACCGGTTGTCAGGATCGGGTCCTTGAGGTCTGTCAGCGCCGAATATGGTTGCTGTGCACGCCGTCTGCAAGTTTCAATGCGTTCATCCGTCCGCGCTGCCGCCCTCCTTCCCGCACATTTCCGCACATGCAACAGGATGCCGTTAACCATGACAGGGGGTTGACGGAACAGGCGGTTGCCGTGCCTTGTCCTTTAAGCTTAAATTAAGCATGAGCGGGGATCATGCTTTCCGGCTCGCGCCTCAGGCTGGCCGCATTTCCACGCCATGACGGATGCGGCAGGTGGCAGGCGCGAGGATCGATCAGGAGATTTCCGCTCTGGCAAGCAGGGGATCGGGGGGCCTCCCGATCAGGGTGAGTGATGTGTAGGGGCAAGTTCACCAGCAGGGAGTTCGCGGGCCTGTTCATGATCCGGTCTGCAAGACTGGCATCCGCTCTTTTCGTGGCCGCGGCGGCCATGAGCGTGGCGCATGGCAAGGTGCGCGCGGAGGAGCGCATCATTTCCATGTACCATGTGCACACGAAGGAGCGCATCACCATCACCTACTGGAAGGATGGCCGCTTCATTCCTTCCGCCCTGAACAAGCTCAACTGGTTCCTGCGCGACTGGCGGCGGAACGTGGCCATTCGCATCGATCCGCGCACCATCGACCTGATCTGGAAACTGCACGAGGATCTGGGCTCCAGGAAACCCATACACATCATTTGCGGTCACCGTTCGGCCAGGACGAACGCCATGTTGCGCCGCATCGGACGCAACGTGGCCCGTCGCTCGCGGCACATCACCGGCCAGGCCATCGATTTCCGTTTTCCGGACGTGCCCACATGGAAGGTGCGCAATCTGGCCCTGGCCTATGGCATCGGCGGGGTGGGCTATTACGGTCGCAACGGCTTCGTGCATGTGGATACGGGGCGCGTGCGCCACTGGCCGCGCCTGCCCCAGCGCAAGCTGGCCGCCATCATTCGCGAATACAGGCGCTACATTGGCTATCGCCATCGCCGCCCGGGCAGCTTCCTGATTGCGGCCATGCAGAAACGGAAGGGCATTGGCGGCTCCCGCCGCATCATCCGCATTGCCAATGCCGGTGGCACGGCTCGCGCCCGTCAGGGAGCCCAGGGCAAGGCATCCGCAGCATCCGCCACCGCCCCGAAGAACACGATCAGGAACGGAAAGACTCTCGCCAGAGGGCCGATTCCGCTGGTCCGGCCCACCGTGCTGGCCGCTGCGAATACCGGCAAGACCGTGCCTCTGCCCAAGGCACGGCCCTATGAGGTCGTCGTGCAGGCTGCCGCCCACATGGAGATCATGCCGGCTTCGGCCCCCGCCACGGAGACCAACTTCAACACCCGCAACCGCAACCCCGATCCGTTGGGCCGCATGATCGCCCGCGTCGCCGTGCCGGACGAGATCATGCAGGATCTGAAGGAGGAACCCAGGGCCTTCCGTCCGCCGACAGGCGTGCGTTATCCGCGCGTGAATCGCGAGGGCAAGGGAGACCTTGCCGTGGCCATCCTGGACGACGTTGCCCCCGTGCCCACCATCAATCTGGCCAATGCCGTGTCCCCGGCTGCCCGGACCAACATGCTGGGCCAGGACATTGGCGCCCTTGTTCGCCGCAACGGCATCGTGCCGCTTGAGGACAATCCTGCATCGGCCGCCAAGACCGATCCGCTGACCAGCATCGGCAAGAGCTTCCGCACCCAGCGCGTCAACCGGGCCGAGAAGGGTGACCTGCTGGTGGATCGCCTGCGCCGCGCCTATGCCCAGCGGCGGATTCCCCTGCGGGGTACACCGGCCGACGAAGCCGCCCTCATGCTGGCCGAACAGCCCATTCTGCTGCGCCGCTGACACGCTGCCCGGCCAGCCACCTTTCCGGCAGCGCCACCGGGCACCCGGGGCATGGCATCATGGCCATCCATGGATTGCATGACGCTTTCTCAGATGCTTCCTTGCCCGTGCCATGTCTTCCGAGCATTCGACAAGGAGCCCTGCCAATGCGCCTGCCACATCAACGGGGAGCGCAACACCCCCCGCGGCGGAAGAACGCTTCGCCCTGCTGCTGGGCGGGCCGGTCACGGCCACGGCGCGCCTGCGCCGCCAGCTGGAAGGCCGCCGGATCATCGCCGCCGATTCCGGCATGCGCCATGCCACCCCCCTGGACCTTGACCCCGAGTTGTGGATCGGCGATTTCGATTCCACCCCTCCTGGACTGTTCGAGCGGCATGTCGCCGTTCCCCGCATCGCCCATCCGGCCGACAAGGACATGACGGACGGCGCGCTCGCCCTTGCCGCCGCCCTGGAACGGGGCGCACGCGACATCCTCCTGGTCGGCGCGCTGGAAGGTCGCACGGACCACGCCCTGGCCCATCTCCTGCAACTTGCCGATCTTGCCGCCCGCGGCATTCGTGCCCTGGCCAGCAGTGGCCGCGAAGAGGCACACGGCCTGGCCCCCGGCCACCACCTTGTGGACCTCCCGGCCGGTACCCGCTTTTCCATTCTCGGTTTCTCGCCACTGAAATCGGTCATCCTGCGCGGTGCCCGCTGGCCCCTGAATGCCGAAACCATCCCCTTCGCCTCCACCCGGCCCTTGTCCAACATCGCAACCGGCTCTGTCGAACTGGACATTGAGACCGGCACCGGCGTACTCATTGCCTCGCTGCCCGAAACGGATGGCGATGTCACCTGATCGGGAGCACCGCACGACCCAAGGCCGAGGACCCGAGCCATGCCGCAGAGCCCCGCATCGCCCCGCATCGTCCTGATCATTGGCGGTGGCATCGCCGCCTACAAGAGCCTGGAGCTCATCCGCCTCCTGCGCAAGGCGGACATGACGGTCACACCCGTGCTCACCCGCGCCGGTGCCCGTTTCGTCACGGCCCTCTCTGCCGCCGCCCTCGCTGGCGAGCCGGCCCATGAGGATCTCTTTGCGGCAGAGGACGAGGCACGCATGCGCCACATCGAACTCGCCCGCCAGGCCGACGTCGTGGTGGTGGCCCCGGCCACGGCCGATCTCATGGCCCGCGCCGCTGCCGGCATGGCCGATGATCTCGCCACGACCCTGCTGCTGGCCACGCGCGCACCCGTGCTCATGGCCCCGGCCATGAACAGGGCCATGTGGGCGCATCCGGCCACCCGCCGCAGCCATGCCCGCCTGACAGAAGACGGTGTGCATTTCGTTGGTCCGGAGGCCGGTGATCTCGCATGCGGAGAGGAAGGCGCCGGCCGCATGGCCGAGCCCGAGGCCATCCTCGCCGCGATCCACGATATCCTGAAGCGGCGGCAAGGCCAGGGTCCGCTGGCCGGCGCGCACGTGCTGATCACCGCCGGGCCCACACACGAGCCCATCGACCCCGTGCGCTATATCGGCAATCGCTCCTCCGGCCGCCAGGGCTTTGCCCTCGCCCGAGCCGCGGCCGAGCTGGGCGCCCGGGTGACTCTGGTGAGCGGCCCCGTGACCCTGCCCTGCCCGCCCGGCGTTGACTGCGTCCGGGTGGAGACGGCGGAGGAGATGCTGAACGCCGTGCAGCAGGCCCTGCCGGCGGACATTGCCATCTTTGCCGCCGCCGTGGCCGACTGGCGTCCCGCACGACAGGCCGGAAAGAAGATCAAGAAGGATGCCCAGGACGGCGCGCCGGTCATCGAGTTGGTGGAAAATCCCGATATCCTCGCCACCATTGGTCACATGAAGGAAGGCCGGCCCGACATCGTCGTCGGCTTCGCGGCCGAGACCGGCGACCCCGTGGCCGCGGCCCGCGACAAGCTCAGGCGCAAGGGCGCGGACTTCATCATCGCCAACGATGTCTCTCCCGGCCGCAACATTTTCGGCAGCGACGAGAACGAGGTCGTCATCGTTTCGGATACGGGCGCACGCCCCTGGCCACGCCTGCCGAAGACGGAAGTGGCCCGCCGCCTCGTGACCTTACTGGCCGAGGAGTGGCTGCACCGAAAGAAAGCCGGCCACCCGTGACTCCCCGTTCGGGCAGGCCCGGTCCTGTTTCCCGGGCGGGCCGGACAATCAGTTCTTCTTGTCCGGCAAGGGAGGCAGGGGCATCACGTCAATGCCCTCCTCGCGCAAGGCCCGGGCCTCCTCCATGCTGGCCTCGCCCCAGATGGGTCGTTCCTCTGCCTTGCCCTCGGCATGACGACGGCGCGCCTCCTCGGCAAAGCGCGACCCCACGTATTCCGCCTTTTCGCGCACCATGGCATGCAGTTCACGCACGAACTGCCGCAACACCTGCGCCTCGCCCTCACTCAGGACCGGGCCCTTCGCTGACGGTGGGGTGGCTGAAGCCGGCTTCCCTGTCGGCGTTTCGGAACGCCGGTTGCCTTTCACGGGAATGCCCGGACAAGCCAGCTGTCGCCGCACGTTCGTGTCGCCACAGACGGGACAGGTCACCAGCCCGGCCGCCTGCTGCTGCTCGAAGGCGGCAGAATCGGAAAACCAGGCATCGAACTCGTGCCCATGGCTGCATGCCAGGTCGTAGCGGATCATGCGCTGTCCTGCACTTTCATCTCGAATTCGGTCTCGTGCTCCAGCACCGGCAGGCGCTGCCGGACATGGCGCACCTGCTCCAGGTCCAGATCATGGCACACCACACCGGGTGAATCGTCAAGCGTCGCCACCACCTCGCCCCAGGGCGAAACGATGAGGCTGTGTCCGTAAGTGCGCCGCCCGGATTCGTGCACCCCACCCTGCGCCGCGGCCAGAACCCAGGCCCCGTTCTCGATGGCCCGGGCCCGAAGCAGCACATGCCAGTGGGCCTGTCCCGTGGGCACGGTGAAGGCTGCCGGCACGGCAAACGTCTCTGCTCCCGCCCGCGCCAGCCGCCTGTAGAGAGCCGGAAAGCGCACATCGTAGCAGATCGAGAATCCGATCCGCATGCCAGCCCCCTGCGCCAGCACGGCCGTGCGCCCGGGGCGGATGTAGGCCGATTCGCGATAGACCGTCTCGTTCTCTCCCAACGCTACGTCAAAAAGATGAATCTTGTCATACCAGGCCACGATCCGGCCATCGGGCGCAAGCAGGATGGACCGGTTGACCAGACGGTCGTCGCCAGCCGCTTCGGCCTCCTCCGGCTTCAGCGCCAGCGATCCGACATGAAGCCAGATGCCGAGCTCACGGGCCAGTTCGGAAAAGGCGGCCAGGGCCACATCATTGGCCATGGTGCCCACAAGGCTTCTCACCCGCGCCTTGTCTTCGTCCATGAGCGCCGTGTTCTCCGGCGTGAGCACGTAGCGGGCCCCGCGCGCCGCCGCCTCGCGCACCAGATCGCTCGCCACCCGCACATTGACGGCCACATCAAGGCCGGAACACATCTGCACGCAGGCCACCCGGATCGGCTGGCCAGCCGGAACCCGTGCACTGCTCGGCATGCCGGACATGCCCGGGCTCATCCCTTCCGGCGCTGCGGGCCAAAGAGCAGCGGGTCCAGTCCCCCGGCGGCGTCGAGAGCGGAGAGATCGTCATAACCGCCGATATGCCGGCCATCGATGAAGATCTGAGGCACGGTGTGCCGTCCGCCGGCCAGCTCGGTCATCTTCCGCCGCGTCTCGGGATCAAGGGTCACGTCGATCTCCGTGAACGTCACGCCCTTCTCCCGCAGCAGCCGCTTGGCAGCATGGCAATAGGGGCAGAACCGCGTGGAATAGATGATCACTTCCGCCATGGGCCGTGTCTGTCTCCTTTTCTGCGCGGGCCGGCGCGCAACTCCTCCATTGCGCCCCTTGCGCCAGAATGGCCGCGCCGGCTGTCGCCGGGGCCGGTGCGGCCGGGCTTTCCACCGTTTTCCCATGCCGGTTATTTATGCAAGGGGGCATCCACTCCCGCAAGGGCAAAGACGAGCACGTCCACTCGCTCCGCGCCAGCCGCCAGAAGGGCCCGGCAGCAGGCTGCGGCGGTGGCACCCGTGGTCAGCACGTCATCCACCAGTACGATGGGCCTGCCCGCCACTTGCGACTGTGCCTGCGGCGGCACGATGAAGGCATCGCGCACGTTGCGCCGCCGTTGTGCCCCGGAAAGGCCCGTCTGGGGTGCCGTGTTCACCCGCCGGGTCAGCAGCAGCGGCGCACACTGTGCCTGGCACAGCCGTCCGATGTGATGCCCCAATTCTGCCGCCTGATTGTAGCGTCGTCGCCACAGCCGCCAGGGATGCAGCGGCACGGGCACGAGCAGGACTGTCTCGCCCGCTGCGCTTTCCAGAAGACTCCGACCGGCCCGCCACATCAGCCGCGCCATCACGGTCGCCGCTTCGTGCCGATCATGAAATTTCAGCCGCCGCACCAGTTCGCGCGCCAGCCCGCGATAGAGCACCGCCGCCCGCAACCGGTGCCAGGGCGCGTCCTGCAGGATGGCCGGCAGGCTCTCCATCGCCGGCTCGCTGCCTTCCCATGCCAGCGGCCGACCGGTGCGGGAACAGAAAGGCGGCTCGATGAAATCGAGATCCCGCCAGCAGCGCGCGCACAGCGCACCGAGACCCGCCACCGGCGCCCCGCAGCCGGCACAGGCCGGCGGCAGCACGATGTTCACCAGAGCCGCGATGGTGGAAAGCGTGCGCATGCCATTGCCCCTGTCTGCAGGACAGGGGCATCATGAAGCGCATGATCCGGTCATTCAAGCACAGATTGAAACAGGTTTTCCCGAGGAGCGGCAGGCCATCAGGTGCGTGGAAGCAGGATCACGTCCACCCGCACGGCCTCCTTGGGCGGATCCGCCATCCGCGTGACAAACTGCAATGGCCGTCCGGCCGGGGCCTCCCGCGTGGAGACGGCTTTCAGCTCCCAGGCATGCAGGGCGCCGCCACCGGCATCCCGCAGGACAAAGCGAAGGCGTGGCGCCTTGCGAGCCGTGCCGGTGATGTTCTCGAGCGTACCCTCCACCGTCAGCACGCGATCGCCCCCCAGTGTCGTGGCCCGCTCCGCCGTGACCGAAGCCACGGCAAACCCCGCCGGCCTGAGATTGATTCCCATGGCGGCATAGACCTTGGCCAGCCCCGGAAAATGCGGCACCAGCATGTGGCGAAAGCCATGCACCCCCCCTGCCACCACGGCAAGAAAGACCGCCAGGGCCGCCCACCGCAGACGTTCGCGCCGCCGGGCCTGCAGGCGCTTCTTGCGCGCCAGCTCACGGGCCAGGGCTTCCCGGGCCAGCACGGCGGCCTCGTCTTCCAGATCCGGAGTCTCGAGAACCGATTCCGTCTCGTCCGGCCGATTCGCATGAAACCGATTGTCTGCCGACGCGCTACTGGCCGGCACCGGCACCAGTCCCTGCCGCAGCAGGCGATGGGTACCGTCCCGACGCCTTCGCACCCGCGCGGCATCGCTTTGCGCCTCCTGTGCCGTGGCTTCCAGCCAGCTGTGCCCGCAGGCCGAACAGCGGATCACGGCACCGTCTGCCGGGGTCTCTCCCGGCGGCAGCTCATAGGTGGTTGCACAGGAAGGACAGGAAACTATCATCGCCGTGGTTGCCGTCATGGCCGATTCGTCCGTATGCTGCCGGTCAGCGCCGGCCTTGTTTCTGCCGGCATGATAGGGGCGATCATGGTTAATCCCGGGTAAAGCACCTTTGTGGTCGCCACGACCGCAGGATGTGGGGCAGGCGATTCGCCAGCCATCGAGCGGGGAGAGCGGCGGAGTGATCAGGCTGGAGAACGTGGGCTTGCGCTATCCCGGCGGGCCGGAGGTGCTGCGTGATGTCACTATCCGCCTGCATGAAGGGGAAATGGCCTTTCTCACGGGGCCATCCGGCGCCGGCAAAACGACGCTGCTGCGCCTGCTCTACCTGGGCCTGAGGCCCACCCGCGGACTGATCCGCCTCTTCGGTGAGGATGTCACCCGTCTGCCCCGCCAGCGCCTGCCCGAGTTTCGCCGCCGCATCGGCGTCATCTTCCAGGATTTCCGCCTGCTGGATCATCTCACCACCTTCGAGAACGTGGCCCTGCCGCTCTACGTGGCCGGACAGAAGCCGGCGAAATACCGCAACGACATTGTCGAACTGCTGGAATGGGTGGGGCTGGGCGATCGCATCAACGCCTATCCGGAGGTTCTTTCCGCCGGCGAGCGCCAGCGCGCCGCCATTGCCCGTGCCATTGTCGCGCGGCCGCAGCTGCTGCTGGCCGACGAGCCCACGGGCAACGTGGATCCGCAGCTGGCCCGCCGTCTGCTGCGCCTGTTCGTGGAGCTCAACCGCCTGGGCACCACGATGGTCATCGCCACCCACGATGCCCAGCTCATCGCGGCCACGCCGGGCGCGCGGGTCATGACCATCAGCGATGGTCGGGTCAGCATCACGCCGCCCGCGGAGGCCAGCATCTCATGAACACGTCCCGGCAGGACAGGAGCGGATGGGCCGCCCCCGTGCCCAAGGGTCTGCGCAGCCACAACCTGCTGCCGCGCACCCATGCCCCCTTGCGCACCTTCATGGTGGCCATGGCGGTCATGACCTGGCTGGCGGCCATGGCCCTGGGCGGCATGGCCATGGCCTGGCAGGCCATTGCCCAGTGGCAGACGGGCGTGGTGGCCGAGGCCACTGCCCAGGTGCTGCCCTTCCATGCGCCACCACCGGCCGCTGACACCGGGCCTTCCGGGAAATCCCGGAAGACACCTGCGAATACGGGCGAGCCGCCTGCCTTGCCCAAGGCCGAGGACATGGCCCGGGACATGGACAGGCGGACCGCAGCCGCAGCCGCCTTCCTGCGCACCCGACCGGAAGTGGAAGCCGTGCGCGTGCTCTCCGAGGCGGAAAACCGTGCCCTGCTGGCCCCCTGGCTGGGCGCGGCCAGCCTCTCTCCCGAGCTGCCTCTGCCACGCCTCATTGCCGTGCGCTTTCGCCCTGGCGTGCAGGTCGACGTGGACGCCCTCGCCGCCAGGCTCGCCGAAAAGGTGCCGGGCACCCGCCTGGACGCCCACGGCCGCTGGCTCCGGGAGCTGGCCCGCATGGGCCGCTCCATTGGCTGGCTGGGCCTGGGCATTCTGCTGGCCATTGTCGTGGCAGCCGTGATCATGGTGGCCTACGCCGCTCGCGCCGCTCTGGAGAGCAATCGCGAGACCATCGAGGTGCTGCATCTGGTGGGCGCCCGCGATGCCTTCATTGCCCGCCAGGTGGAGCGCCGCTTCCTTGTTTCCGGCTTCCTCGCGGCCATGGCCGGCGTGATCGCGGCCTGGCTGGTCTTTGCCCTCATGGCCCTGCTGGCGCCGTCTCTCGGTCTGCGCTACGCTGCCCGCGAGCTGCTCTTCGGCCCGGCCGGAACGATCCTGCCGGTCTATGGTGGCTGGTTGCTGGTGGTGATCGCCGCCACGCTCATTTCGCTCGCCAGCGCGCGCGCCGCGGCCATGCGCATCCTTTCCGACATGTTTGGCGAGGCATGAACGGATCCGCACCATGAGCAAGAGACCGGAAAAGGAAAACACGCCGGCATTCTCGCCAAGGCCGCGCATCACGGCCGGGGTGATGCTGCGCTCGCTGGCGCTCAACCTCGCCTTTTACATCCTCTATCCGATCACCATGATCCTGGGCTTCGCCTATCTTTTCACGCCCCGCGCCACGTCCATGAAGGCCCTCAAGTGGTGGTCGGGGGTTTTCCGCGGCCTGTGCCGGCATCTCGCCGGCATCCGCTTCGAGATCCGCGGGCTCGAGCACTTGCCGCGGGGCCGGCCATTGCTGGTGGCCGGCAAGCACCAGTCCATGTGGGAGACCTTCGCGCTCTACGACCTGTTCGACGATCCCGCCATCGTGCTCAAGCGCGAGCTCACCTGGATCCCGCTGGTGGGCTGGTTCATCCGCAAGTTCGAGATGATCCCGGTGGAGCGCGAGAAGGGCCCGGCCGCGCTCAAGGCTCTGGTCAGGCATGCCCGGCAGGCCGTGGCGGAGGGCCGCCAGATCCTCATCTTTCCCGAGGGCACACGCCGGCCCGTGGATGCCCCGCCAGCCTACAGGCCGGGTGTCGCCGCCCTTTATGCATCGCTGAAGGTGCCATGCGTGCCCTTTGCCCTCAATTCCGGCCTCTTCTGGCCGCGCCGCCGCTTCTGGCGCTGGCCGGGCACCATTGTGGTGGAATTCCTGCCGGCCATAGAGCCGGGCCTTTCTCGCCGTGCCTTCATGGCCGAGCTCGAGGAGCGCCTCGAGCCTGCCGCCCATCGCCTTGCCGAGGAAGGGAGGCAGGAATTGCGCCGCGCCGGCTATCTGCCCTGATCCTTCCCGGCCATCCGCGAAGCGGCACCCACAGGCTTCAGCCCGCGAACCTTTCCCGCGCCAGGGCACCGAGAGACACGTAATCCGTCTTGCCGGATCCGAGCACGGGAAGTGCCGCCACCACGAGGATTTCGCGCGGAATGAACAGCTCCGGTGCCCCGCGCTCCTTCATCGCCCGCGCCAGCGTCTTGCGATCCAGCCCTTCGCGGGTGGTGATCAGCACCAGCTTTTCGCCCCTCTTCCGATCCGGCACGTTGACCACGGCATGGGCCTCGTCTGGGAAGGCGGCACTGATGATGTTTTCCACCGCCGTGAGCGAGACCATCTCGCCACCGATCTTGGCAAAGCGCTTGGCCCGCCCCTGGATGATCACGTAGCCGTCCTCGTCCACGGTCACGATGTCGCCGGTGTCATACCAGCCATCCTTCGGCGGCTCGATGATGCCGGGCTCATCGGCACGGAGATAGCCTTTCATCACGTTGGGACCGCGCACCACCAGTCGCCCTCCCTCCGCGATGCCCTCAACCGGTTCGATGCGATATTCGATGGCCGGCAGGAAACGCCCCACGGTGCCGGAGCGGAAATGCATGGGCGTGTTCACGCACAGCACCGGCGCCGTTTCCGTGGCCCCATAGCCTTCGTAGATGCGCAGGCCGAATTTCTCCATCCACACGTCCCGGGTTTCCCTCTTCACGCGCTCCGCACCGGCCACGACATAACGCACGTTGTAGAAATCGTAGGGATGAGCGTTTCGGGCATAGCCCATCAGGAATGTATCGGTGCCGAAGAAGACCGTGGCATTGGTGTCATAGACCAGCTCCGGAATGATCTTGTAATGCAGCGGCGAGGGATAGAGAAACAGCCGGCTGCCCGCCAGCAACGGCAGGAACACGCCGGCCGACAGCCCCAGCGCATGGAACATGGGCAGGGCGTTGAACACGATGTCGGTGGCGCCGAGATCGATCTTGGCCAGCACCTGATGGGCATTGGCCAGAAGATTGGCATGGCTCAGGACCACGCCCTTGGGCACCCCTTCCGAACCGGAGGTAAAGAGGATCACCGCCGCCTCTTCCGGATCCAGCCGCGCCCCGGCCAGCCTCAGCCCCGTCTCGCCGAGCCGCGCCAGGAACATGCCCCGCAGCTTGTCGATCAGGCCGATCTCCTCGCGCACATCCTCCAGCCAGATGATGCGCGCCTGCCTCGACAGGAAATCCACGAAATCCTGCAACCCGCCCTGCTCGATGAAACGCCGCGAGGTGACGATGGTCTTCACCCGCGCCGCCTTGCAGGCGGCGCCCATGTTCACCGCACCGGTAGAGAAATTGAGCATGGCTGGTGTGCGCCCGCATGTGAGCAGCCCCAGCAGCGTGACCAGACAACCCGTGGATGTGGGGAGCAGCACGCCCACCACCTCCTCGCCCTCGGTCAGACGGGCCAGCTTCCGGCCCAGCACGTGGCAGCCTGTCAGGAGTCGGTCGAAGGAAACGGGATGGCGCTGGATGTCCTCCACCACCTTGCGCCGGCCGCCATGGTCGCGCCGGGCATCGAGCACCCCCTGCATCAGGTGCCGCCGCCACGCCGAGGTGACGAAGGCCGCTTCCGTGAGCACGTCGTAGAGCCGATCCGCCATGTAGCGGCGCAGTTGCGGTCCGGTCATCTCCTTTGGCGGTTCCAGCCGCACAGGAGGCAGAATGGCCACCGTGATCTTCGGAAACAGCCTCAGCCGCTGCTTGCCTGGCGCCAGCTTGGAAAAGAAGCGGGCCTTCTGTGCGCCCTCGATGCGCACCGGCACCACCGGTGCATTGGCCTTGTGGGCGATCACGCCGGGCCCTTCGTAGATCTTCATCAGGCTGCCGGTGACAGTGATGCGGCCTTCGGGAAAGATCACCACCTTGCGATCCTGCTGCACGGCCTTGATCAGCGTGCGCGTGGCCATGGGATTGGTGGGATCGATGGGCAGGAGGTCGAAGACTTTTGCGGCCAGCCGCACCAGCAGGCCGCGCGCGGTGAAGGTGTTCACGGCGAAATGCGCATCCTCCGGCAGGAAAACCGCCAGGATCGGCCCGTCGAGATAGGAGCTGTGATTGGCCACGATGACCGCTCGCGAGCCGGCATTCTCCAAATGCTCGATCCCCTTGACCTCCACCCGGTAGAGCAGGCGGAACAGCCCCCGCCCCAGCGCCCGCAGGAACGGCCGCGGCATGTGCCAGATGATCCAGAGCGCCACCAGCAGGTTGGCGAGAGCCAGCACGAGGTAGACCTGCGGCAGGCTTGCGCCATTGGCCAGCGCCATCGCCAGAAGGAAATTGCCGCTGGCCATGAACAGGGCATTGAACACATTGTTGGCGGCGATCACCCGGGCCCGTGCCGCCACCGGCGCCCGATCCTGCACCCAGGCATAGAAGGGCACGACGAACAACCCGCCAAAGGCGGCCAGCAGCACGAATTCCAGCGCGATGCGCACCCCTGCCCAGGTGGACAGAAAGGCGCCCAGGCCCATGAGCTGCCCCTCTTCGGGCTCTGGCAGACTGGCCACGGCATGCCACAGGTCGAAAAGCGCCAGTGTCATGAGCAGGGCCGCCACCGGCGCCAGCCGCACGGACACCTCGCCCTTCAGCAGGCGCGCCGCCATCCAGGAGCCAAGAGCGATGCCCACCGTGAACAGGGCAATGAAGACATTGGCCACCTGCTCGTTGGCGCCCAGGTAGGTCTTCACCAGCACGGGCAGCATGGCCAGCAGTATCGAGCCCAGCGCCCAGAACCAGGAGATGGCGAGGACACCCCCGAACAGTCGCGGGTCTGCCACCACCTCCTTCATGATGCGCACGGTGGCGGCCATGAAGTGGGCCGAGCGCTGCGGCAGCGGTTCTGCTGGCGGCGCGGGCGGAATGCTTCGGGCCGCCAGCCACCCGGCCACGGCCACGCCCAGCATCAGCATCGAGACGATCAGCAGGCCGTGTTCCTTGAGGATGAGCAGCCCCCCGGCCAGCGTGCCCAGGAGGATGGCCAGAAAGGTGGCCGTCTCGATGAAGGCGTTGGCATCCACGAGCTCCCGTTCCGCCAGATGTTGGGGCAGGAGGGCATATTTCACCGGCCCGAAGAAGGTGGACTGCACTCCGGCCAGGAACAGCACCAGCAGCATCAGCGGCACCCATTCCAGCCAGAGGGCGAGCACGGCCAGCAGGGCCACGCCAATCTCCGCCAGTTTCACGGTTCGCGCGATGGCCGCCTTGTCATGCCGGTCGGCCAGCTCGCCGGCCATTCCCGAGAAGAGGAAGAAAGGCAGGATGAACACCGCCCCGGCCAGCGCCACCAGGGCCCCGGCATTCTGACCCTGTTCGGCCGCCAGTCGATAGGTGAACAGCATGAACAGGGCATTGCGGAAAACGTTGTCGTTGAAGGCACCCAGGGCCTGGCTTGCGAACAGCGGCAGGAAGCGCCGGGTGCGGAACAGGCTGAAACGGCTTTGGGCGGGCTCGACCATGCTTCCTCGTCCGTGCTTTTCCTTTCATGGTCGGCGTCACATTGGCACAAACAGCAGGCAGCCAGCAATCTCCCTGGCCGCCGCGGATCATGCCACGGGGGCATTCCCGAGAGCGGCGCTCAAAATTTTTGCGATTCGGCTTGACTTGAGCCGGCGCAGGGGCCACTGTGCCCCTCGCATGAGGTGACCGGCGCGGTTGATGCGCTTTTCCGAGATCTCCTTCCGCATTCCGATGCGCGGCAGACAGTCCCGGAACGCCCGGTTGCCCCGAACGCGAAGAGAGTGAAGACCCGGGACTGTCCGTTCACAAGGCGCATGGACGGATTTTCCGGAACGGTGTCGCTCCTGTCCGGATGCGGCACCGCAAGGCAAGAGCATGAAGACCGTCCGCACCCTGCGCTTCCCGCATCCCGAATCCCCAATTCCCCTCGCTGCCCGGGCAAGCCGCTGCCGCATCGTCTCGACGTGCCGGCGGCCACACGCCATGGCATGCGGGGGCACAAGTGTTCTGCCCGGGAAAATTGCCGGACATCATCGCGCATTCCGGGCCAGACATGTCGCGGCCGGGACTGTTCTCAGGCATGCATTCTCGACTTCCGCGAGACAACCTTGCATATCCTTCCAACCGCCAACACAAGGAGAGACGATCATGGCGACTGGTACCGTGAAATGGTTCAACCCGGAGAAGGGCTATGGCTTCATCGAGCCGGACGAGGGCGGCAAGGACGCCTTCGTGCACATCTCGGCCGTGGAGCGCGCCGGCCTTTCCACCCTGCACGAGGGTCAGAAGGTCTCCTACGACCTCGTGGAGGGCCGCAACGGCCGATTCTCCGCCGAGAATCTCCAGGTGGAAGAGTGAGCCCGGACGGCTCGCCAGTTCCTGCAAGGAACCATCAGCCGCAAGGGACCCGGGACAAGACAGGGCGTCACCATCCGGTGACGCCCGTTTCCACCTTGCCCGGGCAGATCATGAAAACGGGCACCGGCATATTGCTGGCGCCCTTGCATTCCCGTTGCTCGCCCGCCGCTGACGATGCCGGTTGCCCGGACCGGAGCAGAGGGTGCCTGCCTCAGAACTCCTCCTTCGGCGGCAGGACCTGACGACCGCGATACATGCCCGTCTTGAGGTCGATGTGGTGCGGCCGGCGCAGCTCGCCCGTCTGCTTGTCTTCCACCCAGGTGATGATTTCCTTGCGGTGCCCGCCACGGCGCTTGCCGATCTTGGAGCGCGTCACCTTCTTCTTCGGAACCGCCATCGTTCTGTCTCCACAACATTGTTCCGGCCGCCTCGTGTTAAGGGGCCGAGACAAGGCCGGCATGCTGTTCAGCGTGTCCGGCAGGCCACTGCAGAAAGAAAAGCACGGCACCGCAGCCACGGCATGATGCATCATGCCGGCGCGCCCGTCCTGCCGGATCCTGATGGGCCTAGATAATGCACATCATGGCAAAAGGCCAGCAAAAAATGCATGCGTCACGGCTGCATGCGGCGACCCTCCGGTTGTCTCCCCCTTGCCATGCTCCCTGCCCGGTGGCATGCTTCCCGCGATCGGGGGCCGACGGCGGCTGCCCCGGCCCGAACGAACGAAGACGCAGAACGGAATTGCAGGCCGGTTGCAGACAGGCCTGCATTGTCTTGCGCAGAAACAGGGGGACATTCCATGCGAAAACTGGCAAGAACCCTGGCCGCCGGGCTCGTGATGCTGCTGGCGGCCGCCCTTGCGGGCCAGCCGGCCCAGGCCGCCAAGGCCTGCCGCGAGCTGGACAGCAAGACCGCCTGCGAACGCCGTGACGACTGCACCTGGGTAAAGGGCTATACCCGCAAGGATGGCAAGAAGGTCGCCTCCTACTGCCGCATGAAGGGCAAGAACACCGGGGGCAAGGAAAAGAAGAACAGAAAGGACACACGGGCCAAGGACACGAAGGCCGACCGGAAGGCTGACAAGGACAGGAAAGACAGAACGGACAAGAAGAAAGAAAAGAAAGAAAAGAAGAACAAAAAGGACAAGAAGGGCAAGACTTCCAGGCCTGACGAGAAGGAAGGCAAGGCCAGGAACACATCCGGAAGCGACAGAAAGTCGGATAGCCGGGACAAGAAGAAGAAAAGCAAGAAAAAATCCTCGAGCAAAAAAACCGACAGGAAATAGGCTGATCCGATCAGGATCGGACATCGGACAGGGGCCGCACGACAGCATGCGGCCCCTTGTCTTTGGTCACGGCCCGATGGATCAGGGCACCGGCCTCCCCGTCTGCGGTCCTTCATCGCATGGGATCGGACAAAAGAAAGGGGCCGCGCGAGAACTCGGCGGCCCAAGTCTAGGGAGGAAACGCCCAGGAAGGGCAATGCATGGACGGAAAAGTGCATTCCGGCCTTGCGGAGGCGTATTTCGCAATCCCCGGCACAAAAAGCAAGCGCAACCGGAAGGCATGCGACAATCTGTCTGAAGATGACAGATGTGTAATGTCAAGGGATTGATTTTTGTGCGATTTTCCAAATCGCTCACACCCTGCCGAGACCCGGAGACATGAACGCCCCGTTCATCATCGTGGCCATTACGCGATGTTCATGATCATGTTCGCATGTTCTGAGAAACGGCATGCATCCCGAACAGGCGAAAGGGCGCGTCCACATGATCGCGCCCCTCGCCCATTCCGCGAAGACAGGCCAGTCCCTTTTCAGCCTGTCCATGTTCCGCCCCCCGCCCCGACCATTTCAGCCGGTAAAGATTCGCCTGAACTGGTCCCACTTCTCCTGCCATGTGGTCTCGCGGAGGGTCTGCCACAGCTCGTCGAAACGAAACCGATGGTGCCGTTCGCTGACCACGCCCAGATTGTAACGATCCGCCAGGCCGATCTCCCGCGCGTGTTCGATGAAGCCGGGGTTCTTCCAGAAATAGGCACCGGGCATGGTGGTCGGCACCACCACGGCATAGAACAGGGCCCGTCCCAGCACCGCCTGCACCAGCGTCGTCAGAGCCATCAGCCAGAAGGGCACGCCCAGCACCACCTGTCCGGGCTGTCCCCCCACCTGCACGGTGGCCAGCACGATGGCCGCCAGCACGGCCGCAGTCGCCATGAGAGCCAGTCTCAGCTGGAAGGTGCGACCATAGAGAGTGGTCATGAACAGCCAGGACACGGCGGCCTCGGACGAAGCCTCTCGCTGCTGCTGCCATTGGATCAGCAACCCTGCCGATTCGATGGCCAGCCCTGTCACCACCAGCCCGGCCACCGTGGCCACCAGCGCACCACTGGCCACACCGCCGAGGCAGGCTGCCGCGCCGATCAGCAGCGCGCCCAGGGACAGGGCCGTGCCGAAGAAGCTGGCGCCCGTATGCCAGTGATTCCAGAATGGCCGCGCCGGAATGCGATAGAGCCGATACATGTAATATCCGCCGAAGGCCATGCCGGCCATCGCCAGTCCTGCCAGCACCTCACGCATGAAGGCAGCAAACCCGCCATCGAAAGGCGCAAAGATGGCATGGCCCACAAGTCCGGCGAAGAACACCGAGACGCCGGCAATCTCGCGGCTGACCGGCGACAGCCTCAGGTTGTAGAACCCGCGATAGAACCGATGCGGCCGCCCCAGGTGCATGTTCAGCTTGAACAGGCCGAAGGTAGCGAGCGCCACCATCACCCATAACAGGGGGACATACACGCCTCCACTGGCCACACCCGCCAGCGGCGCGAGGCCGAACCACCGTGAAAGTGTCAGCAGGGCAAAGGCGCCCATCACCGCCTGCATCGACAGGGTGAAGGCCACATGCGCCATCTCGTGGCTGGTCAGCAGCCTTTTCAGGTTCCATTCCACCGGCGGCCGCTTGTCCTCGTCCACTTCCGGCAGATAGCGTCCCGTATCCTCGTCCAGGTGATATTTCACGGGCAGGGAATCCACCCGTTTCACTTCCCGCTCCAGCGTTTTCGTTTGCTGGAAGCGGATATTCGGCCGCGTGATGGAGGGATCGGGAAAGCCGGGAATGGAGAGTGCCGCCTGCACCCGGTTCTCCGGGATTTCCTCGATGACGCCGAAATCCAGCGCGTTGCCGAGGCAGGCGGCGACACAGGCGGGCTTCAGTCCCACCTCCAGCCGATCCACGCACATGTTGCACTTGCTCACGTGCCCGGCCACGGGATCCAGCTGTGGCGCATTGTAGGGACACACCCACGTGCAATAGCCGCAGCCGAAGCAGATCTCCGGATCCTGCAGCACCGCCCCGTATTCGGCAAACTTGGTGTAGGCCCGCGTCGGGCAGCCCTTCAGGCACACCGGGTTTTCGCAGTGGTTGCAGGCCATGGAGATGTTGAGCCGGCGATAGGCCGGATATGTGCCTGTTTCCACGATGCCCACGGAACGGAAATTGATGTGTGGCGGCGTGCAGTTCTTCTCTGCGCAGGCGGTCTCGCAGGCATGACAGCCGATGCAGTTGTCGGCATTGAAGTAGAATCCATGCTGCTTGTAGCGGTTGGGATTGCGCAGGTTGTGTCCCGGCTCGTCGCCATTGACGATGAAGGGCTCCTCCCGCAGCGGGCTGCCCTCGGGCGCCAGCTCGATGGGCGTGCCCCACTGGCTCTTTTCGTGGGTGGACTTGCCGGTCAGCACCGCATAGTCCGGCTCGTTCTCGCGACGATTGAACATGGCAGACGTCAACCCTCAATGGACATCATGGCCGAAATCGCCTGGCCCCTGACGTCAGGAACTCAATAGGCCCGCATTTCCATGCACAGTTTTGCGGCGTGCCGTTGGTCCTCGATGCGCTCGATCCGGCAGGCCTGCTGCTTGTAGGCCGGCTGCCGCGAATGCGGATCCAGCAGCCCCAGGGTCAGCCGATTGGCCGCGTTGTGGAAGTGAAACGGCATGAAGACCATGTCATAGGGCACCCGCCCCGTGGGAATGGCCATGGCGATGGCATCCCCCCGCCGCGTCACCAGCCGCACGTATTCCCCGTGCCGGATGCCCAGATCGCGCGCCGCGTCCGGATGGATCTCGATGAAGGGAATGGGGCTGAACTTGTTGTTGTTGGCCACCTTGCCCGTCTTGGACCGACCATGCCAGTGCTCCACCAGCCGGCCCGTGTTCAGCCAGAAGGGATATTCCTCGTCCGGCCGTTCGTTGTTGTCTTCCCACGGCAGCGGGATGAGGCGGGCCTTGCCATCCGGGTGCATGAAGGTGGCCGGCTCCGTATAGAGACGCACGCCCCCCTTCTTCGGCGGCTCGCCCCTTTCCCGCTTCTCGGCCGGATAGGGCCACTGGATGCCCCGGTGTTTCTCGATCAATGCGTGATCCATGCCCGTGGAATCGGACAGCCGCCCTTTCGAGAGCTGCTTCATCTCGTCGAAGACATCCGAGGCATCCTCGGGGAAGGAAAGCGGCTTCTTGCCGGCCTTGACGCGCTCGGCATTGAACCGCTCGGCCAGGCGGTTGAAGATCCACAGATCCGGCTTCGCCTCGCCCGGCGGCGCGATGATGGGCTTCACAAGGTTCACCCGCCGCTCGGTATTGGTCATCACACCCTTCTTCTCCGCCCAGGTGCCGGCCGGCAGGTAGAGGTGGGCATACTGGTTGGATTCCGTGTCCACATAGGCATCCTGCACACAGCAGAATTCCAGCTGCTCCATGGCCCGCCGCACGCGGTGGGAATCCGGCAGCGAGGTAAGCGGATTGGTGGCGATCAGCCACACGCCCTTGATCTCGCCGGCTTCCATGGCCTTGTAGATGTCCGTCTGGGTGAGCCCGCGCTTTCTCGGCAGGAAATCCTCGTCGATACCCCAGAACGCGGCCACCTCCCGGCGATGCTGCTCGTTCTCCAGATAGCGGAAATTGGGCAGGCCGGAGGTGGAGCC